>DASYEP010000160.1:0-3135 GCA_036498965.1 Mucilaginibacter sp.
GGGGTAATTGAAAGCGGACTTTTTATTAATTATGACGTGGAGGTATTGATAGCTAAATAATTTACGGGTTATAAATTTATTTTGTTTTCATAAATGCTTATATTAGTATCTGTAATTTGATGAATTAATGGGCGGCCTGGAGTGATTGTGTCTTACGATCATTTATTTCCAATAACTTACCATTTTGTAATTACATGCAACTATTACAAAGTAATGTATAATTCTGCGTTATAAACTTTATAATATGCCCCTGATGAAAAGTTTTATATTCTATACTTTAGTTATCCTCGGATTAATTTGTGTTGTTTGTATAGCATTTATTATTATTCATTGGGCGGTTACTACTACCGTATAAAATTTATAAAAACCTCGAATTTTTTACCCGGAAATTGTGCCGGATAATTAAACAATTAAAACTAACAGGCTCACTTAAAGGGAGTAGGAATTAAGGCTGTGATTTGTGCGATATCTGTTAGAGAAGAGTTTTTTTGTGCAAACATTTCAATTCGAAAACGATTAAAATTTATTTAAAAATATATTTGCAACAGTAAGTATAAAGCTTACCTTTGCAGACCCTTACGGGATGTAGCGTAGCCCGGTATCGCGCCACATTTGGGATGTGGAGGCCGCAGGTTCGAATCCTGCCATCCCGACTTAAAGCGATACCAATCGAAGTCGAAAACCCGCAAATCACACTGATTTGTGGGTTTTTTTTATTCCCACCAAAAAACACCAATCAATATCAAGGAAGATGTGAGCAATTGCGTGAGTGATTTTAGGGGTCATGACGAAAAGTTGTGGGAATAGAAGTTTACGCATAGATTTTAGCGAGTCTGAATAAGAAGAAAGTAGTATCTCTGACCCCTCTGGAAGTAGCTCTGAAAGCTTTGATTTTGGCATTAAAAGATTCGGCAGAGGCGTTTGTGCTTCTGTTGTCAAAGAAGTTTAGGATAGATTCATAGTGCTGATGAACAGACCGTGCCACGGTTTTAAAAGCGTCAATACCAGAATCCTCCACATGATTATACCAAAGGGCGAGTCTTTTAAAGGCGATCTGCTTACTTTTACATATAGTGAATATATTGCCTAGTCCGATAGCCAGTTTATAGGCTTTGAGCAGTTCCGGGTATTTTGGAAAAAGCAGGTCAGCTCTTTCCTTTTGGGAAGCTGTCCATTTCGATTCATGCTTGAAAAGCAGGTAGCGACTCCTGGCCAATAGTTGTTTTAAGGTATCCCCATTACTGAACACCTCGGGTTGATAGGATAGTTTGGTTTTCCTGGCATCTTCAATCGCTTTGCTTTCTGCGTCCAGCGCTTCCCATCGGTATTTTATCCTTGCTTCCTGTACAGCGTCATAAGCCAGCTTTTGCACATGGAACCTGTCGATCACCCGGGTGGCATGGCTAAAACACCTGCGGATGGCTTTAATCATATTTGCCGCCATATCCATCGTTACTTCTTTAACCTTATTCCTTTTACGCAGCGGTATGCGTTCGATAACCTTTATGATCAGCTCCGCTTGTGTACCCCTTATCATAGCTACAATTGCTTTCTTCCCGCCTTTAGCTTCTTTATTGGTGATAATGGTATAGAGTTCGCCGTTGCTCAATGCTGTTTCATCTATGCTTAGCGAGGGCCCGATGTTTTGTTCAAACAACATCCACTCATCTGCATGTTCTTTTTGATCCCAGCCGTGGAAATCGCTCAAAAAGTCTTTGTATTGTTGTTGCAGCTGTTTGCCATCAACTGTATATAGCCGCCCTAACAAATGGCAGCTAATCGGGTTATTATCCAAATATACCTTTTAAAAAAGTGCCGAATTCCGTTGTCATTCGCGCTCCTTTTCGTACTAAGTTCCAGTCTCTTGTGATAATCGCCCCGCTTTCCAAAACCTCCCACCTGCGCCTTTTGATACACAGGGCTACCTTATGGCCACGGATGGGAAAGTCCTGGATGGCTGTCTCCGGTAGAAAGCCCTTTGACTCTAATTGTGCCTTTTCATAACCAGCAGGCGCAAGGTTCTTTTCCTCAAGGTAAATATTCAATTGTCCACTCTCAGATGAGCGGACATCAGTAAGTTCAAAGTATTCCAAAAGCCCTTCGGGTAAAATCAGGCGGACAAGTGTTTCGTATGCAGTTGACAAGCGTTCGTGTGTTAATATTTACCTGCAAAGCAAATACTTTTTATCCTTTCCCTCAATTATTCTGCTTGACCCTGTTTTACCTGCAAAGCAAATACTTTTTTCCTTTCCCTCAATTATTCTGCTTGACCACGTAAAATTCACTAAAACTATGAATCTGATTTTTTTAAAAGATATAACAGATCATCGTTTTTTCATGAAAATGTGTGAGAAATGTGTGAGAAACAAAAAACCCCACTCGCCAGAGTGGGGTTAAATCATTGATTTTCAGGCTCCTGAGGCTGGGCTCGAACCAGCGACCCTCTGATTAACAGTCAGATGCTCTAACCGGCTGAGCTACTCAGGAATCATTTTCCGGTTTGGAGTGTGCAAAAGTATGATTTCCGAATTAATTACGCAACTACTCTTTGAAAAAAAATTAAAATTTATTCAATTAAATAAATTAGCGACTGAGTTAAAGCCATTTAAATTTTCAATTATATATTAAATTGGGACAATTGCGGCTTAATTTCATAATATTTGCAAAAATTTTAAATACTATTTAATGAGTTTACTGGTTATTGGTTCCGTTGCATTTGATGCTATTGAAACGCCTTTTGGCAAAACAGATAAAATTGTTGGCGGTGCCGCCACGTTTGCAAGTTTAGCAGCTTCTTATTTTTATGATAAGGTAAAGATTGTTGCCGTTGTTGGGGAGGATTTCCCACAGGGTTTTATCAAAGATCTTAATAATCATACTATCGATACTGAAGGCTTACAAGTAAAGGCAGGTGAAAAGTCATTCTTCTGGAGCGGCAAATATCATAATGATATGAACAACCGCGACACGCTCACTACCGAGCTTAATGTACTGGCAGATTTTGACCCCATCATCCCCGCATCGTACCAGGACTGCGAATACCTTATGCTGGGCAACTTAACCCCGCAGGTGCAGCAAACGGTTATCAACCGCTTAAAGAAGCGCCCTAAGCTGATTGTAATGGATACCATGAAC
>DASYEP010000161.1:0-87495 GCA_036498965.1 Mucilaginibacter sp.
AAGCAAAAAAAGAAAAACGTGTTAGGATGTGGACAACGCTTAGCGTTCCCCACATTCTAACACGACACACAAGCAACAAATAGTTTTAACTTTATAAAAAAAAGTGTCAACCTTTTCCAGTACAACTCAATGAACGTGAACGGTGAACACTGAAAGCGCCTGGTGATGGCGTTGCAGCGCCATCGTTCATATTCCCGCCAACAGCGGAATGCTTGAATAGGCCGAAATATCATCCCTCCATCAAATGCCGGAGATACACCGCCGGGGTATTCAAAAACGATTTGGTGAGGGAATAATGCTCGGTATCTTCATAGTTGGTTTCGCGCACACCATCGTCATCAAACTGGTAAATAGTTGCTCCGGGATAGCAGATCAGCATCGGCGAGTGAGTGGCTATCAGGAATTGTGCCCTTCCGTTTTGTTCGAGCCGGTTGATGACCGACATAAAAGCCAGGATCCTGGCGGGCGACAAGGCAGCCTCGGGCTCGTCTAGGATATATACACCATTTTCAAAGTGATTATCAAAAAGAGCAAGGAACGATTCCCCATGCGACTGCTCATGCAGTGACCGCCCGCCATAGGCCCTCAGAATACGGCTATCTTCTTTAGCCAACTCATCAATATAGGAGGCAAAATTGAAAAAGCTCTCCGCCCTCATGAAAAACCCGTCGGTGATGCGGCGAGGCGTCCAGCCAAGTTGTAAGTGCGATGCCAGCGCCGATTCGTAGCCCTCGAACCGGTGGCCGGTATTAAAGTTGTGGTTCCGGTTGCCTCCCCTTAAACTGAAACCGCACTGCTCTGCAATACCTTCCAACAGTGTTGACTTCCCTGATCCATTCTCGCCGACGAAGAATGTCACGTTCGCTTTTAGTTTGAGTTGCAGGCCTTTTTTAATGCCCGGAATATTTTGCAGATAACTGCCGTCACTAACTGGTGAGAGGGATATGTGGGATAAAAATGGCATGTGCTATTGCTTGTTTACTTCATACTAACATACGATTTTCATCTTGTTTCTTAACGCTTTCCATCTAAAATGCCTCTCTTAGATTTAAATAAATTCCTGAAAAGCCGTAACCCAGGGCATAATCGACGGTAATGTTGGTGCGATCGGCTTTATTCATCTTAATGCGAAGGCCTACACCGCCTCCGGGTGCTATCGTGTTGAACAGGTTCTGACTGACATAAGGCAGAGGATTGCTGGCGGTAGTGCCGTTGATAAAGGTAACGCCACCCAATAATCCATTTTTAGTGATCCTGAAACGAAACTCAGCCTCACCATACAGCATATTATCTCCCCTAAACCGCCCCTGGATATATCCTCTGCCTGATCTGTTATAGGTATCCCAGGTAATGGATGGCAATTCTAAATAAGGTACACGCCCTGTTAATACATTTGTTCCCCAAAACCAAAAGGCAATTAAATTTTGTGGAATATCTTTATTTACATTGATATACGTAGTGTATTCATAATAAAGGACGGTGCTGTTTTGCGAACTGCCTAAAAATTTAGGATTTACACGATAGCTCACATCAAAATAATTGCCGCTATAAGGGTTTAGTGGGTTATCGCGACTATCATGCATAATTTGCACGGCCACGCCATCGGCAGAGTAAGCTGTACTGTTAAACCCATAAGCCTTCGAGTAGATATAATGCGACGTAGGATGTATGGGTGAGTCGAGTTTTAAGGATTCGTCCTGTATTTTAAAATTGTGATCAATCATAACCGCCATTCCTGCATACCAGTGATGTTCATTTATTTTTCTTAAAAAGGTCTCATATAGCCGGATATAGTTATAGCTTAAAGGTTGTTCCAAACTGCCTTTAGTTGTGACGCTTATGCCGTTAAAGTTAAAAGTAAAAGGCTGATTGTTGAGGCCATATATGCCAAGGCCATACGTGGGTTGGGTAAAAAATAACAGGCGGTTATCACCGGATATATACCATTTATTTTGTGAGGTGTAAAGATCATACCTTAGGTTTAATATAACCTGGTCTTTTGTTGTTATAGAAGCATTGAGCAGTGCAGTAGTAAGCTTGGTTGTTTTTGGATCGCCCCTGTATGTTGTAACACTTACGGCCGCTCCCAGTACAACGCCATTTGCGGGGCTGTAACCCAGAACAGGTAAAAAGGAGAGATTGGGTTTATCCTTGCCGACTGTGTCAATCGGTTTTTTGGGTTTCTTTGTCAGCCTGCGCAATACGTCAAAAATGTCAATCTGAGGATTTGAATATGCGGAGTCGGTTTTTGGTTTTTTATCCTGTGCATGACAATTGATTACCGACAATGTAATCACCAAAGCGCCGGGTATAATATACCTACTCAAATTAAAAAATCTTTGAATTAAATTCATGTCTGATTTAATAATTTACATAGATAACAATGCAATTTAAATACAGGTTAAATTTACAGTTAATTAAAAACCAAAAATAGCAAGGCAAACCAATAGGGGTTCCAAATTCGAAAATGCATCCAAAATTATAATTTCATTTGTCTGAAACGGGGTGTTACAAGATGATACTTATTACGGTTTTAACACTTTTTAACATATTTCCTCAAAATTTTGTTGTCAGAAATTAATTCGCTGTTTAAGTTTGCCAATCGAAAAATAAATCGTTTTAATGGAAGATATAACAAGTAATACTACACAGCCTTCTACCGATGCTTTAACAGGCAGCAATGCTTATTCAATGGATATTAGGGCCATTAATGAAATGATCCAGCGCGAAAGCGCCTTTGTCGATTTGCTTAAAATGGAAATGGATAAAGTGATTGTGGGGCAGAAATATATGGTGGAGCGCTTGTTGATCGGCTTACTGGCCGATGGGCATATTCTGTTGGAAGGTGTGCCTGGTTTGGCTAAAACACTGGCAATAAATACACTTGCCAAAACAATACAGGCCGATTTCAGTCGTATCCAGTTCACCCCCGACCTGCTCCCCGCCGATTTGGTAGGAACCATGATCTATAACCAAAAGAAAGAGGAGTTTATAGTTAGAAAGGGGCCCATCTTCTCCAACTTTATTTTGGCCGACGAAATAAATCGTGCTCCTGCTAAAGTGCAAAGCGCACTGCTCGAAGCGATGCAGGAGCGGCAGGTTACCATCGGTGATAACACTTTCCCGTTGCCAAATCCTTTCCTGGTACTGGCAACGCAAAACCCGATAGAGCAGGAGGGAACCTACCCACTGCCAGAAGCACAGGTTGACCGTTTTATGCTGAAGGTTGTAATAGGTTACCCAAGCAAGGAAGACGAAAAGCGGATCATCCGCTCGAACATCGCACCGCAGGGAATGTTAAAACCTACAGCTATCGTAAAGCCTGAGGATATCATTAAAGCGCGCAAGGTGGTGAGGGAAGTGTATATGGACGAAAAAATTGAGCAATACATCATTGATATTGTCTTCGCCACCCGCTATCCCGACCAATATAAACTGGCTAACTACAAAAACCTGATTGGCTTTGGTGCGTCGCCAAGGGCAAGTATTAATTTGGCGCTGGCAGCAAAGGCGTATGCTTTCATCAAGCGCAGAGGCTATGTAATTCCGGAGGATGTAAGGGCAATTTGTCATGACGTGCTAAGGCATCGCATAGGGCTAACCTATGAAGCCGAAGCCGAAAACATGACCACTGAAGATATTATTACAGGAATATTAAACGTGGTAGAAGTACCGTAAGGAGTCTCGGGGCGGCAGTTTAAAGTCTGAAGTACTAAATAAAAAGAAAGTCTCTCAGATGATTTGACTGCGGACTTGAGACTCCAGACTCTTCAACAAATGGCAAAAGACACAAAAGAACTATTAAAAAAAGTACGGAAGATTGAGATAAAAACCCGCGGAATGAGCAATCATATCTTCTCGGGCGAGTACCACTCTGCTTTTAAGGGGCGAGGTATGGCCTTTAGTGAGGTGCGGGAGTACCAGGTGGGCGACGAGATCCGTACAATAGATTGGAACGTTACCGCCCGCTTTAATCACCCGTACGTAAAGGTTTTTGATGAGGAGCGCGAATTGACGGTGATGCTGCTGATGGATGTAAGCGGATCGGAAAATTTTGGTACCATTAACCAGCAAAAGCAAGACCTGGCTACCGAGATTTGCGCTGTACTGGCTTTTTCGGCAATACAAAACAATGATAAGGTGGGCGTGATATTTTTCAGCAATAGGATTGAAAAGTTTATCCCACCCAAAAAAGGGCGTAGTCATATCTTAATGATCATACGTGAACTTATAGACTTTAAGCCTCAAAACAAAGGAACTGACGTAGCTGAAGCTTTGAAATATTTTACAAGTGCCATTAAAAAGAAATGCACAGCTTTTATTATTTCCGATTTTATGAGTCCGACGTTCGAGGCACAGTTAAAGATTGCCAATAAGAAACACGATATTATTGCCTTAAGACTTTTCGATAAACACGAAGAGGAGTTTCCTGATCTGGGGTTGATTCCGGTAAAAGACGAGGAAACGGGTGAGGTGGTGTGGGTAAACACCAGTGATAAAAACGTGCGCACTGCCTTTAAAGCCGATGCTTTAAGGAGGAATGCGGCCTTAAAAGAAGTTTTCAGCAAATCGGGCGTGGATGCCGCTGATATTGGTACGCATGAATCGTACGTTAAACCATTAATGACATTATTCAAAAAACGGGAGAGCAGGCGCTAAAAAATGAAGAAACAGTTTTTTAATTATATCCTGGCATTTATGTTGTTAATCGGCTTTGCTGATATCGCCAGGGCACAAAACATACAAGTTGAAGCAAAATTACAGCAGTACACTATCAGGATAGGCGATCAAACCAAACTATTCCTGAGCATTCACCAGCCGGCAAAGGAACATGTTAACTTTCCGAAATTAGGCGACACGGTAGTAAGTAAAGTTCAGGTAGTGAGTACCGGCAAACCTGACACCACTACTGATAAAAATGACCCTAAAAACATAACGGTAATACAGGGCTATACCATAACAAGTTTTGATGCGGGGACTTATACTATCCCGCCTTTTGCTATCGGTACCTCAACAGGTGTTTTGAAAACCAATGAGTTAACACTTCAGGTTGCGACAGTAAAGGTTGATACCACCAAGGCCATTTACGATATTAAACAGCCCTTAGCTGTCTCGTACACGTTTTTGGATTGGGTTAAGGACAATTGGTATTGGATAGTGATTGGCGTAGTGGCCCTTGCAGCCATCGGTGGTTTGATTTGGTATTACCGCAATAAGCCTAAAAAAGAAGTAAAAATTGAAGCGCCTAAGCCTAAAGTTGCACCGCATATCGTAGCATTGAATCAACTAAAAGAGCTCCAGGATAAAAAGCTTTGGCAACAGGGCGAGGTTAAACAATTCTATATCGAGTTAACCGACGTTCTGCGCGAATACCTCGAGAAAAGATACCTCGTAAAGGCTCATGAACAAACAACAGATGAGATTTTATCAGGGCTAAGGCGCAAGCATTTGGACGACGATGATAAAAACATGCTCAATAAAATATTGGTGCTTGCCGATTTGGTGAAATTCGCAAAAGAAAAACCTTTGCCAGCCGAAAATGAGCAAAGCATAAACAACGCCATTTATTTTGTTGAAAGAACGCGACAGCAGGAGCAGATGGAAAGCACAGAGGGAGGTAACACCAATGTTTAGCGAACTTGAATTTGCACACCCTTTATTTTTATGGCTATTGATTGTTATCCCCATAATGATCGCCTACTATATTTGGAGGGAGCAAAAACTGCAGGGCACTTTGAGCATATCGGCAATGAGGGGATTTTCATTGCCTGTAAAAAGCATAGTTCCGCGCCTGCGCCATTTGGGGATCGTTTTACGGTCGTTGGCGATAGCTGCGTTAGTGGTTGCGCTGGCACGGCCACAGTCGTCGCTAAGCTGGCAAAACTCTACTACCGAGGGGATTGATATTGTGATTGCATCCGATATTTCAGGCAGTATGCTTGCCGAAGATTTTCAACCTAACAGGCTGGAAGCAGGCAAAAATATAGCCATTGATTTTATAAAGAACCGTCCCGACGACCGGATTGGCCTGGTTATTTTTAGTGGTGAGAGCTTTACGCAATGTCCTTTAACCATTGATCATACAGTGTTGGTTAACCTTTTTAATGATGTTAAAAATGGAATGATCACCGATGGCACAGCCATAGGCATGGGATTGGCTACAGCAGTAAACAGGCTTAAAGGCAGCGAGGCAAAGAGCAAGGTCGTTATTTTGCTTACAGATGGTTCAAATAACGCAGGGTCAATTTCGCCCGAAACTGCAGCGGAAATTGCCAAACAATTTAATGTGCGGGTTTATACGGTCGGTATCGGCACCAAGGGTTATGCACCATACCCGATGCAAACACCCTATGGCGTACAATACCAGCGCATTCTGGTTGATGTTGACGAGGGTACGCTGACCAAAATAGCAAATGTTACGGGCGGTAAATATTTCAGAGCCACGGATAACGAAACACTTAAACATATTTATGAACGAATTGACAAAATGGAGAAAGCGAAAATTGATGTTACACAGTATCATAAAAAAACCGAGATGTTTTTGCCTTTCGCAATTATCGCTTTATTCTTTTTATTGTGCGAGTTTATAATAAAAAACACTTTGCTTAAAGGAGCTTTAACATAATAGGATGCTACGTTTTGCACATATAGAATTTTTGTGGGGATTGGCAGCCATCCCGCTTTTCATATTTCTTTTTGCCCGTTTAAGCTGGTGGAAAAAGAAAGCTATGGCCAAGTTGGGCGATAAAAATGTGGTAAACATGATGATACCCCAGGTTTCATTTTCGAGGCCATGGCTTAAATTTATTTTATTTATTATAGCCTTTGGTTTGCTGATTATTGGCGCTGCCGACCCACAGATCGGCTCAAAAATGGAAGAGGAAAAACGCAAAGGCGCCGACCTGATGATATTGCTGGACGTTTCAAATAGTATGCTTTCGCAGGATATGGCACCCAACCGTTTAGAAAATGCCAAACAAGCTATAGCACAATTAATTGATAACCTGCACAGCGACCGCATAGGTATCATCGTTTTTGCAGGCGAAGCCTTTGTGCAATTGCCTATGACTACCGATTATTCGGCCGCCAAGCTTTTTTTAAATACCATTAATACCAACATGGTACCAACGCAGGGTACAGCCATCGGTGCGGCAATTGATTTGGGCATGAAGTCCTTCGATTTTAAGAACGGAACAGGCAAGGCTATGATTATTATTACTGATGGTGAAAATCACGAAGATGACGCAGTATCTTCAGCAAAATACGCGGCGGCTAAGGATGTTATGGTGAATGTGATAGGCATGGGTTCGTCTGATGGCGCCCCAGTGCCTTTGATACAAGATGGCAAACAGGTTGGTTTCCATACAGACAGCGCCGGTCATACCGTCGTTAGTAAGCTGAATGAGGACATGTGTAAGGAAATTACTGCTGCAGGTCAGGGTGTTTACGTAAGGGCCACGAACGCCAACAGCGGTTTAAATATAGTGATGACACAGATTAGTAAAGTACAACGGAAAACTATCGACAGCAAAAGCTTTAAGGATTTTGAAGACCGTTTCCAGATATTCCTGGGGTTTGCTTTTTTATTGTTGATTATCGAATTTTTTATCTCGAATCGTAAAAGTTTAAGATTGAGGGGTTTAAAACTATTTGAAGTTAAAAACACATGAAGCAGGTAATAATTATCATATTATTTATAATGAGCTGCTCGTCAATTTTTGCACAGCAGGAAAAACGCTATGTTAAAAAAGGGAATGACCTGTACCAGCAACAAAATTTTAAAGATGCTGAAGCCAACTATCGTAAATCGGTTGAAAAAACTCCCGACAATCGTAAAGTTCAGAACATAGAAGGTAGTTTTAACTTAGGCGATGCATTATATAAGCAAAAGAAATTTGCCGACGCTACCGAACAGTTTAACAAAATTACCTCAACCAACACTAATAAAACTGTAGCAGCACAGGCTTATCATAACCTGGGTAACTCGTACCTTGAAAATAAAAAGCTTGAAGAAAGTATCGAGGCTTATAAAAAAGCGCTGCTCAATAATCCTAAGGATGATGATACACGCTACAACCTTGCCTATGCGCAAGAAAAGCTGAAAAAACAGCAACAGCAAAATAAAGACAACAAGAACCAAAACAATAAGAATAAAGATCAGCAGAAAAAAGACGACAAAAAGGATCAGGATAACAAAAACAAAAACAACAAAGATCAAAACAAACAAAACCAGGACAAGCAGAACCAAGACAAAAAAGATCAGCAAAAACAACAGCAGCCAGATAAAATATCAAAAGAAGATGCTGAACGGATGCTTGACGCCCTGAACAATGATGAAAAACAAACCCAGGATAAACTGAAGAACAAAAAGTTAAAAGGGGAAAAAAGACAAATTGAAAAGGATTGGTAGGTTATTGCTGTTAGAATAGTTGTAAGGGTTGTAGTTGTTGAAAAAGTTGTAGTTGCATAATTTTAACCTTTACAACCATTAAAACGATTACAACCTCTAAAAAAACACATGAAAATAAAATTCATATTAACTTTTTTACTGTTTGGTACCGGCTTGTTATTTGCCCAGGATGTAAAATTCACTGCATCTGTAAGCAAAAATGAGGTGGGTACCGGTGAACAATTTCAAATTGATTTTTCGGTCAATGGTAATGCCGATGGATTTACACCTCCCAATTTCAATGGGTTCCAGGTATTGTCGGGTCCAAATGTTTCAACCAGCATGACCTCCATCAACGGCAGCACAACTATGAGTAACTCTTATAGTTATATCCTTACGCCGATAAAAGAGGGTGAATTTACTATAGGGTCTGCCACGGCAATAGTCAGCGGTCGTAAGTTGAGCACGAATGCAATAAAAATAAAAGTAGTAAAAGGCCGGCCTGCGCCCCAAAACAGCCAGGTACAAAACGGTCCGGACGGCGGTGTTACTCAGGGGAACCCTGCAGAAATATCTAAATCTTTATTTATCAGGGCAATAGTCGATAAAAATAGCGTATACCAGGGCGAAAAAATTAACCTGAGTTACCGACTATACACCCGCTTTGATATTGAACAGAACCAGTTGGACAAATTGCCTGATCTAAATGGTTTTTGGAATGAAGACCTTAAAAACCAACAACAGCAGGTACAAATGCACGTGGAGGTTTATAAAGGTTTGAGATATAGTGTTGCGGATATAAAACAAACCATTCTTTTTCCGGAACATTCCGGCAATCTCACCATAGACCCTTTAGGAATGACATTTATCGTGAGGGTGCCGGTTCAATCTCATGATGTAATGGAACAGTTTTTCGGTGGATCGTTCAAGGAAGAGAAAGTTAAAATCAAGAGTGCCCCGGTTATCATTCATGTTAAACCCCTGCCTGAAGTTGGTAAACCTGATAGTTTTACAGGTGCAGTGGGTAACTTTAACATACAAGCATCAGTAGATAAAACAGAACTGAAGGCTAATGACGCATTAAATTATAAAGTAAAGGTTTCGGGTTCCGGAAATATAAAATTGTTAAAGACGCTGAGTACCAATTTTCCTGCCGATTTTGAAAAGTACGATCCTAAAATAACCGATACCCTAAATGAAAGCGAAAGTGGGGTTTCAGGCTGCAGATTTTATAACTATCTGCTAATCCCGAGGCATCAGGGCGATTTTACCATCGAACCGCTTAAGTTTTCCTATTTTAACCCAGCAACTAATAAGTATATCACATTATCCACTAAAGCCTTTCATATTAAGGTAAATAAGGGTACATCAGAAAGCAATGTCACCGCCTTTTCAGATGTTGATAAGCAGGATATTAAAGCTTTAGGCAATGATGTAAGGTATATTAAAACTGAAGATAAAGAGCTGATTAAACAAGGCGACGAATTCTTTGGATCGTTCGGATATTACCTGTTGCTTTTACTGGGGCCGGTTTTATGCTATGTGGCTTACGTCTATCGTAAATGGACAATTAAAAACAACAGCGACCTTGCAAAAGTAAAAAACAGGCGGGCAGGTAAAATAGCTGCAAAACACTTGGCGAGCGCTCAAAAACAGTTATCGGCCAATAATACAAAGGGATTCTACGAAGACATATTTAAAGGCCTTTATGGATATTTAAGCGATAAGCTCAATATATCATACGCTAATTTAGACAGGGAAACTATTTTATCTGAGTTAAAGGCCCGTTCATTAAAAGAACTGCTGATAAATCAGTTGGTGGATACGCTTGATCTTTGCGAAATGGCGCGTTACGCACCGGTTACACATATTTCGCAGCAGGAAGTTTTTGAAAAAGCAAAAGGGATAATTAATGATATTGAAAATGAAATTTAATTGTCAAATACGGTTGGTATATCTCGTTATCGGGATTATTCTGCCGCTGTTTTCATTTGCCAACAACACGGAAAACGCTCTTTTTGCCAAAGCCAATATTTATTATGGTAAAGCGCAATATAAAGACGCGCTGAGTATTTACCAGCAGATATTGGATTCGGGCTACCAATCCGCAGCAGTATATTTTGACATGGGTAATGCCAGCTATAAAAATGGTGATATACCCTCGGCATTGCTTTATTACGAAAAAGCGCATAAACTTGTCCCGGGCGACGACGATATAAACTATAATATCCGTTTTGCCAATTCAAAAACTACAGACAAGATCGACCAGGTACCGGAATTTTTTCTGGCCAACTGGTGGCGGACGTTTATTCTGAGTTTTTCAAGAAATGCATTGTCTATAGCCAGTATTATCCTTGTGTTATGTGCATCAATTATTTTGATGGTTTATTTTTTCACCGGCTCCGTAATAATTAAGAAAGCTTCCTTTTATACTTCCACAGCGTTGTTTTTTCTTGGCATCGTCACGGTTTTT
Source organism: Mucilaginibacter sp. (assembly GCA_036498965.1). Taxonomy (GTDB): domain Bacteria; phylum Bacteroidota; class Bacteroidia; order Sphingobacteriales; family Sphingobacteriaceae; genus Mucilaginibacter. The sequence goes on from DASYEP010000161.1 coordinate 10,863, forward strand.
ATTGCGCTTATGCAAATAAATTATTTCGACGGGCACCGACAGGCTATAATTTTCAGCAACTCGGTTACCGTAAAAAGCGGGCCGGTTGATAAATCGTCCAGTCTCTTTGTCATACACGACGGCACAAAAGTGAACGTTCTGGAAAATAGCAATGGATGGATGAAAATAAGTTTGGTAAACGGAAACGTTGGCTGGATTAAAATGGCTGATGCGAAGGAAATATAAACAATAGTGGCCGTTGCGCTTTGCGTAATTATTCACAAAAGTAACAGCAAGTATCCCGCAACCGACCCTCCTAAAATAATAAAGACACTGTTAATTGTTTTAAACCTGAAAAGAATAATTGCACTGCAAACTGCAATTAAAATCGTTCGCCAGTCGCCTATACTGTCTTTACCCATTTGGTAACAGACGGCAATTATAAGAGCGATAGACGCCGCGTTTACCGCATTTAAAAATGCGGCAAATAACTTCGACCCTCTCATTTTGCGCACCAGCGGATTCAATAAAGCTACAAATACAAAAGAGGGGAGAAATATTCCGACCGTAGATATAACCGCGCCGTTGAGGCCATTTACCTGGTAGCCAATAAATGTAACAGCTGAGAATACAGGCCCTGGTGTAAATTGCCCAACGGCTATGGCATCTATTAATTGCCGGCGCGATATAATGCCATGTGCAACTAATTCTGAATCGAGAAATGCAAACAACACATATCCGCTTCCGTAAAGGATAGCGCCGATCTTTAAAAACGATAGAAATAAACGAAAGTTTAAGGCGCCAAAAAATCCACTGACCGTTGTCCCGGTAAAAAAAAGAGGAACAAAAGAATTAGTAGAATTTAGTTTTTTAAGTCTTATGGCGGCTAAAAACATGGCCACAAACCCAGCACCGAATAGGATAATTACTTCCGAAAAATTCAATAGGCTGAGCACCAAAGCCACGATACCGATTATTCCTAATTCAATTGTTTGAAATGACTTTTTAGCCAAAGGATATATTGCCGCGATGATCACCGCGATAACTGCCGGTTTAATGCCATAAATAAACGGTTGTGCCTGGGGTAATTGGCCATAACTTTTATAAAGCCAGGCGAGGCATCCCGTAATCAATACCGCCGGCATTATAAAACAGAAGCCCGCAATCAACAAACCTTTCCAACCGCCGCGCTCATGACCTACCTGGATTGCCATTTCGGTGCTGTTTGGGCCGGGAATAAGATTGGTGGCTCCAATAAGGTCAAGAAAATGCTGTTCGCTTAGCCACTTCTTTTTTACAACAACCTCGCGCCGCATCATCGCGATATGTGCAGCGGGGCCACCAAAAGCTGTGGTACCTAATTTTAAGAAAAGAAGTGCTATTTCCTTGAGCCCGTTTTTTTTCACGCCACAAATATACTGTCGGTCAATTCCCGGTAACTATTTAAATTAAATAAGTTATTTGCCCGACGATTGGGCAACCGGTTCGTTAAGTTTATAATATTCGCCTCTAATATTTTTTAAGCTATCTGTCTTGATTGGCCGCGCGATACGAATGGCTTGTAACGCCTCATATTTTTTCTTCCAATCTTTTGGATATTTTTGGGCAAGTGCCAGCGTGTCGGTCTTACCGTAGTAACGAAGTATGTTTTGTTTAAGAGGTTCAGTCAGATTGTTGTATTTTGTATCGGAAAGTTTGTCCATTAAGTCGCCGTAAGTTTTATCTGAAAGTGAATATTCCCCAATCAGCGTGGGGTTACCCGTATCGTAGTCAATATCTGGTAATTTAACTTTGTTTTTATACAACATCGCCAGGTTTTCATGGTAATACACCAGAGCGGTGTCAAAACTTCGGATAAATAGCTTTTCGCCTTCAGGTCCACAGTCCTTGAATTTTAGTGCTTTAAAAGGTCCTACTTTTGGAACGATACGGACAAAGAACGATAAAACGCTTGCTTTGAAACCAGGCTTTTGTCTTTCAGTTCCAAATTCCTTGTTGAATTCCTTCTTGCTCATTTTATAATGAAAGTTTCGTGCGTTGGCACTTGGGTTTTGTTTTTTAATATCGTCTTTTTTAATTGACCATGCAGTGCGGGTTACTGTAGGCAGCAAGCTCTTTACCGACCATCGGAAGGTGCCGATGGCGAGTGTAAGATCACCAAAAACGGAATTAATATCCTGTCCGTAAGTTTTAAGAAAAGCTCGCTCCAGCACTGGTCTTGATACCTCAAAACCAATAAAATCGTGATAATTTTGCGATGCGTAATTACCTTTGGCTATTTCAAGTACGTCAAAGGATATTTCTACACGGCTGTGTGAAATATGATCTTGCTCGTAAGTTACCCAATGTCCAAATTTTTTTTCTATGTCAGGGTAAACAACCGGCACCACAAAATTAGTTGCCAGCCAATGCCCATATTTATCAGCTGTATAATGACATAGTGCGCCTATCGCAAAAGCATATTCGTTAAGATTTTGTGATTCAGAAATTAACGCCTCTACGAAATCGCCGCTGCGAACATAGTGTGAAAGATTAGTAAAATACAAGCTTCCAAAAGGAAAATATCCCATATCGGCAATTAAGCAGCCACCATAGGCATAAGCGTGGGCCTTTTTCAGGTCATCATCTGTCGCCGACGGAAATTTTGATTTTAATAACGGTTTGATGCTTTTTTCCCAACTCGCATCAATGAGCGCTTCATGCGTGAGAACAGAATATGCCTTTGTTGACAGCGGCATGATCAACACAAAAAAGGCAAGAAAAAAAAAGCCCGTGCAGGATAAATGGATCTTCATGGTGTATAACAACACAAAGGATTGGATGCGAAAAATGTTTTAAGATATTATAATAATATTAAATTATTAATAGCCAGATATGTTGATTTAATACCAGAAAGCAATAATAAAAAAGATGTACACTTTTTATTAATACACCCTGTTAATAAAGCGCCGACTGATAATTGAAAAGCAGTCGGGGCATTATTTAACTATGTTCCAATCATCAGATGCGCTTGTTTTTGCGTCGCTATTTTCAAATTCTATTTTTTGAAAAGTAAGCGTTATCTGTTCTTGCGGTACGGTGTTCGGAAGCAATTTATCTCGCACAGCAACGCCTCCGTATTCGGAGATCTGCGAAATTGAAGCATTGGTGAGTTTAATTTTACTTGAAATGTAAAGCTGCCCCTTTGCATTTTTTTTAAAAAATTCAACCAGAACTGATTTCAGGATTTCGTTACTATAAGCAGCTTGCAAGAATTGAGGGCTTGAGCCATCAACGTTTTTTATTATTTCAAATGGCCCGTGCATACGCTTACCTGTCGGTAATCCTGTTGCGACATCATGAGGCACGGAAACGGAATATCTATAACCTATACACTCAATTTTATCTTCATTTCCCTTTGTCGTGCCACTGCCTTTAAATGTTCCGGTTTTTGTACCCTGGATAGTTATATAACCTATAACAGGTTCATTTACCTGTGCAAATGATAATAATACAGTAAACTGGCACAACACAAATAATAACGCGGATTGATAATAATATTTGTTTTTCATGGCGAGGTTGATTTTAGATAACTAGGAGTACATAAAATTAAACTAATTGTGAGATATTGCCAAAATAATATTTATCTAAAAAGCCGCCTCAATGTATCAACGCAGCAGCTATAATCTCAAAAACCTTATTAAAAGAAAAGAGCAACGAGTTTATATCCCCATCGCTCTTTTTACGATTTGTTATATTAATTATTGATTGTCGTTGCCGGGTTCATCTGCAGGTGTGCCTACAACTTTATAAGCTATGTTTCCATTAGTATCGCGTGTTTGCTGATAGTAATAATCATCAGGCGATACATAAAAAGTTTCGTTGTTGAGCTTTATTTTCCGGCTTCCTTCAGGCAACTTGTCATATACATCACCAATTTGCGGAAGAGGACCACTAGCGCCTGCACCGTTATCGGTGCTCAACTGTCCGTCCTTTCCTGCAATCACATACGTGGTGGTACCGTCGTCCTTTGTAACCGGCTGATAATAAACACCATTCAGCTCATAGTATTGCTCTCCATTAATCATAATTGATTGCGCGCCCGAAGGTAATTGTGTTATTTCTGCGCCCAGCGGAGGTTCAACCACGGTGTACTGGTCGTTATTATACTGATAATAAAAACCATTGCTGTAATAATATGGATCACCACCCCAATAAAAAGGGTAGTATCCATAAGGTAAATATCCTATGCCGAAACCAATATATGGCCAATATAAGCTGCCATAATAGCCGCCATGCCAATAGTAACCGCCATGGTAACCCCAATAGCCACGTGCACCCCAATAGCTCGGGCCATAATAGCCAACATGCGAATAACCTACGTGGCCAGCTGCGCCATATCCTGCATGGCCACTAACACCAACGTAACCGCGGGCACCAGCAGCCCCATAACCGTGTGCACCAACACCAACGCGCGCACCAGCAGTAGCATAACCCCGGTTAATCGGGTATCCGTGATTAACAACGCCTGTGCGTACACCTACGCTTCCATGTACGCCGACGCTTCCGCGGTAAGCTTGTGATCCGCCTCTATAACCCACACTGCCACGTGATGCAGCCATAGTTCGACTGCCCGAAGCACCGTGTGCTATACCTATACTGCCTCTTGGCGCCGACATTACATGGCCGCTAGAAAAACCGCCGCCAATATGGCCACCGGAAAAACCACCGCCAGAGTGACCGCCGGAAAAACCACCACCAGAGTGACCGCCAGAAAAACCGCCACCGACATGGCCGCCGCCACCGCCACCGCCACCAAAGTGACCTCCGCCACCGCCAACATGGCCACCACCGCCACCACCATGGCCACCTCCGCCGTGCTGAGCGTTAGCGGGAATAGCTAAAAACAAACATAATATTATACTTAAGCTTGTGAATGCGAAATATTTATATGCCCTTTTCATAATTGTAATTTAATACAGCTTTTTGTCTGCTGTTATTGAATAGACTATAATTCTTATAAACGGTTTAATGCCCCCTAAATTATTCTTTTAAATTTACTAAACTTTTCAGCAATATGACAAATGCTGCCGGAAGGAAATTTTGCGCGGCCGGTAACGTGGATGTCCTTAATTTATATCTTAGCGACATTAAAATAAATTATAAAACAGCGATGATTAAAGATACAAACGCCCTAAACCAGGTAGCAGAGTTTCATACTACATTTAAACACCCGGTTATTGAAAAACCGGCCATACCTTCTAAAGAACGATGCGATTTGCGCATATCACTGCTTGCTGAGGAATTAAAAGAACTGCAACAGGCTGTAAACGATAATGACCTGGTAGAAGTTGCTGATGCCCTTTGTGATATACAATATGTGCTTGCAGGCGCTATTCTGGAATTTGGCCTGGGCGAAAAGTTTAAAGAACTGTTTGATGAAGTGCATCGCTCAAACATGAGTAAGGCTTGCAAAACCGTTGAAGAAGCCAATCTTACTATTGATCATTACAAAAATAACGGCGATACGCAATCGTATCATAAAGAAATTGACGGGTTGTTTTTAGTTTACAGGACAGGAGATCACAAAACGCTGAAATCTGTTAACTATTCACCGGCGGATTTGGGGAGCATACTGGTGCAAAGATAAGGTGCCATGCATCAACAAAGCTTAATATGATGGCTTAGAAATCAATACCAAATTGTCATTTACCATATTGAGAAACTTATACATCGATACAGCCACTATGCATATCCGCTTTGTATCGTGTATAAGTTTTCTCTTTCCCGAAATAAATTCGGGACAGGCTGTTCCTCATCGAAATGACATAGACGTTATCCGAAATTCGGCTCAGACTCTTAAAAAAGTCTTTTTCTGGTATAAATAATACAAAAACAGCCATTTTACTAACAAAAAGGTAATAGCCATCACAACCACATTATAAGGGTCGCCGATAAGTTGCCCCAGCCAACCGAAGAGGCTTGTATTGGTATAGCCCCATTTGATAAAATGGCTGGAGATATAAATCAGGATAGAATTCATTCCGATTACCTTAAAGAAAAATGCCCATTTTTTATACCCGAGCACATCAATAACGTAATAAAATAATGCGATTAGCAGAAGGCTCAGCCCACCGACATGCATCACAAATGAGCTTGACCATAGGTTTTTATTGATAGGAAAGTCGAGGTTCCATATTTGAGCAAGCACAAGAAAGACGATACCGGCCACCGCTAATCGTAACGCTTTTGAATTTGGTGACAAGTCCTTTTTCTTTAACAACTTACCGGCGAGTATACCCAACAGACCAGTGCTGATAGCGGGGATAGTAGAGAACAACCCTTCAGGATCATGCATACTAATCTTCGTATTAGGAAATGGAACATAAAGTTTTCCAGGCAGTATGGTACGATCTATATAAGAAGCGAAATTCCCTTCAGGTGTAAGGTCGCCGGGATGAAAGCCGGGCGCCGAAGTAAATTTCAACAACAGGTAATACCCAATAATAAAAAACCAGAACCAGGCAATCTGCGCCCAATCTTTCGCATACAAATAAATAATATTGGCAAACATATAAGCGATACCGATACGGCCGAGTACACTCGGAAACCTGTAATCGGCAATCGGCTGAATTTTTAATCCATTATTCACAAAAAATCCTAAAAGCACAAGTATAAAAGTCCTTTTTATACACGGAGCAAAAGCTGTTCGCGGGATTTACCCTTCTCCAGTTCGCGACCCACCGAAAATGGTGTAGATACCCCGGCCATAAACAGAAACAGCGGGAAAATCAGGTCATAAACGTGAAACCCATTCCAATCCGGATGAGTAAATTGTAGGGAAAGGGCGTTCCAAAACGGCGCATTAGTGGCGTGGGCCATGCCATGAAAGAGTTCTTCACCACCGGCAATCCAAAACATATCAAATCCCCGAAGGGCATCCAAAGAGTATAATCGGGTAGGGGCAGAATCGAAATCATCCGATGCCTGGCGTGTTTTTACAGTGGGCGTCATTAGGTTTAATAATTAGGTTTTGATTTACGGGAAAGTTAAAGCAATAAAACAAATTATCAAATTGTAAATAACAATCATGCTGTTTACGAAGGTAAAAATGTTGTTAACTAAGCATATCTATGCAATAATATGTATATTGGCGTTCCCCGTTATTAATTTGATCGCCGTTTCTCAGGCCGGTAATATTGTTTACATCTCCTAAAAAATTCATTTTATGCTTCTATTACGGGCTATGGCGAGGTTGCCATTATCGATTCTTTATTTATTTTCAAGCTTGTTGGCTTTTTTTGCATTTCGCGTTTTTAAATACAGGTACAAAGTGGTTTACGGAAATCTGAAAAAATCTTTCCCCGAAAAAAACGAAAAAGAGATCAAAGAATTGGCGGCCCAATTTTACCTGAATTTAACCGATTGGATTGTAGAAACACTCAAAGCATCAGCAATGAGCGAAAAAGAATTGCTTAAGCGTGTAAAATATGTGAACGCGGATGTGCTCGAAAAATACCTTAACCAGGGTAAGTCAGTTATTGTTATGGCCACCCATCAGTTTAATTGGGAATGGATGCTGCTTACCGGGGGGGCACGTTTCAAAGTGCCGATAGACGCGATTTATCAGCCCGCAAGCAATAAAAAAATGGAAAGTTTTATATTTGAGATCCGTTCGAGGTTTGGATGTTCGCCCATTTCAAAGGATGAAACATTGCCCGTTGTTTTAAAACGCATTAAAGAGCGGCGTATAATTGGCCTGGTTGCCGACCAGATGCCAGCCAAAGACAACCAACAAAGGTACTGGACCAATTTTCTTAACCAGGATACGGCCTTTTTTATGGGAACCGAATCGTTACCAAAATTGACTAAGATGCCGGTAGTGTTAGTAAATATTAACAAAGTTAAACGTGGGTATTATGAAATCCGGTTAGAGGAAATAGCACAACCGCCTTACGACTTTGAACGGATGCAAATATTGCCGGTTTATGTGCGTAAGGTTGAAGAACAAATCAAATTGAATCCCGAAAGCTGGCTGTGGAGCCATCGCCGGTGGAAATATCAACGTGGGGCTTATGAATAAGCATGGCCGTTGGTGATTTTGCTCTGAATATGAGTAGTTAACTGTTCTATTGTTGGATATTCATAAAAGTCACCGATTTGAAGCACATCTGGAAATTCGTTATTAATACGCTGGTGAAGCTGTGCCAGCATTAGGGAAGTTGTACCCATTTCGAATATATTATCGCCTATTTTAACTTGTTTCCCTGGTACCAAATCCTCGCAAATTATTCTTAGTTTCTGCCCAACGTCATTAATGTCTTCTTTTTCAGGTCCATCCGTTGAAAGATTGTACGCGTTTATGTTGTTAATGGTGTCGTCAAAAATCCCGCTCATATAATATTGCCCCAATAAGTAGCGCTGAATTTTGCCGCTGGTGGTTTTTGGTATTTTAGATACCGGGATGACTTCCGTTATTTTAACTCCCGCCATTTCGTTAATTATTCTTCTTAAAGGTGCAATTTTTGGATAAAATGTTTCCTCTGCGCCTTTATGAATTACAAACATAATAATATGATCTTCCTCACGCTGCAGATCACGAACAGCACACGCAGCCACTTTTCCGGCTTCAATATCAAAATACGTTTCGGCTATCATTTCAATATCCTGCGGATAATAGTTATTTCCATTAATAAAAATAATATCTTTTGCTCTCCCGGTAACAACAAGGTCGCCGTCATCATTCAAAAATCCAAGGTCACCTGTCTTTAACCAGCCATCTGTTATTATTTCTTCATTTAATTCAGGAGCGTTTAAATAGCCGCGGGTAACGTTATCTCCCTTTATCTCGATATTCCCTATATGATTTAACGGCAAAATTTTTCCTTCATTTGTCGTGATTCTAGTCTGGCAGCCCAAAACGGCTTTTCCTTCAACAGCGAAAGAAAGGCCCGATTCATCTGGAACGACCTCGGTTCCCGATGATAAATGACTTCTGCTCAAGGTTACAGATTTAAAATGTGTTCCTGCTTTTGGAAAAGCCACCGCCAGACTTGCCTCGGCAAGACCATATACAGTGAGCATGCTTTCACGCTTGAGACCAAAATTGCCAAAGGTTTCCAAAAACTCATCTGCAAGCGGCACCGATATGGGTTCCGCGCCGTTAAGTATTAGCCTCACCTTATTTAAATTTAGACTGGTGCTATTGCTCGCGTTGATGGCGTTAAGGCAGTGCCGGTAACCGAAGTTTGGCGAGCAGGTTATCGATGCCTGTGCCTCGCTCATTTTTTCGAGCCAAAGTATTGGCCGGCGGATAAATAACTCCGTGGTCATAATATACTGACTGATACCAAAAAACAATGGGACAAGATGAGATCCTATTAAACCCATATCATGACTAAGCGGCATCCAGCTCAGAATTGTATCTTCCGGTGTGATTTCAAGTCCAAGTCCGATTCCTTTGATATTTGTTACCAGGTTTTTGTGCGAGAGCACAACGCCCTTCGGCTCACTTGTGGTGCCCGACGAAAATTGTATAAATGCAGTCCGGTTTTCATCAATTTCCACCATTTTACCTGGCCCTGCAAAGAGGGGGATCTGCTCCAATACAAATAACCGGTCCTTTATACTATTCCATTCAGCTTGTAGATTATTTATTTCAGCAAACTTTTCCAGTCGGCTGGCGTTACCTTGTTCCAGCAGGACCCATGGTCGTCCAAGTTGTTTTACTATTCTAAAAAACTTCCATTTATGCTCGTCGGATATACCAAAAGACAGCGGAACAGCGGTTATCCCGCCAAGGATAGAAGCCCAGAAACCCTCAATAAACGCCTCATTCCGTTGCGTTAATAATATCAACTCATCGCCTTCATCCACACCTGACTCCTGAAAATGCTTAAGCAGCCCTAAAGATCTGTTCAGCAATTGATTATATGTAATGCTCCGGGTATCATTTACGCCATTTATGAAATGGATGGAAGCGGATGGGTTTTCGTTTTCAATAAGTGCCTGGACAAGAGTTTTAAAAACGTTCATTTTTAATTAATAGATAAGATGTTAAAATGTTTTTCAAAACTCAATTTAACTGAAAAATAATTATTGGTACGAAAAATAGTGGTTGCAGATTTTAATCCATTGTTTATGCTACCTAAATTAGTCAGTATTATGTAACTTAAATCATCTTGTTTATTTAGTTAACTTAAATAGAACAATGGGGATATATATTTGCTATGATAATTCCTCTCAAACCATTAAAAACAAACTGCCATGATTACAACTAAAGCTTATGCAGCTCAGGATGAAAAAACTCCGTTGGCACCCTGGACTTTTGAACGACGCGAAGTAGGTCCGCATGGTGTACAATTTGATATTCAATTTTGCGGGGTTTGTCACTCAGACTTACACCAGATAAGAAATGACTGGTTTCCCGGAACTTTTCCGATGGTGCCGGGGCACGAAATTGTAGGCCGGGTAATAAAAGTGGGCGATCATGTAAAGAAATTTAAAGTGGGCGACCTGGCTGGAACCGGCTGCCTGGTAGACTCGTGCCGGGTATGTGAAAACTGCAAACAGGATTTGGAGCAGTATTGCCTGAATGGCTGCTCATTTACTTATAACGGACTTGAACAAGATAAAAAAACACCAACCTACGGTGGTTATTCAAACACCATTGTTGTTCACGAGGATTTTGTACTTCATGTCTCCGATAAACTAAATCTTGCAGCGGTAGCTCCTCTATTATGTGCTGGTATTACCACTTATTCACCGCTGAAACACTGGAAGGTAGGAAAGGGTCATAAATTGGCTGTGGTAGGTTTAGGCGGACTTGGGCACATGGCGGTTAAATTTGGCGTAGCTTTTGGCGCCGACGTTACTGTATTGAGCACATCACCAAAAAAAGAAGCTGACGCAAAAAAACTGGGAGCACATCATTTTGTGGTGACAACTGACGAAGCTCAGGTAAACGCAGCCAAAGGTACTTTTGATTTTATCCTGGATACCGTATCCGCCGAGCATGATTTTAACATGTATCTGTCGTTGTTAAGGACCAAAGGCGTGCAGATATGTGTTGGCGTACCCTCAAAACCGGCGCAGATAGCAGCATTCAGCTTATTGGGCGGCAGAAAAAGCGTTGCCGGATCAAGCATCGGCGGCATTAAAGAAACCCAGGAAATGCTGGATTACTGTGCGGCGAACAATATCGTATCGGATATAGAAATCATTGATATTAAAGACATTGAAGCGGCTTATGTTCGTATGGAAAAAGGCGATGTCCGCTACCGCTTCGTAATTGATATGGCTACGTTGTAATTAGTGAATTAGTGAGTGCTTGATTGAGTGAATAGTTGGTTGGCGAATAGTAATATGATGGATATTCTTTAACGAATTACAACCTACTCACTTAATCAACTCAATCAACCACTCAACCAATCACTCCGTTTTTAAACTCTTTATAGGGTTCGCCAGCGCTGCTTTTATCGATTGAAAGCTCACAGTTATCAGCGTAATAAGAATGGCACACAGCCCGGTCAATACAAATATCCAGCCCGATATAGTTGACCGGTAATCAAAATGCTGTAACCAATTATGCATCAGGAACCATGCAATAGGGCTGGCAATAAGCAAGGAAATAACTACAAGGCCCAAAAAATCGGTCGATAATAAGCGCCATAGATTAAATACTGAGGCGCCTAAAACTTTACGTACACCAATTTCTTTTATGCGCTGTTCGGCCATAAATGATGCCATACCAAACAACCCAAGGCAACTGATCAGAATGGCCAGGCTGGCAAAAAAAGCTGCCAGTTTTCCTATCCGTTGTTCATCGCCGAATTTCTTAGCGTATTCCTGGTCAATAAATTGATATTCAAAGGGTTGCTCCGGGTTGAAACGCTTAAATACAGGTTCTATCTTTTCTAAAGCGAGGTTTGCGCTTAGTTTGGGATTTATCCTAAGTAACACGGCGTTTCCGGTACCCTTGTTAAGGAAAAAAACGGAAGGTCGCACTTGTCCGTAAGGTGAATCTACAATGATATCCTGTATTACTCCGATTATTTTAAACGCGTTGCCGTAATATCTTATATTATCACCAACCGGATTTTTCAACCCCATAAATTTCACGGCAGCTTCATTAAGCACCACGGCTGATGAGTCGGTAAGGAACTCACGTGAAAAATCGCGGCCACCCTTAAATTGCCATCCTACGGTTTTACCATATTCAGGGGATACCGCGGCCTGCTGGAAATCAACACTCAGGTTAGGATCTTTATCTTTCCATTCAATTGCACTTGTACTTCCGGCCGATTGGGTTGGCGCAACGTCCCCTTCGGCCATAGCTGTAACTGCGCCTGTTTTAAACAATTCGTCTTTTACAGCTTCATAGTTTTTGTGAACGGCTTGCGTAATTATCGGGATTGATACCAACCCGTCGCGTGTATAACCTACCGGACGGTTTTTTGCAAATTGTATCTGCCGAAAAACTACAACGGTGCCGATTATTAGCGTTACGGAAACAGTAAACTGCACAACCACCAATATTTTACGAGGAATGGCTGCACGACTCCCCACCCTAAATGAGCCTTTAAGTACCTTAACTGGTTGAAAGGAGGATAAATAGAATGCAGGATAGCTGCCTGCAATTATCCCGGTAAGCAAGCTAAAACCAATTGTCAAAACCCAGAACAGGGGATTGCTCCAAAGAATCCCCATGGTTTTATCGGCCACCCCGTTAAAAAAGGGCAGGCTCAATTCAACAAAAAGCAACGACAATAAAAAAGCGACTGCTACACATAATAATGATTCGCTAAAGAACTGGTAGATCAGTTGTCCGCGCAGGGAACCGATAGCCTTGCGGATACCCACTTCCCTTGCCCGTTTCTCTGAACGCGCAGTGCTCAGGTTCATAAAGTTTATACAAGCCAGCAGCAACACAAACACCCCAATTATCCCAAACATCCACACGTACTGGATCCGGCCCCCGGTGTTTTTGCCATCCTTAAATTCGCCGTATAAATGCCATTTGCTCATCGGCTGTAAAAAAAGCGCAGGTTTCTTTTTAGCAAGTACAGCGCTAACCTTATGCAGTTTTGCATCCCGTATTTTTAGAGATACTGAAGCCATGTCGGCATTCTCGGCCATTTGTACATACAGAGTGCAAAAGTTCGGCCGCCATGGCTCGCGCATTGATTTTATGTCGTTAACATTATAAAACATCTCCCATGGCGCAATAAAACCCAGGTTGGCAAACGTTGAATTTTGAGGCAGGTCCTGGTAAACACCAGATACTTTTGCCACTGCCTGGTTATCAATCTTCAACGTTTTGTCAATCGGGTTGGCATCACCGAAATAGGCTTGAGCGGTTGATGCAGATATTAGGATAGATGTAGGATCCTTTAATGCATTGCTGCTGCCTTTCAACATATTAAGACCAAACAGATCGGGGGCCGGGGCTTCCATATAAGCGCCCCGGATATTTAGTTTCTTATTGTCGAGGGCTACCATGTGTTTGCCGGTACCAACTGCCAGTACTACATATTTAAAATCACTGCCATAGCTCCTGCGCAGCTCGGCAGCTAAAGGATATGGTACCTGTTCCCAGGTTTGAACTTCGCCGTTGTTGGTTACATTTTGTTTAACCTGGGCAATATGATTGTAGTTTTGTGCGAATTTATCAAAGGACAGTTCGTCCCATATCCAAAGGCCTATAAGCATGGCCACAGCCATACCAGCCGCCAAGCCGACAATATTAATAAAAGAATGGACTTTATTTTTAATAAGGTTACGCCAGGCAGTTTTAAGATAGTTTTTGATCATGAGCTATGCGTTCGGTAATTGTTTTGTTTAAAAAATTGTGCCGGTTACATAATTGATTAAATATCAGTAATTTACTGTATAGATTATAACAATTAATGTATCATTATCGTACACTATATCGTCCGTTTTTGGGATTGGGGGGTGCAAGAAGTTTGAATAGTTGTAAGGGTTGTAAAAGTTGTTAGGTTGTAATCTTTAAAAGTTGTGATGTCTGAGCATTTATAATATTATAAAGTTTGGCGGCCGGCAGCAATGCGTAAATAGCTTTTGGTTTATTTATTAACATAAACTATATTATGTTAATAACTTTTATTTTATCAGTCATTTCCATACCCGCGAATAGGGTAGTGATGAGGCGATTTGATTTAACTATTCACAAAACACTTGTAAAGTCAATCCCGGGTGAAATCCATGCAAAGTGGAATTACGTAATTCTACGTTGTTTCGGAAATGGAAATACCGTAAAAAAACGTAGGAAAGTCCCGTGTTTTAACGGTGTTATCTTTCAGTATTGAATTTTAAATTTGGTAATTACTTCAACCTTGAATAAACAAAATGATGAACAATTTAATCACAGCAAAGAAGAGGCCGCTTTCTTATAGGGAGATAAGGGCTTTTAAAGAGAGCGTGGACTTTGACCCGCCAAAAGAATTTATAGAATTTTTTGGCCAGTCTAACGGAGCGCTGATAAGTAGTAAGAATGGCCGTATTGTTTTATGGCCGTTAACGGATATGGTAAAATTGAACAGGGAATACTATGTAGAGCAACTTGCATCGGGCCTTTTTATTTTTGGCTCTGATGGAGGAGATACTGCCTATTGCATCGAAAAAGACACCGGATATATCTATGATATGCCTTTTATCGGTATGTTATGTGACTTGTCTTTCGTTTGCAGAAGCTTCACCGAATTTTTAGAAGGACCTCTTGAGCGGGTCTGTAACGACTAATAAGTCAGCTATTTGCGCTTAATTAGTTTTTGAGGGAATAATGGAACGTCTGAGTTTATAAATATTCCGAAGGAATAAGGGGGATGCTTTCCAAAGTTCGCATCCATTAGTTATATTGTCCCAAATATTATTTGGCTATTAACTATTATGGAAGTGCATCATCACCCTGAGTTACCCGACGGACATAAAAAGAATTTCAAGGAATACTTGAAAGAGGGCCTTATGATTTTCCTGGCAGTTTTTATGGGCTTTATAGCCGAAAATATCAGGGAACATATTGCCGATCATAGAAAAGAAAAAGAATACATCGGTAGTTTGGTAAGAGACCTTAAACAGGACTCTGCTCATCTAAACGATGTTATCCACGGCAATATTCTATTAAACAAAGGGCAGGACTCGTTAATCAACTTGCTTTCGGATAGTACGTCATCTCCGCATTTTCAGAATGAGGCTTACCGTCTCTTTTTTAAATACGCCACATCCTTGCAGGTGTTTAATTCTACAGATCGTACCATCACTCAAATGATCAACTCAGGGAATTTGCGGCTAATAGAAAACCAGAGGGTTGCCGATAGCATATCAAATTATTACGATAAAGTTAAAGAGTTTGGAATACAAGCCACCATGGACAATGCTGTAGCAAACGATTGCTTCATGTTTGCTCAAAACCTATTTAAGTTTCAATACGGCTTAAAGCCAAGGACTTTTAAAAAGGATATGATTACTACAAATACCGAAATGATCAATAAGTATGTCAATAAATTAACTGAGATGAGGATATCCGAACAGTACTACTCCCAGGTTGATTTGAAGGATTTGAGCAAAAGCTGCCATAACTTGATCAGGTTTTTGAGTTCGGAGTATGGAGTTGAATGAAATAAACAAAACAACTATAGCATTTAGTTTACCTGCTGGAGTAACTATTGTGGTCGGATATACAATACTAGATAAGTTGGGGGCTTTTTTAAAAGCTGAAAGGGGCATATTGAAGTCAATCCCAGGGTTGAATTGCCCGATGCACTAAAATTTGTTCCGCTTCATTAACACAAGCAATAAAATATCATGTATAATGTAATATATTATTGGATATATTACTATTTGACAAGGCTCAAAAGAACGGCAACTCCTGGTTATGATACGATTTTGTTTATTGGTATTCTACAGCTGTTTAACATAATAAGTGTTGGGAGATTCCTATTTCGTTTTGTAAATATTGAAATAACTAGGAACACATCAATTTACTTAGGGCTTTTGTTGGCCGCAATATTACTTATATTGAATTTTTTTTATTTATATAAAAGAAAAGAGAAAATATTTAAAAAAATCTTGGAATACACTAAACCTAAACGGAGAATAAGCAATGTGATATTTTGGATTTATATTTTATTATCGTGTATCGTTCTTTTAATTATTGTTAATTATACATAGGGCTTGGGTAATGTATCAAAGAGGCTGATAAAACTGAATAATCTTACGAATACAAAATTAATTGAAAAGACACTAAGTATTCTATTCCCCTCTCTTCAATCCAAATTTCTCAATCTTACTATACAAATGGCTGCGTTGTATGTCAATATCATCAGCAGTTTTTGAAACGTTCCAGTTGTTTTTCTCCAGCTTAAACTTGATATACTCCCGTTCGGCGAAATCTTTATACTCCTGGAAGTTAGCAAACTGGTCGAAATCTGTTTGCGGCGCGGCATGACCATTGGCAATAACCGCCGGGGAGGATGGGTTGGCAAATGCCTTTACGTCGCTATCGGTTATAGTTTTATCACTCAGTATGATCAGGCGCTCTACCATGTTTCTTAGCTCGCGTATATTACCGGTCCAGGGTAGTGCTTTAAGGGCGTCAAGCGCGGCATCTGATATTTTTTTTACCGGCATGCCGTAGTCATTGCAAATCTCATCCAAAAAGTTTTGGGTAAGCAAACCTATGTCGTCCTTACGGTCGGTCAATGGCGGTACGTGGATCAGGATAACGCTGAGCCTATGATAAAGGTCCATACGGAAGTTGCCCAGTTCAATTTCTTTCAGCAAATCCTTATTAGTAGCCGCTACCACGCGTACATCAACTTCAATTTCCTTTTCGCCGCCCACGCGGGTTATTTTATTTTCCTGCAGGGCGCGCAACACTTTAGCCTGTGTAGGCTGGCTCATGTCACCAATTTCATCGAGGAAGAGCGTGCCACCATTGGCAGATTCAAACTTGCCTATCCGCTGTTTTATTGCTGATGTGAACGATCCTTTTTCATGGCCAAACAGCTCACTTTCGATCAATTCCGAAGGTATGGCGGCGCAGTTAACTTCAATTAAAGGAGCGCTTGCACGGTGTGATTTTTCGTGCAGCCAGCGTGCCACTAATTCTTTTCCACTGCCATTTGCCCCTGTTATCAGTACGCGGGCATCGGTGGGGGCAACACGGTCAATGGTTTCTTTTATTTTCTGAATGGTTTGCGATTCACCCAAAATGGGGCGAACCTTCGCAACTTTGCGTTTTAATACCTTAGCTTCGGTAACCAGGCTTCCCCTGTCGAGCGCATTACGAACGGTGATGAGCAGGCGGTTAAGATCAGGTGGCTTTGAAATAAAATCAAAAGCCCCTTTCCTGCTGGCTTCGATGGCTGTTTCAACAGTACCATGACCTGAGATCATGATAAATGGCATATCAGGTTTATAGGTCAAACCCTCAGTCAGAACCTCCATGCCATCCATGCGATTCATTTTTATATCGCACAGTACAAGGTCGTATTCGTTCCTTCTTATTAGTTCTAAACCATCAATCCCATTATCGGTATCGTCAACAACGTAATCCTCATATTCTAATATTTCACGCAGGGTATTGCGTATTGACCGTTCGTCATCAATTATTAAAACTTTAGCCATGGTTTATATTAATTCAGTTGAAATATATAATCAGCGAATATATATAATCGTATAGAAAAATAAACAGTTTTTTTGTCGGTTGTGAAAAGTTATAGAAGTTGTAAAGGTTGTGAAGGGTCATAAATGTTGTAAACGTTGAAAAGGTTAAAATCTCAAGACAACTAAAACTTTTACAACAACTACAACCACTTCAACATCTCACCAAAAAACAACCCCTCCATTTTACCGGAAGGGGTTATTATCAGCAGCAAATCTGTAAGCCGGGTTCTGTTTCGTCAAGCTTTTACACTTAAAGAACTCTATCATTAATCTTGCCCCGTCATTGCTGACGGGTTCAAACAACCTACCCATCCTGATCTCCGCCGACGGCGGAAGGGAGCGAGCAGCTCCGCGTTCAAGACCTATTTGGTTTTTCAACTCCTGAGGTTTACCGCAATCCCGGTCGCCCGGAAAAGCCGTGAGCTCTTACCTCACGTTTTCACCCTTATCCGTCAGCAGACGGACGGTTTATTTTCTGTGGCACTTGCTGTCGCCGGCTGCCGGCGCCTTCCCGTTAGGAAGCAGGATGCTCTATGTTGCCCGGACTTTCCTCCATTCCGCCAGGAGCGAAACAGCGATAGAACGTTTTGCGATGTAAAGATAGGGAATTAGTGGGGAAGTCCGAAAGTCGGAGAGTCCGAAAGTCAGAAAAGTCCGGAAGTAGAAACCTCATCAGAATAGAGATATACGCCCGAAAAGTTTTTCTTCTTTCGGACTCTCCCGACTTTTCTGACGTCACTCACACTTCCCCAGATCACTCGCTACCTGTTGGTTATTAATCGTTCCGAGTTTATTACCGAAGGAATTGGTTACATACGTAAGTACATTAGCAATTTCAACAGGCGAAAGGTTGTTGGGCGGCATAGTTCCTTCGAAAGATTTATTTTGTATGGTGATCTTTCCTTTTGTTCCATATTTAACAAAGCAAGCCAAAACGTTTTTGTTAGCTCTTAAGTAAGCTGAATCAGTAAGTGGTGGAATAAGTGCCAGTAAGCCTTCGCCGTGCGCACCATGGCAATTTTGACAATGGGTTTGATAAACAAGGCTGCCTGAAGAATAATAACGCTGAAATTCAATTTGTTCGTCGCTCTGGCAGGAAGTAAACATCCCAGTGATGATGAGGATAAATAACAAAACCCCTAATCCGCCGATGATCTTTAATTTCATTTAGCTGCCTTTTCGTCTGTTTCGGCTTTTAATGTTTTAATATCTGCAATCAATTTATTAACCTCTTCCGGTTTGGTTCCGTCGTACGCGCCGCGAAGGCGACTTTTTTTATCAACCAAAATAAAATATCCCTGGTGTATAATGCCACCGGCGACTGTACTATCCGGCCTCACAGCCACGAGATAATTTTTTTCGGCAAGCTGGTAAGTTTCTTCTTTTTTGCCCTGTAAAAGCCACCAGGAATTTCCGGTGATGTTAAGCTTGTCGGCATAACTCTTTAAAACATTAACGCTGTCATGTTTAGGGTCGATGGTGTAGGATAGTATTTTAACATCATCGTCGGCTTTGAATGCATTGTAAACATTCAGCATATTCCGCTGCATTATAGGGCAAATAGAGGGGCAGCTAGTAAAAAAGAAATCGGCCACGTAAATTTTATCCTTAACGTTTTTATTGCTTATACTGTCACCATACTGGTTTACAAATTTAAAGGGGGGTATGGTTTGATAAATAGTATCCGTCTCGCTTTTTCCATCCACCACATTTGTAACCGGCGTTCTATTGCCATAAATAGGTAAAGTTTTATTATTGTTGGACTTGCAGGCATTCCATAGCAAAACCACCGCAATTGCTGCTACAATTTTCCTCATTTCGACTTAGTTTTTAAAAGGTATTTAGTTGATCCTGTTACAGCTGCGGTAAGCTGTGAATCTATTGCCATCACCTGTTTTTTTTGAGTATCAAAGTAAGTCATAATTTCATCGTGTGATTTGCCTGTTTGCGCGGGATTAAATTTATGCATCCAATTGCTCATAGCATCATCTGCTGTATTTAAAAGCTTTGAATAATACGCGGCAGAATCCTTTACGCGAGCATCAGCATGTTGTATCAGTGTATCCAACTGCATCTTATTTTTCATTACTTGCTCGTCAGCCATCATCACTTTATCATGTACTTTAATTACATCGTCTAAAAGTGCTTTTTCCTGGGCTTTTTTATCAGCGCAGCCTAACAGCGTAAATCCTATAAAAAACGTTATAACTGTTCTTTTCATATTAAGAATTTAATTGAATGGCAAATATGGCGAATATTGCGGTTATAGTTAAACCCGCAGCGATCTTAAATAAAAAATATAGTCGGTATTAGGAAGACTTTCGCCTGCAAATTTTAAATGCTGTCCCGCCTGTGCCCGGTGATGGGTGCCATGATTTATCACATGCGCTAACACTTCTGTAAGCTTATCGGTAAACGTTTCACCTTTGGAGTTTTGATAAGTAATTTGTTTTTCTAAATCGCTATCGTCACGCTCATTTAAAAAACTGATCCACTTACCATGATTGTCATCTATCAATTGTTTAAAGGTAGATGCTTTCCAATCCGGCCACAGCACACTCCCCGTAGGCGGTAATCCTTTGCACCTATTATACCATACCTGCTGCGCGGATAATAAATGCGCCATCAACTGAACAGGCTTTTCAAGTTCGCCGGCCTGCATTATAACTTTCAGGATAAGTTTATTAGCGTAACGATCATAATCAAACAAACTGGTGAAGTAATTTTTCATTATGTAAAATTAAAGAACTAATCAAATACCAAAGTTAAGACTGTTGGTAATGTGCATTTGTTAATAAAAACTTAATATTATAAATATGATAATGATATATCACTTCGTTATATTTGTTTATAACATTTATTCAATTACGTTATGAAAATCATTAAATTTTCAAAGCTTCTGAAAATATTCCGTGAGTGGATGATTTTAAGAAGCATGCGGTCGTCTTTTATACATTAAAACAATTTTTGCTGAATTTTCGTTTCATAATCGAAACACGAAAATTTGGGCTTTATATAGCTCGTTTTAATGGAACCCCGCACTCATAATATTCAATTTACTAAACAACTTTTCGGACCCGATTTTATATGGGGTATTTCTGTCTCCGCCTTCCAGATTGAAGGTGCCACTGCCATTGGTGGAAAAGGAGCATCAATTTGGGATGTTTTTGCAGCTAAGAAGGGCAAAATTCTAAATGGCGACAACCCCGAAGCTGCCTGTGATTTTTATAATCAGTATCGAAAAGATATTGACCTCATAAAACAACTTAATATCCCGAATTTCAGGTTTTCCATATCATGGCCTCGGATTTTACCCGACGGAACCGGCCAAATAAATGAAGAAGGGATAGCTTATTATAATCGCGTTATTGATTATTGTATTCAACAGGGAATAGAACCGTGGGTAACCGTTTATCACTGGGACCTTCCGCAGGCACTTGAACTTAAAGGAGGTTGGACGAATCGTGAAATTATCAGCTGGTTCAGCGAATATACTGCTGTATGTATCAAATATTTCGGCGACAGGGTTAAACACTGGATGATAATGAATGAACCTACAGTTTTTACTGGTGCAGGCTATTTTATGGGTATTCATGCGCCTGGCCGTACAGGTATAAAAAACTTTTTGCCTGCCATACATTATGTTACACTGAGCATGGTGGCAGGAGCAAAGGTACTCCGCAATGCTTTGCCGGATGCCGATATAGGCACCACGTTCTCATGCTCGTACATTGAACCGGCGTCGGACAAGCAAAAGGATATAGACGCCGCCAAACGCACAGATGCTTTGGTAAACCGTTTATTCATTGAACCAGTTTTAGGATTAGGTTACCCTATAAGCGATTTCAATGTTTTGAAAGGCCTGGAAAAATATTTTGAGCCAGGAGACGAGGATAAGCTGAAATTCGATTTTGATTTTATCGGGATACAAAATTATACCCGTGAAATTGTAGAATATTCATTTTTTACACCTTATATCAATGCCCGGCTGGTAAAAGCTAAAGACAGAAATGTCCCTTTAACTGCTATGAAATGGGAAGTTTACCCTTCGGCTATTTACAAAATGATAAAAAAGTTTAACAACTATCCGCAGATAAAAAAAATATACATTACAGAAAACGGCGCGGCTTTTCACGATGTGATAACTGACGGAAAAATAAACGATATAAGCCGTGTGGAATATATACAAGCCAACCTGCAGCAAGTGTTAAAGGCAAAAGAAGAAGGCTGTAAAATAGGTGGTTATTTTGTATGGACGCTCACCGATAATTTTGAATGGGCCGAAGGCTATCACCCGCGTTTCGGTCTGGTTTACGTTGATTTTAAAACCCAGCAACGCGTCATTAAGTCATCAGGATATTGGTACAGAGATTTTTTAACACCGTAGAGACGCAATACTTTGCGTCTCTGAATAAAACACCAAAGACGCAAAGTATTGCGTCTCTACAACATGTTTTCCTACTTAAATGCCTCTTCACCAGTAATATCCATGCCGGTTATCAGCAAGTGAATATCGTGAGTCCCTTCGTAGGTTAATACCGATTCCAGGTTCATCATGTGGCGCATTATCGGGTATTCGCCTGTTATCCCCATGCCACCCAATATTTGCCGCGCTTCACGGGCTATATTTATTGCTGTCTCCACACTGTTGCGCTTGCTCATTGAAATTTGAGCGGGTGTGGCCCGGTTCTCATTTTTCAGCATACCTAAACGCCATACCAGCAATTGGGCCTTGGTGATCTCGGTAATCATTTCTGCAAGCTTTTTTTGTTGCAGCTGAAACGCTGCAATAGGCTTTCCAAACTGCTTACGTTCTTTTGAATATCTTAAAGCGGTATCATAACAATCCATAGCCGCACCGAGGGCCCCCCAGGCTATTCCATAACGAGCCTGGTTAAGGCAGCCAAGCGGTCCTTTTAACCCATTTACATTTGGGAGGATATTTTCTTTCGGGATTTTAACATTATCAAAAACCAGCTCGCCCGTTGCCGAAGCACGTAACGACCATTTATTGTGGGTTTCAGGCGTTGTAAAACCTTCCATGCCGCGTTCGGCAATCAGGCCGCGGATTTTGCCCTGTTCATCTTTTGCCCAAACAACCGCGATATCGGCAAACGGCGCGTTGGAGATCCACATTTTAGCGCCGTTTAATAAATAATGACCTCCGGCATCTTTAATGTTTGTAGTCATACCACCCGGATCAGAACCATGATCAGGTTCGGTTAAACCAAAACAACCCATAAGCTCACCTGTTGCCAGCTTAGGCAAGTACTTTTTCTTTTGTTCCTCACTGCCGTAGGCATAAATTGGATACATCACTAACGATCCCTGTACAGACGCCGTAGACCTTATACCAGAATCGCCGCGTTCGATTTCCTGCATAATAATGCCGTAAGCCATATAATCGAGCCCCGCGCCGCCATATTCAACGGGAATAGTTGGGCCGAAAGCGCCGATCTCCGCAAGTCCTT
This sequence comes from Mucilaginibacter sp., assembly GCA_036498965.1. Classification (GTDB taxonomy): domain Bacteria; phylum Bacteroidota; class Bacteroidia; order Sphingobacteriales; family Sphingobacteriaceae; genus Mucilaginibacter. The sequence continues at coordinate 33,977 of DASYEP010000161.1, forward strand.
TTAATAACTGTCTTGGAAATTCAGCCCGTTGTGCGTAATCTTCAATTATAGGGCTTACGTCCTTTTTTACCCAATCCCTTACCGAGGCGCGGATTAATTTATGTTCGTCACTAAGTAGCTCATCCAGCAAATAATAATCAGGCGATTCAAACGGGTCTTTTTTAGACATAAGATATAGTTGGTTGGCAAAGATACTTTTCTGATTTCGAATTTCGGAATTTCGATTTCGGATTAACAAGGCCTGAAAGGAACTTTTATAACCCTAATGACGTTTAGGTAATCATAACCACCTCTTGATCCGACTTTTCAAATCGGATTAAGGGAATTTATAAAACAAATCCGAAATCGAAATTCCGAATTCCGAAATAAAAAACCACTTTTGGGCATGATTACTATTTCCATACATGGCGCTGAATTTTTTGCTTATCATGGTTTTTATGCCGAAGAACAAAAAATAGGGAATAGATTTTTAGTAGACGTAGAAGTGAGTTTTTTATCATCAACCAACCTCAAAGACGACAAGCTCAATAACACAATTGATTACGAACAACTTTATCAAATGATTGAGGGGCAAATGAAACAAACGCGGAAGCTTATTGAAACAGTTGCCCAGGCTATTGTTGATCAGATAAAGGATACTTATCCCGTTATTGAAAAAATACAAATATCTATCAAGAAATTGACGCCGCCACTTAAAGGAAAGGTTGAGTATACATGTATTGTTATTAATGCCTGAAATGTTTGTCTGAACCATGATTCAGAAAAAGAATATTGATATGTCCTATAATAAAATAACCAATAGCATTCTGGACGCCATCAGAGCTATAGTTGGTGGCGATGCCGTTATAACCCAGCATACCGACCTGGAAAAGTACAGCCATGATGAAACGGAAGACCTGCATTATTATCCCGAAGTAGTGGCAAAGCCGAAGTCGGCGCAGGAGGTTGCAGCTTTGATGAAACTTTGCAGCGAGCACTTAATTCCGGTAACACCCAGGGGAGCTGGCACAGGCCTAAGCGGCGGAGCTTTGCCGGTAATGGGCGGTTTATTGATAGCCATGGAGCGGTTTAATAAAATCTTGGCTATCGACGAGCAAAACCTGCAGGCAACCGTTGAGCCGGGAGTCGTGACTGAAGAATTTATGGATGCCGTTGCGGCTAAAGGTTTATTATACCCGGTAGACCCGGCAAGTAAAGGGAGTTGTTTTATCGGGGGGAATGTATCACATGGTTCGGGAGGCCCACGGGTTGTTAAATATGGTACTATCCGGGAATATGTGCTAAACCTGGAAGTAGTACTGCCTTCCGGCGAAATTATATGGACCGGGGCGAACACCTTAAAATATGCTTCGGGCTATAACCTAACCCAATTGATGATAGGATCTGAAGGTACGCTTGGGATCATCACAAAAATTGTAGTAAAGCTAATTCCCCGGCCAACCGTTGATGCGTTAATGCTGGCATCGTTCGGCACAAATGAAGCTGCATGTGAAGCGGTTTCGGCAATATTCCGGGCGGGTATTATTCCATCAGCTCTTGAATTTATGGAGCGCAGGGGAGTGGAATGGGTTATTGAACATGACGGGATAAGTTTTGATTTGAAAGATGGAGCCGAAGCTTTTTTACTGATAGAAGTTGACGGGAATAACCAGGATGTAATATTTGCTGCTTGCGAAAAGATAAATGATGTTCTGGAAGCCTATAATTGCACGGAGGTATTATTTGCTGATTCATCGGCACAAAAGGAAGAGATATGGCGTATCAGGCGAACAATGGCTGTATCGGTAAAGTCAAACTCCATTTATAAGGAAGAAGATACCGTTGTACCACGTGCTGCTTTGCCACAGCTGATTAAAGGAATAAAAGAAACAGGCGCCAAATATGGCTTTGAATCAGTTTGTTATGGCCATGCAGGTGATGGAAACCTTCATGTAAATATAATCAAAGGAAAAATGAGCGATAACGACTGGAATAACAAACTAAAAGACGGTATCAGTGAAATATTTGAGCTGACCGTGTCTTTGGGCGGTACCCTATCGGGCGAACATGGCATCGGACTAGTGCAGAAAGATTATATGCCATTGAAATACACAAACGCTCATTTTGCACTGTGGCATGGTATTAAGCAAGTATTTGATAAAAACGGTATATTGAACCCGGGAAAGATATTTTAGGGTGTTGGTGAATGGTTGATTGAGTTGATTAAGTGAGCAGTGTGATGATTTTTTATACTTGATAAGTTCCTTAAATTCACTAATTGATTCAATTCATTAAATCACTAATTCAATAATTCAGATGGAATTCAGCATAGAAAACCCGGACCTTATTAAAATAGCGGTTGCTGTTTTATGCGGGGGCTTGCTGGGGCTTGAGCGGCAGTACAAAAACAAAACGGCGGGCTTTCGTACCATCATACTGATATGCCTGGGTTCTACCATATTTACCGCTGTGGCTCAGCATGCCGGACAGGTTGCGAATTTTAACTTGGTAACTGGGGTGGGTTTTATTGGTGCAGGTGTTATTTTTAAGGATAATATTGGCGTAACCGGTCTTACTACGGCAGCTGTGATATGGGTTTCTGCGGCGATCGGTATGGCGATAGGTTCAGGCAATTATACGCTTGGTGTAATTTCAACTGTGCTTACGTTGACGGTGTTGATACTGTTCAGCATTCTCGAAAGCTATATCGATAAAGTGCACCGGGATAAATTATTTGTTATAGTTTTTACCAACGCCGACTATGATCATATGAGTTCCATCGAAAAACTTATCATGAAAAACCATCTAACGTCTAAACCTATCCGCATCTCAAAAAAAGAGGGCTGCCTTGAACTTTCCATTTGGGTGACCGGGCATCGAAGGCACCTCAGAAAGCTAGATGAAGAATTGCTGGAAATGCCAGAAGTTAAGTCGTTTTAGTTGTGTCGGTGAGTAGTTGATCTGATAGCTATCGGGTGGGTTGATTAAGTGAGTCGTTAAGAAAAAACTCTTAAACAATTCATCCCTCTGATTTAAATATAACATGCAATGACCAGGAATAAGCTATTTATAATTCTGATGTTTTTAGTGGGGAATGCGTCAGCTCAGCAAAAAACCAATAATTACGATGTTATCGTTTACGGCGGAACTTCTGCCGGAGTAATAGCAGCCTACACGGCCAAGCAAATGGGAAAATCAGTTTTGCTAATTGAGCCCGGAATCCGCGTTGGAGGATTGACAACAGGAGGTTTGGGTTATACCGATATCGGAAATAAATACGCAATAAAAGGGTTGTCACTTGATTTTTATAGAAGGGTTGGTCAGCACTACGGCAATTTTGAGCAGTGGATATTTGAACCGCATGTTGCTGAAGATGTCTTTTTAGCTTATTTAAAAAAGGAGAACATACCTGTATTATACACCTACAGAATTGTATCTGCTAAAAAAGACAAGGGAAATATTGTTTCCATAACATTGGAGAGTTCTGATCACCCATCTCTTAAAACGAATAAAACAATCAGCGGAAAAATGTTCATTGATTGCAGCTACGAAGGCGATCTCATGGCGAAAGCTGGTGTATCCTACACCGTTGGCCGCGAAGATAACAAACAATATAATGAAACTTATAACGGTATACAGCTACGGGACAAACACCAATTTCCGGAGGGTGTTGATTCATATAAAACACCGGGCAAACCTGAAAGTGGATTATTATGGGGTGTAAGCAACGATCCGTTGTTACCAAATGGAACAGGCAATAAAATGGTACAGACCTATAATATTCGTGTTTGTCTAACCAAGAATAAGGCAAATATGATCCCTATTACTGAACCGCCGGATTATAAGGCTGAACGCTATGAACTTCTGCTAAGGTTGCTTGAGAAAAGACCGGTTAAAAGGCTGAACGAGTTAATGACATTGAGTCAGATGCCAAATGATAAAACTGACATCAATAATAACGGAGCCTTTTCAACCGATATGATTGGCTGGAGCTGGGAATATCCTGAAGGAGATTACAATAAAAGGGCTTCAATTTTTAAAGCTCACGAAAACTATACGAAAGGATTCTTTTATTTTATCGGGCACGATCCGCGTGTGCCGTTATTTCTGCAAATTGAAATGCTTCAATATGGTTATCCAAAAGATGAATACGTCAATTCGGATCACTTTACTACCCAAATGTATGTACGAGAAGCCAGGCGAATGGTAGGTGAGTACATAATGACACAAGCCAATTGCGAGGCTAAAGAAATCGTTACTGACGGCGTAGGAATGGCTGCTTATACGATGGACTCCCACAACGCCGAACGTATTGTGGTTAATGGTGTGGTAAAAAATGAAGGAGACGTACAGATCGGTGGCTTTGGCCCGTACCCAATTTCGTACCGCAGCATTGTTCCAAAATCTGCTGAGTGCGGCAATTTATTGGTGCCGGTTTGTTTGTCGGCATCTCATATCGCTTATGGCTCCATCCGGATGGAACCTGTTTTTATGATGCTTGGCCAGTCGGCTGCGGTAGCCGCCGGTTTAGCTATTGATGGCAAAACTAATGTTCAAAAAATTGATGTAAAAAAGCTGCAATTACTACTTAAAACAAATCCCTTAGCGGATAGCAGCACACCCGAAATTTTGATGGATAATGATGATTTAAACGGGATAATACCAAAAGGCAAATGGACCCGGCACGCAAATGCACCTGGTTGTTACGGCCCTTCCGTTTTGATCGATAGCGCCAACGATAAAACGGGAGATTTTGTTCGTTTCACGCCAGCCATTAAAAAAGAAGGTTTGTACAACGTATATACTTACGTTGCTAAGCCACTGGGTTCGTCGTCACAAATTACATTATTAATTAGTGATGGTACGCAACAAAAAAATGTCGTTATTAATATGAAAGATATCGTAGTTAAAGGACAAACCGATGGTGAATGGGTATCGTTAGGAAAATATCATTTCACTACCGGAAACAAAGGTTCAATAACCGTTACGGGCAAAAAGGCAGATGGCACTGTATTAGCCGACGCCGTTTTGTTTGTTCCTGAACGAAAATAGTTTATTAGGGCAACATTAAAAAACTGCAACTGCCACTTATTGCTGCTACTAACAACCTACTCACTTAATCAACCCAGTCAACAACTCACTAACTTAATTGGTATTCAATATCAATCTCGGTTCGTCGTATTCTATCATCCTTAACCGTTCTCTGGTAGGGATAGCAATAGATTTGTTTGTAGAATAATCATAACTTATACACACCGTTTTCCCGGTGGTGCAAATTTCTTCGCCAATAGGCGTAGTTCTCACCAAAACATGCATTATATCAAAACTGCTGTTGCCAATACGGGTAGTGCGCACGTAGCAAAATATTTGATCGTTAAGCATTATTGGTTTCAAATAATGAATTTCGGAGCGGCCGACTATAATGCCGTTTTTTTCCGTGTTCCAATTGATCATTTCGCGCCAATAATTAATACGGGCGTCTTCAAAATAAGTTAAATAAACGGCGTTGTTAACGTGTCCTACGTTGTCGATATCCGAAAAGCGGATCGAAATAGGGGTCTTATATTTATAATCAGATAATTTTTCAGCCATTGTGTGTCATTTTGTCTCATCATTTTTAATTGATCGGACATATTGTCTTTATTTCGTGTGGTTTTAACCGTTGGTACAACAGTTGAACAAACCTCTGCGAAGATAAATAAAAGTAAAACTTAGGAGACTATAAAAATGACTTTAGTAAAATTTGCAAACCCAAAAAGAAATTACGGTGTTAACCCATTCTTTAATGATGTTTTTGATTCATTGGTAAATGATTCGTTTTTGAGCGACAAATTATCAAGCCGTGTTCCTGCAGTAAACATTGCAGAAACCGAAAATGAATTTCATATTGAATTGGCCGCACCTGGCTTAAAGAAGGAAGATTTCAAAATCAGCCTTGACAAAAATACATTGAGCATTTCTGCTGAAAAGAAAACAGAAAACGCTGATGAAACAAAGAAATACAGCAAAAAAGAATACAGCTACAATTCATTCGTAAGGTCATTCACCTTGCCCGAAGCCGTTGATCATTCTAAAATTGAAGCTGAATACACAGATGGTATATTAAGCCTGAAGGTAGCCAAGAAAGAAGAAGCTAAAATTCAGTCAAGAGAAATAGCTGTAAAGTAAGAAGTCGGAAGTCAGAGGTCGGAAATCTGAAAGAAAGATTCTTTTAAATCCGAAATCGAAATTACGAAATCCGAAATCAAAAAGAGTGTTTTCATAATAAGTTTGGTTTAGTTTGAGAAGGCCGTCCCGCAAGGGGACGGCTTTTTTATTAATTTCGGATTTGGGATGTTCGATTTCGAATTTGAAAATTTAATAACCTACGTATCCTTAAAACAGATTTCATCTTCTCCGCACACTCAGTAAAATCCGACATCGAAAATCCGACATCAATCCCTCATATTAATATACTGCAGCGGCTGCCCAAAATTATCGCCTCGGCAAAGACTGATCACTGCCTGCAGGTCATCAATTTTTTTACCCTGCACACGTACCTGGTCGTCCATGATGGAGGCTTGTACCTTTAGGCCACTGTCTTTTATTTTTTTTACGAGCTTTTTGGCGGCTTCTTTATCAATGCCTTCTTTTATTTTTATCTCCTTACGGATCATATTGCCTGATGCGTATTGTTCCTTCCCAAAATCAAGCGCGTTTGGGTCAAGATGTTGTTTAACCATCCGGCCTACTATTGAATCCTGTATGGCTTTTAAGCGCATATCATTTTCCGTGACGATGGTTAACGTATTTGTTTTCTTGTCTAAATCGACAGTGCTTTTAGAGTCGTTAAAGTCGTAACGGTTCAATATTTCTTTTTTTGCTGTATTGATCGCATTGTCAAGGGTTTGTCCGTCAATTTTGCTTACTATATCGAAAGTTGGCATAATAAATGTTTTAATAGGTACAAAAATACCATAGAATTTGCGTGAATGCTAACTTTCACTTATTTATTCTCGTACCCATATCTTTTCACCTTATCTGGTTATAATAATAAATAAAAATAAATTTGTTGTGACGGAGTTAACACTAAATTAACATCTAAATAAGCAGATTTGTAAATCAAGCTAAAAGCCTGCCCTTTGTATGGATAATAAAAATGTGCCTATAATAAATCGTGAAATTAGTTGGCTATATTTTAACGACAGGGTTTTGCAGGAAGCTGCAGATCCAACTGTTCCATTAATAGACAGGATAAAATTTTTAGCGATCTTTTCATCAAATCTTGATGAGTTTTATCGAGTAAGGGTTGCTACACTCAGCAGGTTATCAAACCTGAACGAAAAAGCGAAAGAGATTTTAGGATACAACCCTAAAAAGATATTAAACCAAATTAAAAACATCGTTGTAAGACAGGAACGTAAGTTTAATAATCTTTATGAGAATATTATTGTAAAACAGCTTGCCGAAGAAAAAATATTTATCCTGAACGATAAACAATTGAATGTAAGCCGGGGCGAGTTTGTGAAACACTATTTCAGGGAGAAGCTGCTGGCAACGTTAGTTCCGATAATGCTTGACGAGAATTTACCCTTGCCGGAGCTTAGAGACAGAGCTATTTATTTCTTTGTTAAACTAACTATAAGCAATGGCTCACGTTTGGCATTAATCGAATTTCCGGATACGGTTTCCAGGTTCATAGTATTGCCCGAAACCAATAAGCTGAAATTTATTATTTTATTGGATGACGTTATCCGCTATAGCCTGGAAGACATATTTTTTATTTTTGAGCATGACAACATAGAGGCATATTCTATACAGCTGACACGTGATGCTGAACTTGACCTCGATAAAGAAGTGAGCGAAAAATTTGTCGACTCATTATCAAAGAGTTTACAAAAGCGTCGAAAAGGAAAACCGATGCGTTTGCTGTACGATTCGGAAATGCCGCTGGATATGTTAAAATACCTTGTATCCAGAATGGGCCTTCATGGCGAAAGCCTTATTCCAGGCAGCCGGTATCATAATTTCAAAGATTTTATTTCTTTTCCGAATGTTGGCCGGCCCGAACTTGAGTATGAAAAAAATATTCCTTTACCTGTTGACGGTTTATCATTTGGCAAAAGCCTGATGGGGATGGTAGCAAAAAAAGATTACCTGATCAGCACCCCTTATCAATCATACGATTACGTGATCCATTTTTTACGTGAGGCAGCTATCGACCCTTATGTTCGGGAAATCAGCATTGCCGTTTACCGACTGGCCGAGAACTCAAGGGTGATGCATGCCCTTATTAACGCTGCAAAAAACGGGAAAAAAGTAACCTGCCTGGTTGAACTAAGGGCTAGGTTTGATGAACAAAACAATATTTCATGGAGCAGAAAGCTTGAAGACGAGGGGGTAAATGTATTGTACGGGATTGAAAATTATAAGGTGCATTCCAAAATATGTTTAATTACCAGGAGTGAAAATGGGAAGCCTGAATACTATGCCTGCTTATCTACCGGAAATTATAATGAAAGAACCGCTCAGATATACGCCGATCATACACTGCTTACTTCCGATAAAAGAATTACCCGCGACCTGGTTGATGTTTTTAGGGCGTTAAATAAAAATACTTTGCCAAGGGGAGTGAAAAATCTAATCGTATCGCCTATTGACTCCCGTCCGGCGATATACAAACTAATCGATACCGAAATAAAAAATGCAAAGGCCCGCAAAAAAGCCTACATGATATTAAAAATGAATAGCCTGGCCGACGAGCAGTTAATTGCCAAACTCTACCAGGCGAATAATGCTGGGGTAAAAATAACGCTGATCATCAGGGGGATGTGCTGTTTGATAGCCGGGATGGAGGGCTACAGCGAAAATATAGAGGTGATAAGCATTATTGATAAATATCTGGAACATTCACGTGTACATATTTATTGCAACGGCGGCGATGAACTGATTTACCTTACCTCGGCCGATTTTATGACCAGGAATATTGATACCCGTGTTGAGGTTGGTTTCCCAATCTATGACAAGCGTCTTAAAAAAGAAATAAGGGATATTATAAATATTCAGTTGGAAGATAACACTAAGTCAAGAGAAATAAATAGTCATAACACTAACAAATATCATAAAACTAAATCGGATATGCCTCACAGGGCACAAATTGATATTTACAATTACCTGAAAAATAAAAACGAGTAAAATTGAGATACGCCGCGATTGATATAGGTTCAAATGCCGTAAGGCTGTTGATAGCTGAGATTATTGAGAATAATGGATCAGTTTCATTCAAAAAAAATACACTTATCCGCGTTCCCCTGCGGTTGGGAGATGATGCGTTTTTAGATCATCATCTTTCTGAAAAAAAATCAACAGATCTGGTTAAAACTATGCAAGCCTTTCGCAGCCTGATGGATGTATATAAGGTAACGGATTACCTGGCTTATGCTACTTCGGCGATGCGTGAAGCTAAAAACGGAGACGAAATAGTAACACATATAAGAGAAAAAGCGAAAATAGATTTAGAAATTATTGAAGGCCAAAAAGAAGCCCGGATAATTTATACCAGTCACATAGAGCAGATTATCGATAAAAATAAAAACTACCTGTATATTGATGTAGGCGGGGGTAGCATCGAACTTTCACTTTTTTCGTCGGGGGAGTTATGGGCATCCAGATCGTTCAATATCGGTACCATCCGTATGCTCGATAACCAGGACACGGAAGAAAGCTGGGAAGAAATGAGAGAGTTTTTACGCGAAAATACGCGTCAGTTCAAAATTATTTCGGGCATTGGCACAGGTGGGAATATTAACAAACTGTATAAACTTTCCGAAGAAAAGGATAATGCGCCATTAACTTTTGGCAAATTAAAATCTCTTTATAGTTATTTAAATTCATTTTCTCTCAAGGACAGGATCAACGTATTGGGACTTAATCAGGACAGGGCAGATGTAATCATACCTGCGTGCGAAATTTATTTAACTGTAATGAAAAATGCCAACATTAAAAACATATATGTTCCAACTGTTGGCCTGGTCGATGGTATCATTCAAACTTTGATAGAAAAAAACTTTCAAAAAGGCGGTTAAATTTATTTTAAGAAATTGTTTAAAAATTAAAAAATATTTTTACCTTTGTAGTGCCCTCCTAAAGGGCATGTTTTTCATAGGTAGATGTAGGGTCGAGTATTTATATTCGACCCTTTTTTTATGCCTTCAACTTTAATAGCATTAAATTGTTACATTAAAACATGAAGAAAAAAATTATCGTCGCTATTACCGGCGCGAGCGGCTCAATTTACGCTAAGTTACTTTTAATTAAATTCCAGCAACTTCATGCCCAAATTGCCGAAGTGGCAGTGGTGATGTCTGATAATGCCAAAGAAGTATGGAAATTTGAACTCGACGACGAAGACTATAACAGTATTCCCTACAAGATATACGCAAAAAGTAATTTTATGGCGCCGTTTGCGTCCGGCTCGGCTAAATTCGATACAATGGTCATTGTGCCCTGTTCTATGGGAACACTTGGCCGCATAGCAGCAGGATCGTCTAACGATTTGATTAGTCGCGCTGCCGATGTAATATTAAAGGAACGCCGTAAACTTATACTAGTGGCAAGGGATATGCCTTTTAATCTTATTCACATCCGCAATATGCAAACGGTTACCGAAGCAGGTGGCATCGTTTGCCCGGCTATACCATCATTTTATAGTAAACCCAAAACTATTGAAGAGCTGGCTATGACAGTTGTTAATAGGGTTATTGATCTGATTGGGCTCGACAACGAAAGTTACAGATGGCAAGAGTAGTTTGGATTTCGGATTTGAGAATTTCGATTTCGGATTGTTTTGATTTCGGATTTCGGAATTTCAAATTCGGATTTAAAGAATTCTTAATACGGGATATACCTAATTTAAAACATTCCGAAATCGTAAATCCGAAATCGTAAATCAAATTTCCTATCTTTGCGCCTTCAAAATGAATAAGAAAGTCGCTTTTTATACATTAGGCTGTAAGCTGAACTATTCGGAAACATCAACCATTGGCCGCATTTTTAACAAAGCGGGTTTTGATACAGTTGATTTTACCGATAGGCCGGATGTGTTTGTAATTAACACCTGTTCAGTTACAGAAAACGCCGATAAAAAGTGTAAAAAGATTGTAAACGAGGCTTTAAAAATTTCTCCCAACGCTTACGTGACTATTGTGGGGTGCTATGCACAATTAAAACCTAAAGAAATAGCAGAAATACCCGGCGTAGACATGGTTCTTGGTGCCGCCGAAAAATTCCAAATCGTTGACTATATCACCGATCTTACCAAAAATCCCAAAGCACTGGTATATAACCAACCGGTATCTGAGGCAAATCAGTTTGTTTCCGCATGGTCATTTGGCGATCGTACGCGTACGTTTTTAAAAGTACAAGATGGCTGCGATTATTCATGCAGCTTTTGCACCATTCCTTTAGCAAGAGGCAACAGCCGCAGCGATACCATTGAGCATGTGATTGAACAGGCCTGTCAAATTGCAGCTTCAGGGGTAAAAGAAATAGTACTTACGGGCGTTAATCTTGGCGATTTTGGTATCAGAGAAGGTTCACGCCATGATAAATTTTTTGACCTTATAAAAGAGTTGGATAGGGTAGAAGGCATTAACCGGATACGCATTTCGTCTATTGAGCCGAATTTACTAACTGATGAGATCATTGAATTTGTTGCCCAATCAAACCGTTTTGTCCCTCATTTTCATATTCCGCTTCAATCCGGCTCCGATAAAATATTGGGCCTTATGCGGCGCAGGTACAAAAGGGACTTATATGCCGGCCGGGTAGCTAAGATTAAACAACTGATGCCCAATTGCTGCATTGGCGTTGATGTAATTGTGGGTTTCCCGGGCGAAACCAGGGAAGATTTTATCGACACCTACAACTTTTTGAACGGGCTGGATATTTCTTATCTGCATGTATTCACCTATTCGGAAAGGGAAAATACGCCTGCCGCCGAAATGAGCGGAGTTGTACCGGGGTCAACCCGGGCCGAACGCAGTAAAATGCTTCATATATTATCCGAGAAAAAACGTCACGCTTTTTACGAAAGCCAATTGAATAAAACCGATGAGGTATTGTTTGAGGGCGATGTTAAAGATGGCTTTATGCATGGTTTTACACGTAACTACGTAAAAGTTAAAGCTAAATATGATCCTTTACTTGTGAACGAATTGAAAACTATTTACTTAACAAAAATTTCACCAGATGGTGATGTTGAAATTGTTGAGAGCGAAGAAATTTTAGCCCATTAATACTATATTCGTTTCAAAATTTAAATCAAAATGTTTCCAAACATATCCTATCTTATCCAATATCTTACCGGTTTACACATCCCCCTTCCTATACAAACTTTTGGTTTTTTTGTAGCATTGGCCTTTATGGCTGCTTACTGGGCCTTCGTACAGGAATTTAATCGCAAGGAGAAACTGGGATATATCCATTCTTTCGAAAAAACAGTAACCATCGGCAAACCGGCATCAATTGAAGAATTGACAGGAAATGGCCTTTTTGGTTTTATTTTAGGTTATAAGCTGGTTGATTCGATTTTTCATTACCACGACTTGTTAGACGATCCGCAGGGTTTTATACTTTCCTTACGTGGAAACTGGATTGGCGGATTGATATGTGCTGCTGCCTTTGTATACTGGGCCTATTATGATGCCAAAAAACAACAACTGCCAGCTCCCAGAACCGAGCGCGTTACCGTACACGCCAGTGAGTTGATGGGCAGCATTCTATTATGGTCGGCTATTTTTGGTTTTGCCGGTGCTAAAGTTTTCAACGCATTAGAGAACTGGGGCGATTTTATGAAAGACCCGGTTGGCATGCTGATAGGATTTAGTGGGCTCACATTTTATGGAGGTTTAATTTGTGGAGGCGCTGCCGTATTATATATCGCAAATAAAAATGGGGTTAAACCGTTAAATATGCTCGACATTGGCGCACCGGGCATGATGCTGGCTTACGGAGTGGGCAGAATCGGCTGCCAGATGTCGGGTGATGGCGATTGGGGGATCGATAATATCGCACCAAAGCCACATTGGTTAAGTTGGGCACCCGATTGGATGTGGGCGTTTAAATTCCCTCACAACGTTAATGACGAGGGTGTATTTATACCAGGTTGCACAGGCAAGTATTGTCATGAACTACTTGTACCTGTTTTTCCAACGTCGTTTTATGAATCGGTAGTGTGCATATTATTGTTCCTGCTTTTGTGGAGCATTCGCGACAGGATAAAAATGCCCGGCGTCATATTCGGCATCTACATGGTACTTAATGGCGTTGAACGCTTTTTTGTTGAATTGATACGCGTAAATACAAAATATCACATTGCAGGTATAAGCTTTACACAAGCCGAATTAATTTCTTTACTGATGTTAATTGGAGGGCTGGTTCTAATTTTTACACAATTGAAAAAAGATAAACAGGCATTGACAACTAAGCATGGCTAAAATAACACTGGGAAAAAAAATTATAGAAAACCAGGTTATAAGATTCGTACTTTCAACTGGAGTTGGGTTTTTGGTAGATCAATCTGCCTTTTTCATGTTTTATAAAAATCTGTTTACAAGCAAGGTGTACACCATATTTTCTTTTGAAATAAGCAATTATTTTCTTTCATTTTCCATATCGTTTTTCCTTGGAGTATTGGTAAATTTCCTGATAATCAGGTATTTCGTATTCGCCGAATCTAAAACGTCATCCTCAAAACAATTTGTACGATTCTTTTCTGTTGCTATTATAGGATATTTTGCTAACCTTGGCCTTTTGGAGTTATTTGTAAAAGAGTTCCAGATGTATCCACCATTTGCGAGGATAACCGCGGCATTAAGCTTGTTTTTTGCGAGTTATTTTGTACATAAGCTTTTTTCATTCAGTTTATCACTACGACATCATGCACCCCGAAAAAGTAGCACAGCAGGTAATTGAAATTGCGAAAGAAGCAGGCAGTTTTATCAGGGAACAAAGAAAAACCTTTAGTCCCGATAGAATAGAAATCAAAGGATTGAACGATCTGGTATCTTACGTGGATAAAACTGCTGAAGAATTAATCGTCGCGGGTTTAAAAAAAGTTTTACCCGAAGCAGGGTTTGTTACGGAAGAAAAAACGATTAATACAATTGGCGAAAGATACAACTGGATAATTGACCCGCTTGATGGTACGACAAATTTCATACACGGTTTACCTGTTTATTCGGTTAGCATAGCTTTACAGGAATATGATAAACTCGTTGTTGGGGTAGTTTATGAAATAAATCAGGACGAGTGCTTTTATGCATGGGAAAGCTCCCCGGCATATTTAAACGGGAACGTAATCAAAGTAAGCGGTTCCCCAACAATTGATAAAAGCTTGCTGGCAACCGGTTTTCCATATTACGATTTTAGCAAACAACCGGCCTACATTAATTTGTTTACCGATTTAATGAAGAGTTGCCACGGTTTGCGCCGTTTAGGGTCTGCTGCCGTCGATTTGGCTTATACTGCCTGCGGAAGATTTGATGGTTATTATGAATATAACTTAAACGCCTGGGACGTTGCAGCTGGCATATTAATAGTACGGCAAGCTGGTGGCGATGTGGTAAATTTTAAAGGCGGCCATGAATGCATAAACACCCGCGAGCTGCTGGCTACAAATGGCAAGATAACGGAAGAACTATTGCAAACCATTCAAAAATATTTTTGATTAAGATTACACAGATTTTTAAAAGATTACACCGATCTAATCAAAACAATCCTCTGAAAATCGGTGAAATCATCCACCCAAAAATCGGTGTAATCCTCCTCTAAAATCGGTGCAATCAAATTACAAAGCTTCAGATACCACTTCAGTAACTTCCGGCACCATCCGCTTAAGTAAATTCTCAATACCAGCTTTAAGGGTAACAACTGACGAAGGGCAGCCGCTGCATGAACCTCTTAACTCAACTGTAACCACGCCTGCATCGTATGATTTGTAGGAGATAGCACCGCCGTCCTGTTCAACTGCGGGGCGCACATAGTCGTGTAATATTTGTTGTATTTTTATTTCTGTTTCGGTGCCTTCAAAATCTCCTGCCTCTTCGTGTTCCTCTTCCTTCACTTTTAATTCCGACTCAACCGCGCCTTTTACAAACTCCTTTAAAATCGGCAACAAATCATCCCAGTTATCTTGTTCAAACTTGGTTATAGTGACAAAATTGCTTGCGAAAAAAACGCCGTTCACAAACGAAAACTTATAAAGCTCCTTTGCAAAATGTGATTTTTCGGCGCTTTCTTTTGTCGCAAAATCGGCGCTGCCGTTTATAAGCAGTTTGTTAACAATGAACTTCATTGTTGCCGGGTTTGGGGTCGATTCGGTA
This sequence comes from Mucilaginibacter sp., assembly GCA_036498965.1. Lineage (GTDB taxonomy): Bacteria > Bacteroidota > Bacteroidia > Sphingobacteriales > Sphingobacteriaceae > Mucilaginibacter. Next base: position 49,318 of record DASYEP010000161.1, read on the forward strand.
TATACGTTGATATTCATTTTAGCTCTTCTTTAAGATACAATCAACAAATTTAAGCAGCTTTTTTATTAATCGGGCTATATTAAATTGTTATGACTGATACATGACGTTAGGCAGAAAGCTGAAAGACCAAAGCTTAAGGCTAAAAGCTTTTTGCTTTACGCTTTGTGCTTTTCGCTAAATTCCCGTGTAATTCTGCGGTGTTATCTTTTTAATTTCTTGTTTTATAGAATCGTTAACATTTAATCCATCAACAAAAACTGCGATTGTTTCCGCATTAACTTGCTGATTAGTCCGCGTAAGTTCTTTCAAAGCTTCGTAGGGATTGGGATAACCTTCTCTTCTGAGTATGGTTTGAATAGCTTCTGCAACTACCGCCCAATTGGCTTCGAGTCCTGCATTTATCGCATCGGCATTTAATAGTAATTTATTTAAACCTTTTATGGTCGATTTAATCGCGATGAGCGAATGCGCAACAGGCACACCTATATTGCGCAGCACGGTTGAATCGGTAAGATCACGCTGCAGTCTTGAAATTGGGAGCTTAGCGGCGAAATGTTCAAACAGCGCATTGGCTATGCCCAGGTTACCTTCTGAGTTTTCGAAGTCGATAGGGTTCACTTTGTGCGGCATAGCAGATGATCCGATCTCCCCCGCTTTTATACGCTGTTTGAAGTAATTCATCGAAATATATGACCACATATCCCGGTTCAGATCTATCAGGATATTGTTTATTCTTTTTAATGCATCACATTGGGCTGCAAAATTATCATAGTGTTCTATCTGGGTGGTAAACTGTGAACGGCTCAGCCCTAACACATTGTTTACAAAATGATTTCCAAAAGCTTTCCAGTCATTATTGGGATAGGCTATATTGTGCGCATTAAAGTTACCAGTTGCCCCCCCAAATTTAGCGGAGTAGGGTATAGGTTTCAGCAATGACAATTGGTTTTCCAAACGCTCAACAAATACCTGGATCTCTTTCCCCAAACGACTTGGCGAGGCCGGCTGACCATGCGTGTGGGCCAGCATAGGTATAAGTTCCCAATCGGCGGCAAACTTTTTTAGCAGGTCGAGCAATTCATAAAAGGCAGGGTAGTAAGTGTTATTTAGAGCAAGCTTAAATGAATAGGGGATAGCGGTATTGTTAATATCCTGCGATGTTAGACCGAAGTGAATAAACTCTTTATATTTTTCGAGGCCAAGATCATCGAAAGCTTTTTTAATAAAATATTCAACGGCCTTTACATCGTGATTCGTTGTTTTTTCGATGATTTTGATGCTTTCAGCGTCCTTTTCGCTAAAATTTTTATAGATATCCCGTAACTTTTCAGATACCTTTTTATCAAAGCTTTGTAACTGTGGCAATGGATATTCGCATAAAGCGATGAAATATTCAATCTCAACAAATACCCTGTACTTGATAAGCGCGTATTCGGAAAAATATGCAGCAAGTTCTGAAGTGGTATTTCGGTAACGGCCGTCGATTGGAGAAATTGCTGAAAGCGGTGTGAGTATCATGGTTTGAATTTTCGCAAAGATAGTAATTCAACAACGTTTTTTGAATGGCGGTGGCAATGAGGGTACCTAAGTATAGATAGTATAGGTTTTAAGTGGAACACTAATCTTTCAGTATATGGCGCAAAAGGCCCGTTATATTGTCGTTATTCCCACTCTCCTGTACGATTGAGATGAAATAAATTTGAGTTAAATAATAATTCATTAAATCACTAATTCGCCAAATCAATAATTGAAAGCGCATTTGTCAGGCAAACGTAATATCATTTGGAAACTTTGAAATCTAAAAACGTTTCCTTAGTTTTGACTAATAATGTCAATAGTTCAAATAGAAAGAATACTCCAGGGTGGCGAGGAACTGTTTTTAAAAGCAGGAATCAAAAGCGTGACGATGGATGATATAGCCAGGCACCTGGGCATGTCGAAAAAAACCATTTACCAGTTTTTTAGCGATAAAAATGAATTGATACTGGCTTTAGGAAAGAGAAAGCTGAAGGAAGACGAAGACCAGATGAATGAGATCATCAACAAATCAGAAAATGTGATTGAGCAGATGATAAATATGATGAAATGTTCTGAAGAAATATTTTCGAGGATTAATCCAATTGTAATTCACGATATGCAGAAGTATTATCCGGAAGCATGGAAACAGTTTCAAAATTTCAAGTCAGATGTCGTAATACACAAGATGGAACAGCTTTTAACAAAGGGGATAAGCCAAGGGTACATAAGGCCGGAAATAGATGTGAAAATTATCGCTCGAATGCATGTTAACCTTGTCGAAATGGGCTTTAATAATTCAATATTCCCGATAGCCGAGTTCAACATCTGGAAGGTTCAAAAGCAATTTCTTGAACACTTTAACTATGGTATATGTACATTAAAAGGAGTTAAACTTTTAAATCAGTATAAAAATATCATAGACGAGTAATTGCTGTTGACATAGGGTTGTCAAACTAAAAATGAATTTTGTATCAGACAAGAAAGCAGAGCAAAAAAAAACTTAATAATTAACATCACAACAATATCTAATGAAACAAATATTTTTAATAATGTCCTTTATAGGTGTGATAGTCTCAAAAGGCATTGCACAGCAAGCCGCGCCCGATACCCAGGTTTATCATTTCACCGTTGCCGATTGTGTAAACTATGCTTATACACACCAGCACGATGTGGTAAATTCAAGTCTTGATGTTAAAAGCGCCGGCTATCATGTAAAAGAAATTATCGGCGAGGGATTGCCACAAGTAAATGGCGGAGCATCGTTTATCGATTATTTGCAAGTACCCACTACTTTGTTACCTGGAGACTTTTTTGGCAAGCCAGGAACCGAAGTACCAGTGAAATTTGGTGTTACTTATTCGTCAGGTCTGTCGTTAAACGCAAGCCAAATTATTTTTGACCCCAATTATTTTATTGGTCTGGCGGGGCGTAAAACATATAAAGAATTATACCAACGCAGCTATACCCGCACAAGAATTGACGTCAACGTAAACGTAACAAAAGCTTATTATCAGGTACTGGTTAGCGCCGAGGGTCTCAAGTTGTTAGAGGCGGATATTAGTCAGTTAAAACAACAATTAGATGAAACTGTTGCACGTAACAAACAGGGATTTGTTGAAAAAATTGACGTGGACCGTATCACCTACCAATACAATTCCCTGGTTACCTTAAGGGAAAATACCATCCGAATGCTTGGTTTAAACTACCAATTATTAAAATTTCAAATGAGTATGCCGATTGAAAAGGAGCTCACGCTCAAAGATAAATTGGAAGATGTCCAGCTTGATGCTAAAACGGCCGAAGACACTAATGATACAACTATATACCACAACAGGATTGAATATAATTTGCTGGAAACTCAAAAAAGATTGTATCAATATGATGTAACAAGCAAAAAAGGACAGTTTTTACCAAAGCTTTCTGCAAATTTTAGCTATGCGCCTGCTTTTCAAAGCAATACGTTTAGTTCCTTGTATTCGGCTAATTATCAATCTGCTTATGTAGGCTTAACACTAAGTGTTCCAATATTTACAGGTTTGCAGCATATTAATCAGTTGAGGCAATCACAAATAACAGTTTTAAAGTCACAGGACGACTTAATTGAAATGAAGAATACCATCAACCTTCAGGTTTACCAATCGCGTGTAAGCTATATAAATGGCTTACAAACGTTAAACGACCAGAAAAAGAACAGGGAATTAGCCCAGGAAGTGCTTCGCGTTTCAAAAATTAAATACCAGCAGGGGGTAGGCTCAAGCATTGAAGTAACACAGGCGCAAACAGCCGTACAGGATGCAGATAATTCCTACATCCAGGGATTATATAATGCCCTAATAAGCAAAGTTGACCTTGATAAAGCATACGGACGAATTAAATAACAACCAAACCATATATTAAAAAGACATGAAAAATCTACTATACATAACAACAATATTGTTTTTAGCAGGCTGCGCGAGCAAACCCAAAGACAAAACCGCTGAATTAGCTGATTTAAAAAATCAGCAGGCAGCTTTAAATACAAAGATCACAAAGTTAGAAGCTGAAGTTGGGAAAAAGGATTCTGTAAAATCGACTGATGTGAGTACTTATTTAGTTAAATCAGGAAGTTTCACAAATTATGTTCAAATACAGGGCAGGATAGACGCTCAGGAGAACGTAATGGCCTACTCGCAAACGGCAGGTGTCATAACCGCAATTTACGTTAAACCAGGCCAGCACGTAAATAAAGGGCAGGTTCTGGTTCAATTGGATAACAGTGTTTTAAAACAAAACATTGCTCAGGCAGAAACCCAAGTGAGCTTAAGAAAAACGTTATATGAGCGCCAGAAAAATCTATGGGATCAGAAGATTGGAACTGAAGTGCAATATTTACAGGCTCAAACTGATTTGCAAAATGCTCAGAAACAGGTTGCTATATCGCGTGAGCAAGCGGATATGTACCGTATCACTTCACCGATAAATGGAACAATTGACCAAATGGATCTTAAACTCGGCCAGGCTATTCAACCAGGTTCTACCCAGGGGGTCAACGGCATTCGTATAGTAAATGCTGACCTTTTAAAAGTTAAAGCAGATGTACCTGAATCTTATTCAGGAACTGTTAACCAGGGTGCCAATGTTTTGGTTGTTTTTCCTGATGCAAACGATTCCCTAATGGCCAAAGTTACTTTTGCCGCAAAGGTAATAGATGCCGGCTCGAGAAGCTTTGGTGTGGAAGTAAATTTACCTCACAAAGGCTTCTTGCGTCCTAACATGACTGCTATGCTAAAAATAGCTGACTATTCAAAAAAGAACTCACTTGTTATCCCATTAAATGCTATCCAAAGATCAGATACAAGTACATTTGTATTTGTTGATAACAATGGTTTTGCTAAAAAGAAAAGTATTAAGGTAGGGGTAACCTATGGTGGTAAAACCGAAGTAGTATCTGGTTTGTCGGCTGGTGATCAGTTGGTTACTGAAGGTGCCAATGAAATTGAAGATGGTGACAAAATAAGGGTTCTAAACTCGATTAATTAACTTAATAATTAATTTGTTATGAAAGACGTAGAAAAAGAATTCGGCCCTTCAAGCTGGGCTATCGACAACAAAACAGCGGTTTACGTAATTATTTTTCTGATTACTGTACTCGGTTTGATCAGTTATATGCGACTGCCAAAGGAAAACTTTCCGGATATAGCACAATCCAAGGTTTTTATAACTACAGTTTATAATGGACAATCGCCACAGAATATAGAGGTCTTGGTTACCCGCCAGCTGGAAAAGCAGCTAAAGTCCCTCAAAGGATTAAAAAAAGTAACGTCCAATACACAGCAGAACGTTTCTATTATTACAGCGGAATTTAACGCAAATATTAACATTAAAGATGCTAAGCAGGATGTTAAAGACGCCGTGGATAAGGCTAAACAGGACCTTCCGCAGGGTGATAATAATTTGTTGGAGTCTGTTATTTCCGACATTGATGTTGCCGATTTGCCCATTTTATATGTAAATATATCAGGTAATTATAGCCTTAAAAAGTTAAAGGAATATGCCGACAACCTGAAGGATGATATTGAGGGGATGAAAGAAATATCTAAGGTAGATGAAGTAGGCGCTCTGACCCCAAATATCCAGATAAATGTGGATATTAATAAAATGACCGCTGCGCAAATAGGTTACAATGATATTGCCCAGGCCATTGGTTCTGAAAATATAATATCCTCTGTTGGCGCGCTGAAGACCGATGGCGTTCAGCAAACAGTTGACATTAGGGAAGATTTTAAAAGCGCAGATGAAGTTGCGGCTATGGTCATCAGGAACCCTCAAGGGAAAGCGGTTTATCTTAGGGATATCGCGCAAATAAAAGATGGGTTCCAGGATCAGATAAGTTACGCGCGTTTGAAAACTCCAAACGATCCAAATTTTAAAAATGTAATTACATTGAACGTAAGTAAACGATCGGGCGAAAACCTGATTGAGGCTTCGGATAAGATATACAAACTTATTGAGCAAAAACAACAAACTGTTTTTCCAAAGGGCCTCGCTATTACCGTGACCGGTGACCAATCAGACAAAACCCGTTCAACCCTGAACGACCTGATTAATACTATCGTGATCGGCTTTATATTGGTAACTATAATCCTGATGTTTTTCATGGGTAGTACCAATGCCATCTTTGTGGCGCTCTCAGTTCCGCTATCTTGTTTTATAGCCTTTTTGGTGATGCCGGTAATTGGCTTTACACTCAATATGATCGTGCTATTTTCATTCCTGCTGGCATTGGGCATTGTAGTGGATGATGCTATTGTAGTGATAGAAAACACGCACCGTATTTTTGCTAACGGAGCCATGCCAATAAAGCAAGCCGCAAAAATAGCAGCTGGCGAGGTGTTTTTGCCTGTGTTTTCGGGTACTATGACAACGCTTGCGCCGTTTGTTCCTCTTGCTTTCTGGAATAGTTTAATAGGACATTTTATGTTCTTTTTGCCTATAACGCTTATAATAACTTTATTGGCGTCGTTGGTGGTTGCATATATCATGAACCCTGTATTTGCGGTTGACTTTATGAAACCTCATCATGAAGGAGAACACGATCATCCGAAATTTGACCGGAAAGTTGGTCGGGCAATGATATTTTTCGCAATTGCGGCAGTACTCGGTTACCTGATGAATAAGGGTGTCGGAAATTTTGTTGTGTTTGCAGCAATGTTATATCTGCTTAACCATTTTTTCCTGATGCGGATAATCGATAGATTCCAGAAAAACCTATGGCCTCGGTTCCAATCCTGGTATGCACGTCGGCTTGAATGGGCTGTACAGAGGCCGTGGCAAATATTTATGGGTGTTATTGTATTATTTATTTTAACCTTAGGGTTCACCGTTGCCCGAAGTCCAAAAGTTGAATTTTTCCCAAGCTCTGATCCAAACTTTGTATATGTTTACGTTACTATGCCAATAGGTACCGACCAAGCCTACACTAACCAGGTTGTTAAAGAGCTGGAGAAGAAGGTTGCTAAAGTGGTGGAACCGGATAAAGATATAGTTTCGTCTATTATCTCCAACGTATCAGTGGGTGTTACCGACCCTACGGACGAGGACCAGGGTACTTACTATAACAAAGGTAAAGTTACCGTTGCGTTTGTTGAATTTGGGAAAAGAAATGGAAAGAGAACTACGGAGATTATGACCCGCGTCCGAAATTCAGTCCACGGAGTTCCCGGCGCGCAGATTGCTGTTACGCAGGAAAATTCAGGCCCGCCGGTTCAAAAAGATATTGATATTGAGATCGCCGGTGATAATTTGGATACGTTGGTAAATACAGCCTACAGGCTTAAAAAATATATAAGTCAACAAAATATAGCGGGTATTGAAGGTCTTCAGCCGGACGTACAAAATGATAAACCCGAAATAGTATTCGACGTTAATCGTGAACGTGCCAACAGGGAAGGTATCACTACCAAGCAAGTGAATGACGCATTAAGAGCTTCGATTTATGGTAGCAAATTATCGGATTTCAGAAATACCACGGAGGACAATTACGAAATTGATGTCAGGGCTCAGGAAGATCAGCGTAATAATATCGATGCACTGCGCAACCTCAAATTAACCTACCGCGACATGGCTACAGGTGGTGCAATCAGGCAGGTTCCAATTTCAGCATTTACTGACATCAGGTATACCAATACTTACGTAAATATTAAACATAAGCAACAACGAAGGGTAATTTCTTTAGGCTCCAATGTAATTAAGCCAGCATACAACCCTAATGAAGTTGTTGCCAATATATCCCGGGCAATCAATAACTTTAAGGCACCTGAAGGGGTTTCTATCAGCATGGGAGGGGGACAGGAAGATCAAGCCGAGGCAGCAACCTTCCTCGGAACAGCTTTGTTAATATCTTTTGGTTTGATTTTGATCATCCTGATGGTTCAATTCAATTCTATCGGGAAGACATTCATTATCCTGAGTGAAATATTCTTCAGTATCATAGGTGTACTTTTAGGCTTAAGCCTTTTTGGAATGAATATCTCTATCGTAATGACCGGCGTGGGTATTATTGCCCTTGCGGGTGTGGTAGTTCGAAATGGTATTTTGCTTGTTGAGTTTACGGATATGCTAATAGAACAAGGCGCAAGCCTGCATGATGCAGTTGTTGAAGCTGCCCGCACCAGGATGACCCCGGTACTGTTAACAGCTACAGCTGCCATTTTAGGACTTATACCACTTGCGGTAGGTTTTAACATCGATTTTGGCGGCCTTTTCACATCGTTTAAACCGCATATCTATTTCGGTGGTGATAACGTAGCCTTCTGGGGTCCATTATCATGGACTATGATATTCGGTTTAGGCTTTGCTACCATCATTACTTTGATATTAGTACCTTGTATGTATATTATACGTGTTAACTTAAAAAACAGGTTGAGCGGAGACAAGAACAAAATGAAGAAACCGGAACTGGAAATGGCAGAAGTTTAGAATTTATAATTTAAACAAATAACAATAAGCAGAGGCCGTCCCCACAAGGGATGGCTTTTGTTTTTGATAACTGCCTTCAACAATTTTTTTTAGTTGTCTGTTTAATTGCAGTAAATCTATAATTAGTTTCAATTTGTAAGCTGCAACCTATTGCAGTTATTAATTTGAGACTATGCCTTGACCCATTTCTATTTTTGATTTTTCATTCCCTCAAAAAAAATAATACCAAAATGCCGCGCGGGACCGATTTATAATAAATTATCAAATGTTGTACGATGAAGCGGACGCTACTAATAATATTTGTTACACTTTGTTACACATGTGCATTTTGTCAAACCCGGACGGACAGTGTACCGGCACAAAAAACAAAGGAAAAGAACATCGAATTTAGAGTGATGCCGTTTTTAGGTTACAACAGAAACCTCCAGGTAATGCTGGGGGCTATCCCGATGATGATGTATAAGCTATCTGTGAAGGATACAGTTTCTCCTCAATCATTATCGGGACTTTCAGCTATTTATACTACAAACGGTTCTTATTTTGTTGCTCTTTTTAACAGATGGTACATGGCAGAAGATAAATGGCGCCTTAAATTGTTTGTCTTGACGGGCAATTATACTTCACAATTTTTCGTCGACGATGTTGATGAACCTGATTTTTTTGAATACGGCACCAAAACTACAATTATCAGCGTCGGTGGGCAACACAAAATTATAAAGGGATTTTATGGCGGAGTTTCTTATACCTATGCCCATTACAATACTGTTTACGAGAATAATATAGCGCCTTCCAGTGTAACTTATACAAATGGATTGGCGATAAATTTATTACAGGATACCCGCGACGCAGTCTATTACCCAATGCAAGGAGACAAATTTATATTAAGCTGGACAACCTATCCGGATTGGTTCGGTAATGCTGTTGTAGCAAACAGAATTGCTCTGGAATTAAATAAATATTTCCCCGCACGCGATAACAATGACGTAATTGCGGCGCGGATTTTTGGAAAATTTGGTTTAGGAAATATAGCATTTGAGCAACAAGTTACCCTTGGCGGACGAGATATCAGAGGTTATTCAGAAGGCAAATACCGCGGGGATGGTTTAATGGACATTCAGGGTGAGTATCGTTATAATTTCAATAAGAAAATGGGATTGGTGGGCTTTGCCGGCTTAGCCACTCTTTATGGTTCCGCCACGGAAAACTTTAACTGGAAAATATATCCCGGCGCAGGAGGCGGCTTTCGTTACAACCCGTTTAAGAAAACAAAATTTAATGTAGGCGTGGACGGTGCGGTGGGAAAAGGTGATTACGGGATTTATTTCAGGATTGGAGAAGCATTTTAGTACCTTTTACAATTAGGTGATCAATTGCATGAAGTCTCAGTCGCGAATGTTAACTTTAATCGAATTCAGGTTAATACATTTTTCTTAACACTTGGCCTGAGAATCATAAATAATTGGAAAACACGTTAGCAATTAAAACAGAGTGTCAACTTAAATTGTACCAATTTGTAACAAATAGTTGACACTTTAATGACAGTACCTATTTATTATAAAATTTGATATTTTTGTTTAAATAGTCAGGTACCAACGAATTCAGAAACAAGCTCATGCTATACCAAGTCAATGAATAATGCGATTAATTATCACCAGGATATAAAAAAAGAGAAAATACTGGAAGCCGCACACCACAGGTTTTTGCATTATGGCTACTCTAAAACTACAATGAATGAAATATCAGGAGATATTTCTATATCAAAGGCACTTCTTTATTATTATTTTCCCGATAAAAGCCAGCTCTATGTCGCCGTTATGAGTAAGGTGGCCGACGATTATTTAAATATCCTGGAAAGTAAAATAAATACATTTTCTGACTTAAAAGAGGCATTCGTATTCCAGATAAATACACAGCACGAGTTCATCTTAAAAAATTATAACTTTTTTGATTTTTTTAGGTTGAATGAACAAAATTTGCCCGATGCGATATGGGAAATAGTAGAACAGGTGCACAATTCCGAAATCGATCTGCTGGTTAATGCAATAACAGCCGAAGTGGAAAAGGGCACCATAAAACCGATTTCTAGTCCCAAAGAGATCATCGGTCTTATATTAAATGCTTTGCAAGGGGTTAGGATAAGCACCGTTCCATTCAAAAAAATAATTTTTCATAATAAGGAACATCTGGACGAAATACGTGCGAAACGCTTGTTGCTTATTGATATTTTTATAAAAGGGCTGACGTGTTAATCTGCTGATTTTTGAAGGTTACACTGTGTCATGCTTCAGTAAAAAGACTGCATTTCAAAAAACAAAAAATTATAAGTTCTTATATTTGATTAGGAGTTTGATCAGTGAGTAATTGAATAGGTGTTAAGAAACTTCTAATTTAAGAGGTGATTGTTTTAGAATGATTAAAGCGGACCAGGAGTATTCCAGATTCGCTTTTTTCATTTATATCACATATTGAATCATTCTTACGCGATCTTTTTTTAGCGATAATTATTCAACTTTAAAAAATTACAAAGCCCCGACGCGTCTGCATCGGGGCTTTGTACCCAGAGCCGGGGTCGAACCGGCACAACCGTGAAGTTATTGGTGTTTGAGACCAACGCGTCTACCGATTCCGCCATCTGGGCCTTTGCGAACGGTGGATTAGTCGTTCAGAAACGGGATGCAAATGTATTCAAACTCTCTTTAATTCGCAACAAGTATTTTTGTCTGAAATACAAATCTGCAATATTATTTAAGCGTTCTTCTTTTGCGGTGTCATCCAAAGTTTCATAGCCAGCTGTGAATTGTGCTATACTTTCATCGATACCTCCCTCAATAGCAAGCACTTCTCCGGTTAGATGACCAAGTTGTTCGGCGTCATCCACGTCCATAAGGCGCTCATTAATATCCATCATTTCCATTAAAAAATCTGATGGAAGCTGTGGTTTGGCACCTTCTAAAAGCAATTCATGGGTCCTTAAGATATATTCAAGTCGTTTGTATGGGTCGGAAAGGGTTTGATATGCTTTGTTATTAAGGGTAGATAGTTCCAATATTTCCTGTTGTTTGGCATCATCCTCATTGGCATAAAAATCAGGGTGGTACTGCTTGCTCAATTCATAAAACTTTTTCTTGAGGAAAGCAGTATTAGGATTAAATGATTCCGGGATACCATAAAATTCAAAATAGTTCATATGCAAAAGTAGTCGGAAAGTCCGAAAAGTCCGGAAGTCGGAAAGAAAAAGCAAAAAAACAATCGGAAAGTCCGGAAGAAAAAACATTCATCGTCTTTCGGACTCCCGGACTTTGCCGACTTCCGGACTCAATAAAAAATTCTCATATTTACACTTTATTTTACCAATTATGCTGTTTAATCAAATGCGGCAAAAGCCGTTTTTTATACTGGGTCCATGCGTAATGGAAAGCCAGGAACTTTTATATACGGTTGCTGAAAAGGTTGCCGAGATAGGGCAGAAGTATGATGTGCCGGTTATATTTAAATCATCATTTGATAAAGCTAATCGTACGTCTATACGCTCGTACCGGGGCCCCGGTCTTGAAAAAGGTATGGAAATGCTGCTAAAAGTTAAGGAACAATTTGGTTTGCCGTTGATTACCGACATTCACGAAAGCTACCAGGCTAAGATTGTTGGCGAGGTGGTTGATATATTACAGATACCTGCCTTTCTTTGTCGTCAGACCGATTTGCTTGTTGCCGCAGCAAAAACAGGAAAAATCGTAAACATAAAAAAAGCACAATTCCTTTCGGGGCAAGATATGTTCTATCCGGCGCAAAAAGTACTTGAGGCCGGTAACGACAAGGTTATTTTAACAGAACGCGGAAATATGTACGGTTATAATAACCTTGTGGTAGATTTCAGGAATATTTATGATTTGAAAACTTTTGGTCACCCTGTTTGCATGGACTGTACGCACTCGGTGCAGCGGCCAGGTGGGGCAGGAGGTAAAACAGGCGGCGACCGCACCTTCGTACCTATGATGGCATTAGCGGCAAAAGCTTTCGGCGCGGATGGCTACTTTATGGAGACCCATCCCGATCCGGATAATGCATTGAGTGATGGCCCAAATATGGTGAGGCTTCATGAGCTGGAACAGGTAATAGAGCCTCTTGTTGGATGATAATAGCATTTATAAATTCTAAAACTTTGTGAATTCCGGTTCAACCAACTATGAAAGAAATTGCTAAACGGGTTTTTGATATTGAAATTGAATCTTTGCGTTATGTCGCGGATTCGCTTAATGATGAATTTAGCAAGGTTGTAGAGGCCATATTAAATGCGAGCGGTAAGCTTATAGTTATAGGGATTGGTAAATCAGGCATCATCGGTAAAAAGATAGCGGCTACTTTTGCCAGTACCGGTACGCCAAGTTTTTTTCTGCATCCCGGGGAGGCATTTCATGGCGATTTAGGGATGGTGAGCGCAAACGACATTGTAATCCTGATATCTTATTCGGGCGAAACCGACGAAGTGTTAAAGATTATCCCTTTTTTGGAATGGAATAAAAATAGCATCATCGGCATAACTGGGAATCCAAACTCAACCGTTGCCAAAAACAGTCATTTTCATCTGAACATAAATATCAAACAGGAGGCATGTCCGCTAGCCCTGGCACCCACTTCATCAACCACCGCTGCGTTGGTAATGGGCGATGCGCTGGCCGTTGCTTTAATGGAGTTGCGCCAGTTTCAGCAGGAAGATTTTGCGCGGTTTCATCCCGGCGGTAGTCTTGGCCGCAAATTATTGATACGGGTGAAGGATCTAATGCGGACGGACAACCTGCCTTTTATCGACGAAAGTTCGTCCTTTACTGAATTATTGTTGCGTATGTCGGAAGGACGCTTGGGGATGGTAATAGTAGGGGAGGCCAGTTATGTTAAAGGCATTATAACGGATGGCGATTTGCGCCGTGCGCTTATCCGCATCCCAGATACTTCAAAACTTCATCCTAATGATATGATGACCACCTCACCTGTATTTATTGACGAGAACGAATTCATCAATCAGGCTGAGACCTTAATGCTGGAGAAGAAAATCACCGCTATACTAGTGGGTTCTGCAGATAGACGGAATATAAAAGGCATCTACCAGATTTATAATCAGTAAATTGGTTGACTAGGTGAGTGGTCGATTAAGAGAGCGGTGGATTAAGTCACAGGTATTGTTGTGAATTTTGATAAATAATTCATTTTTATTCAGAAATGTAAAACCAATCAACTTAATATAACCTAATTAACTCAATCAACCAATTAAGATGCCTGTATATTACGATCAGTTAGACAGGGAGATAGATTTACCATCAACGCCAAAAAGAATTATTTCTGTGGTGCCTTCCCAAACTGAGTTGCTTTTTTATTGGGGCTTAAACGAAGAAGTTATTGGTATAACTAAATTTTGTATTCACCCTGCCGATAAATTTAAATCCACGGCGAAAGTTGGCGGTACCAAAACGCTAAATATCAACAAAATAAAGGCCTTAAATCCCGATCTAATCATCGCCAATAAGGAAGAAAATGAGCTTAGCCAGATTGAGGAGTTAACAGCACTTTTCCCGGTTTGGATAAGCGATATCAATAATTTAACTGATGCCCTTAATATGGTTGAGAAGGTTGGGGAACTGGTTGGGAGGGAAACGCAGGCGAATATGCTAAGTCAGTCTATAAAACAAGAGTTCGACACTCATAAAGTAAGGCCATTAAATTTAACGGCTGCTTATTTTATCTGGCGAAAGCCTTATATGATAGCCGCTAAAAATACTTTTATTGATAGCATGCTGCAAAAATGCGGGTTAACTAATGCTTTCGATATAGAACGATATCCTGAAGTTTATCCTGGCATGATAACCGATGTTGATCCTAATGTTATTTTTCTTGCTTCCGAACCGTATCCGTTCAAAGAGAGACATATCGCTGAATTTAAAACACTTTTGCCAGATGCAACCATTAAACTGGTTGATGGTGAGATTTTTTCCTGGTACGGAAGCCGGTTGCTGCTGGCGCCAGCGTACTTCAAAAAGCTGTCGGCGGACCTTAAATCAATGTAACCGTTAATAATCGGTGTAATCATCTTTAATCGATGAAATCATCCGCAAATAATCAGTGAAATCACTACCCGATAATCATTTTTAAAAAATAATCGGTGAAATCATTTTAAAAAACTATCTTTGCAACCTCTTAAAAATCAAAAACGCGGAAGTGGCGTAATTGGTAGCCGCACCAGACTTAGGATCTGGCGCCGCGAGGCGTGGGGGTTCGAGTCCCTTCTTCCGCACAATTTTAAACCCGGTTGTTTTGGCCGGGTTTTTTTTTGACATGGTAGCCTGGGGTCTGTATATAATCTGAACATTTACTATTTTTTCGTTAGTGTTACCATGTTATTCGGGATGCACGACATAAACCTATTATAGGGTTGCAATAAGATCGTTACAATGTTGTTTGAATACACAATCCGGGTGGGTGTTTTGGTAGTTTAGCCGATAAAAATCATATCTTTAATGATGTTAAACAGTCTGATTATTCTACCGGTTGCGGTCATTATTTTCGTCGCAACCGTATTTCGTTCTGCCTTTGGTTTTGGTGAGTCACTGGTCGCTGTTCCTTTGCTGGCTTTAGTAATGCCGTTACAAGTGGCGGTTCCGTTATCAGTTCTGATATCTGTTACTATAGCTGGTTTTGTTGTAGTCCAGGACCATAAAAAGATACATTTAAAAAGTGCGGGCGTTTTAATCATTTATGCACTTATAGGCATACCCGTTGGTTTATGGCTACTGGTTCACGTGCCTGAATTTCAAGTAAAACTTTTATTGGGGCTGGTAATCATAGTTTTTGCTACCTATTTGCTAACAGGCAGCCGGCTCAAAGAATTGAAACAGGATAACCAGTGGTGGCTTTTTAGCTGTGGTTTGTTATCTGGGATACTGGGAGGAGCTTACGGGATCAATGGGCCGCCGCTGGTTATTTATGGTGCCAAACGACGCTGGACGGCACAACACTTCCGCGCTACTTTGCAGGCGTATTTTCTGATTGCCAGCCTTACAGGGGTTCTAGGCTATTGGTTTAATGGTTTGCTTCGTCCGGCGACGTTTCGTTACTACTTGTGGTCGCTGCCGGCGCTAGTGCCGGCGGTATTGCTCGGCCGAATGATTAATTCCCGCATGCAGAACGACAAATTCTTCCAATATAGTTATGCAGTTTTATTAGGTCTGGGTCTGCTGTTGCTCATTAATGCGTTTTTTGGTCATTAACAATCGATTATGATAAAACTTAAAAGCCGTTGGTGTTCTAACCCAGTACCTTTTTTCCCAAAAATGAAAAGGACCTACCCAGAAAGTCGTCCTTTTTTAACATATTCAATGTTGTTGATATACTTATCCTGTCTATTTTATATCCTTTTTATATCCTTATGAGGAGTCAAAAGCTGGTTAATAAGCGTAAGCTGCTCAGCAGTTACTTTCCACTCTTTGCCCTTTTTAACATAAACTGCTATTATCTGTTTATATTCTATCTCGCCTTTTTTATAGCTTTGAACTGGGGTGCTGTAATCCCTGTCGGTAAATAAAGTTTCTTCTATATAAACCACGTCAACCCCTGGATTAATGGGCCTGAAAAACTGAAGGTCGAATTTTACTGATGTGGCGGACAGACAGCAGTCGTTGATGGAGCTTAAGTGGCTAATTATGTCACTTTTGCTTTTCCAAAACATTCCCACAAAATTAACTAAGGTGGCATCCTCAGTATAATCCTGGCTGAATGCCACCCAGTCGTGTTTGTTCCAGGCTTCTTGTTTTTTTTGGATGATTGATCTGATCGCTGCTTCGTCAGCTTTTAAATTTTGTGCAAAAACGTTGGCCGCTATGCAAATTAACAGACAAGTTGATAAAAAATGTTTCATGATAAATTTGATTTAATTTATCTCAAAACTAACCCGGCGGCTAACCTGCTAATAGTATAAATGCGACATTGTGATCTCAACAAAAAATGCGATTGTCAAGCGAAAATGGCATTTGAGCCAATTCATCGGCAATTACCCGGGGATTGCTGCCGGCAAATACCTGAAAATCGCGGATCAAGTGCATCTGGTCGAAATATCCGCAGCGGTAGGCTATTTCCGTCCAGGTAACTGCCGGGTTATTTTCTTTAATGAGCCAGGCTTTTCCAAACCGTACCAGCCTGCTGTAGAATTTCGGTGACAGCCCAATCCTGTCTTTAAATGTCCTTTCAAACTGGCGGTTACTCATACATGCTTTTTTTGCAAGCGTGTCGATTTTGACCAAACCTCCATTTTGAAGTATCTGGGGAAGAACATAATCTATAGGGAGTATTTTTTTTAGTTTTGAAACATGGTTAAATAAAAAATTTTCGGCGATGATTTTCATCTCGGTAAAGCTGCTTGCATTTGCCATTGCATCGGTAACATCATTTACCCCGCTTCCGAAAATATCCTGCCCATCATAGTCTTTATAGCCCAGCATTTCTCCCATTGGCATACCTAATAACCGGTGAAGGCCACCCGGCTGGAAACCTATTTTGATTACAAGGAGATTGTCACCAAAAGCCAGGTTGATCCTTTCGGTCTGTGGCCCGGTGATTGTGCAGCTATAAGTGTAGTGGATTTTTCCTGTTATGACATCTTCCACCGTTGGTTTATCAAACGGGTAAAAAAGAATAGAATGCTCGGGCAAAGGAGGGAAGGGAAAGGATAGCCTGTCTTCGGGATGTGCTAATTTTATATGCCCGATCATAAAGTTATTGACAAGACTGCTTAGTGCAGGGTGCGGCGCAAAGAAAAACTGGGTTTTCATGTCAATAAGGTATTTATTTGAAGGTATTTATGAGGGGTTTAAATAACCTGTATGTATTGCTATAGGGCAATTTATTAAAATAAAGTGAACTGATAAAATTCGCCAACAGAGTTATTTAAACAATATAGATAAAGCTGTAAAAGTCTTAATTTAGCCCGATGACCTTCGCCGATAGAGTTATTCAATTTAATAGTCACTTAACGTACACCGGGAATGCTTTACCCGCAGGCATCCGTATCATGAACCCTTTCGAAGAAAATCCGGGCGTGATGGACATTGTTGAAACTTTTTATCATAAATATTATAACGACAATGAGCAGCGGCATCTCATTTTGGGTATCAACCCCGGCAGGTTTGGAGGCGGTTTAACCGGTATACCTTTTACTGATCCCAAGCGGTTAGTCACGGAGTGCAATATCAAATACACAGGCAAAGTAACACATGAGCCGTCTTCAGTTTTTGTGTACGAAGTGATAAATGCTTACGGTGGGGCTGAAGCATTCTACAAGCAATTTTATATTAATTCGCCTTGTCCGCTTGGGTTCACCTCTGTGGATGCCTCTGGCAAGGAAAAAAACTATAATTATTACGATAGCAAAGAATTGATAGCTGCGGTCAAAGATTTTATGATCGACAACATACGCAAGCAAATCGCCTTAGGTATAAATACCGACCTGTGTTTTTGTTTTGGTACCGGAAAGAATGAAAAATTCCTGAATGTGCTTAATGATGAGCACCATTTTTTTAAAAAGATTATAGCACTTGAACATCCCAGGTTTATTATGCAATATAAGGCGTTGAGTAAGCAGGTTTATATCGATAAGTATATTTCGGCCTTTAGAGCAATCGAATAAACGTCCTCACTAATTGAAAATCGATATATTTACGTTCTTGCTTTTAATGTTGAAATGAAAAAAATCTACCTGCTTGTCATAATTCTTTTTCCTTTTGGTGTTGCCGCTCAAAATACTGATTCGGCTTGGTTTGTAAACAACTATATTAAAAAAGAGGTGAGCATACCGATGCGCGATGGTGTGAAGCTCTTTACATCTATTTATATACCAAAAGATCAATCGGAAAAGCATCCGATACTAATGACCCGTACGCCTTATTCTTGTTCACCGTATGGTCAGGCTTACCGCCCTTATTGGAGAAACTTTCAAATTAAATATTGCAGAGAAGGCTATATAATGGTCACTCAGGATATTCGCGGCCGATGGATGAGTGAAGGTACGTTTGAAGTGGTGCGGCCGTGTAATCCAAATAAAAAAACAAACAAAGATATTGATGAGGCAAGCGACAGCTATGATACAATAGACTGGTTGGTAAAGAACATTGAAAATAACAACGGAAATGTAGGGGTAAGCGGTATTTCATTCCCTGGTTTTTATGCTACTGAAGCTGCATTGAGCGGTCACCCTGCGTTGAAGGCGGTTAGCCCGCAAGCACCGGTTACCGATCGTTTTTTTGGTGATGATGACCATCATAACGGCGTATTGTTCCTTTTGGACGCGTTTGATTTTCACGTTGGTTTTGGCTTTAGTCAGCCGCGGCTGCATCCTACTACTAAACCGGCAAAAACATTTGATATTCCCGAACTTGATAATTATGCCTGGTATTTAAATATGGGTGCCTTGCCTAACTTTACAAAAGTAACGGGCGACAGTTTGGCGTTTTGGAGCAATATGATGAAGCACCCTAATCTTGATGACTGGTGGAAGATTAGGGATGCGAGATCAGGTATTAAAGACGTAAGGCCTGCAATGCTGATTGTGGGTGGTTTGTTTGATGCTGAAGACGGGTACGGAACCTGGAACACTTACCAGGCGCTGGTTAAGCAAAGCCCTGCAACTAATAGCAAACTGGTAGTAGGTCCCTGGTATCACGGGCAATGGGCCAGCAGGGATGGATCTCATCTTGGCAATATTCATTTTGGCAGCAAAACCAATGAGTGGTATACCAGCAATATTGAAATACCATTTTTCAATTATTACCTGAAAGGGGAGGGCAACACTGATACAATCAGTAAAGCAACCATCTTTTTTTCAGGCGAAAACAAATGGCGGAAGTTTAAACAATGGCCGCCTGCCGATATAACACCGACACCCGTTTACCTTGAAGCGAATAACAAATTATCGTCTAAGCCGTCAGGTAGCGGAAAATCTACATTTGATAGCTATATCAGCGATCCGGCCAAACCAGTGCCTTATGCGGATAAAATTCATTTTTTCCGCACCCGCGAATATATGGACGACGATCAGCGCTTTGCGGCTCGTCGGCCGGACGTGTTGGTTTTTAGCTCGGATACTTTAACGGGAGATATTACTTTAGCCGGCCCTGTTGTAAGTGATCTGATGATCAGCTTATCCAGCACCGATGCTGATTTTGTGGTGAAACTTGTCGATGTTTTACCGGCCAATACACCCAATGATCCTGTTGATAAATACCCGATGGGCAACTACCAGATGCTGGTGCGTGCCGAAATTATGCGTGGCAGGTACCGCAACAGTTTCTCGGCCCCCGAGGCTTTTGTACCGCGCAAGCCAACCGAAGTGAAATTTACGATGCCCGATGTTGCTCATACTTTTAAGAAAGGCCATCGCATAATGATACAGGTACAAAGCACTTGGTTTCCTTTAGCCGATCGGAACCCCCAGCAGTTTATTGATATTTACCATGCAAAGGACGTCGATTTTATAAAGGAAACTATCAAAGTTTATCATGATAGCTCGAAGATAATTTTGCCGGTGTTGAAGTAGATCATTGCAATGGTATTCATACAGATATATACACCTTGAAAATGAAGACACTTTTTATCCTATTATTTTTTTTAACCGGTTTTTTGAGTTCGAATGCGCAATCGCCGTTCAGCCACGGCCAAATTGTTCTTGCGTCAAATGGCCACTACTTGCAGCATGAAGACGGCACACCATTCTTTTGGCTGGGCGATACCGCATGGGAATTGTTTCATCGGTTAAAAATGGAGGAGATAGATCGTTACCTGAATAACCGGCACGATAAAGGTTTTAACGTTATACAGGCTGTAATATTAGCAGAGTTTGATGGGCTTACCAAGCCCAATGTTTACGGCGACGTTCCGCTGAACAACTTAAACCCCGAAACGCCAAATGAATATTATTTTAAGTTTGTTGATTCTGTTGTCAAACTAGCCCAATCCAAAGGTTTGTACATAGGGCTTTTGCCAACCTGGGGAGATAAAGTTACTAAGGCCTGGGGCACCGGCCCGGTGGTTTTTAATGTTGAAAATGCCTATCGATACGGTTACTGGATAGGGAATAGGTATAAAAATTACCCTAATATTATTTGGATACTGGGCGGTGACCGGCCTGCAAAAAACGATACCGCCGATTGGCGACCAATCTGGCGCGCGATGGCAAAAGGTATTACAGATGTATCCGGAAAAAAGCCCTTTATTACGTACCATCCATCAGGTGGCCCAAATTCCACGTCGCAGTATATTCACCATGAACCATGGTTGACGATGAATATGATCCAGTCGGGCCACGGTAATGGGCACGACGTGGCAATTTGGGATTTGATCACCCGTGATTTTAATCTATCACCCCGCAAACCGGTTCTAGATGCCGAGCCCAACTACGAAGATCATCCGGTGAATCCATGGCCAAAATGGGATCCGGCAAGCGGATATTACCGTGCTTATGATGTAAGAAAACAACTTTACCGCTCGGTGTTTTCTGGTGGCTGCGGTGTTACTTATGGACATCACAGCGTATGGCAGTTTTACAGCGCTGAAAGAGAGAAAATAAACTATGCCGACAGGTACTGGACTGAGGCAATTGACCGCCCCGGCGCTTTCCAGGCAGGATATTTGAAAAAGTTAATTACATCCAGACCTTCACTCAACCGGATTCCTGATTCCAGAATAATAACTGACGGGCAAGGTTTGAGTGGCAAACATAGCTGCGCTTTTGCCGATAGTTCAGGCAGTTACCTCATGATTTATATTCCCCTTGGCAAGCAACTTACAGTTAACACAGGCAGGTTACGCAGTGCAAATTTAGTTGCCTGGTGGTATAACCCCAAAAATGGTAAGGTCACAAAAATTGGATCGCTGAAACGCGAAGGATCGATGAGTTTTACACCGCCAACCACAGGTTTTGAAAATGATTGGGTTTTAGTCCTTGATGATCCAAAATATAAGTATGCGATACCGGGCAGTTGAGCAAAGTTTTGGATAGAAAAATATTAAAACCCAATCTCAGGTAACCCATATTCAACCCTGATTTTTAAATATTCATCTTTAGGTAATTGAACCAGCAAAGGGTTATCACTGGCTTTTATCCAGCGCAATATTTTTAATAAATCTTCCTCTTTCATGGCGGTGCAACCAGCGGTTCCGGAGTGATCATTTCCCCATATATGCATAAAAACGCAGGAACCATCGCCCGGAACAACCTTAGGCGAGTTATGATTTATAAATAGCCCCCATTTATAATAATCTTTTTGAAGATGCATGTGTTCAAAACTCTTATAGTCGCTTTTGGCAGTGTCATTGTTGATTAGCGTATTATAATGGGCCGAGTTCATATCGTCCACGCAAATCAGCGTGTCGGTTGCTTTTACGTAGGGGTTATTTATCCATTTAGCTTCTTTATAGTCCGCATAACCAAATGCGGTACCAATTGTAAAAAAGCCTGCCGGCGATTTCATATCACCTTCTTTTTTTATTGGGGCATTTTCAATTGAAATGGGTATTATTCCGTCGCCAACACCCAACCCTTTGCTGCCAATCACAATTGCATTACTGAATTTTAATATCCATTTGTTAGTATCCTTTTCAAACACATAAATGGTGCCCTGTAAATTGTTCCATCCGTCAGTAACCACAACCATTAATTGCCGCGAAGGCGGTAGGGGTGAAGGTTGTGCAAACGCTGTACAGGTAAACAAGCAAATTAAAATTATAATAGCAAGCCGTGGCAGTTTTTTCATAGTGCAAAATAGTAATATTTGAATAATCGAACGTATTTGCCTTTTTTATTCTGATATTTATGAGATTTTAAATTCCACAATAAATGCTGAAGAGCTCCCTGCTAGTAATCTGTTGTTTTTTATTTGCGGCTTTTTCGAGAGCGCAAGAAAAAAACTCCACTTACAACGAGCCCTACCGTTTACAGGTGCATTTTTCACCAAAAGAAAAATGGATGAACGATCCAAACGGAATGGTCTATTATAAAGGAACCTATCATTTGTTTTTTCAGTATTATCCCAATGATATAGTTTGGGGACCTATGCATTGGGGACATGCTGTAAGTAAAGATCTTATACATTGGAAACAGCTACCGATAGCGCTATACCCAGACAGCTTGGGTTATATATATTCTGGAAGCGCGGTTGTTGATAAGCATAACTCCTCAGGTTTTGGTAAAAAAGGACAGGTACCGCTGGTTGCGATGTTTACCCATCATGATCCAAAGGCAGAAAAAGCAGGGTCCAATGATTTTCAAAACCAAAGTATCGCGTATAGCCTCGACGACGGTAAAACCTGGACAAAATATAAAGGTAATCCTGTCCTAAAAAATCCGGGGGTCAGGGATTTCAGAGATCCAAATGTAATCTGGTATGAACCGGAAAAGGAATGGGTCATGACTTTGGCTACAAAAGACAGGGCGACATTCTATTCTTCGCCCGATTTGAAGAACTGGTCAAAGAGGGGAGATTTTGGCAATACAAAGGGCGCTCATGGAGGGGTTTGGGAATGCCCTAATCTGTTTCAGCTTAAAGCAGAAGGTAAAACTTACTGGATATTGATAGTAGGTGTAAATGCCAGCGGCCCTAATGGCGGATCAGCAACTCAGTATTTTATAGGAAATTTTAACGGTAAAACATTTACAGCTGTCGATAATAAAATCAGGTGGATTGATTACGGACCGGACGACTACGCAGGGGTTGTGTGGTCGAATACCGGCAACCGGAAGATATTTTTAGGATGGGTTGGTAACTGGCTGTATTCTAGCCAGGTACCGACAAAGAAATGGCGGAATGCAATGACTATTCCTCGTGAGCTATCGTTAAGGCAAGTTAACGGAGAACTGTTTCTCGCTGCGAATCCTGTTAAAGAATTGGATAATATAGAAGAAAAAAACATCCCGCTAAACACGGTCGAATTGTTTAAAAACGGAATCAGCGAACTTCCAGAACAATGTAAAATTACTTTCAATGTTGGCGCTATTAACGACTACTCGCTGATTTTGTCTAACAGCCTCGGCGAGAAGCTGGTAATTGGCTATCGCAAAAAAGACAATGTTTATTTTATTGACCGAACCAAGTCGGGCATAGTTGATTTCAATTCTGAATTTACTAAACCACTTAGTTCGCCCAGGTTAACGAATGATCCATCATCCAATGTTAAACTTATTGTTGACGCTTCATCAATAG
Organism: Mucilaginibacter sp.; assembly: GCA_036498965.1. Lineage (GTDB taxonomy): Bacteria > Bacteroidota > Bacteroidia > Sphingobacteriales > Sphingobacteriaceae > Mucilaginibacter. Next base: position 73,026 of record DASYEP010000161.1, read on the forward strand.
AGTTATTTGCTGATGATGGCCTTGGTATTATGACTGCGATATTTTTTCCCAGAAAAAGTTATGATCACCTAACGGTCAAATACAAAGATGGTGTGGTGATTAAAGATTTTACAATAACCCCATTGAAATCGATTTGGCGTAATTGACATGCAGTTCTATTTCACTTTAGTCAATTCGTAATGCTCACCTTCGTCGTTCAGGACAGCTTTTATAACCTTACCGTCGGCGGTCTTTACAAAATCAATATCTGTATCCATTATCTTTAGATAGAAATGGTGATCATTTTCTGCGTAAAGATTTGTTTTAGGCAAGTTAACAGTAGGAGATTCAACTTTTAGCTGACCGTTAACGAGGGTAATAATGGCTTTCAGTTTTCCATTATATTCACCTGCAATTTGCTGTAAAACGGTTTCCTGCAACTTTACGTTCGCCCGGTAGGGGGTATATCCTTCCCAATACCACGGGATGGTGATACCTGTTATTTTCTCGACCAACTCTTTGAAAATGCTTTCCCCATTGGAGTCGTTGCATAAAATAACGAGGGCAATTTTTTTATCAGGAAACCCAATTACATAATGAACCCACCCATCATCGTGCCCTTCTTTAAAAAACACCTTACCATACAGACTGGTAAACAATCCCCAGCCGAGCCCATATGAAAGTTCTATTTTTTTGTTTTCGCCAGATGTCGTTGTATCAAGCGAAGGAAACTGCCGTTTTGAAACAATTGCTATTTGAGGCGAAATCATTTCTTTCTTTGCTTTCGCCGTTAGACCTTTACCTTGCATTACTGCCGCCATAAAACGGGTATAATCGGCGATGGTTGTTTCCATCGAACCCGCAGCATTTTCCTTTTTACGGCGGTTTTTTCGTAACGTATCGCCGTTCATATCATGACCATTAGCGTAATTTGCCTCGAAACCAGGTTGCCATAGATAGCTTGTACGAGTCATTCCGAATGGCTTAAATACTTTTTCCTGTGCAATATCTTCCAAATGCCTGCCGGTTATAATTTCTACAACAAATTGCAATAGGTAAATCCCTTCACCGGAGTAGGCGTATCGGGTACCAGGGGTAAAGAATATTTCAAGTTTCTTATTGCCGTGTGGATTGAATTGCCGCCAATTTGGAAAGCCGGTGGTGTGATCAAGGCATTCCCTGGCTGTTATTAATTTCCATCGTTCATCGCCGGCCAGGTCTTTGTAATTTTTGTATTCGGGCAGTGGTTTGGGCAAGTACAAGTACAAAGGTTTATCAATCTCAATTTTACCTTCATCAACCAACTGCATAACAATGTAGGCAAACAACGCTTTTGACAACGACGCCGCATAAAAGCACGTGCTCGTATCGTTCAGCTCGTTATTTGCACGGTTTTTAAACCCATACGACTTAACATAAGATACATTATTGTAATTTATAATACCAAGCTCCAGTCCATTTACGCCCGCGGTATCCATTAACTTTTTAGCGATACTGTCGATAGCTTTTATGGAAATGGTCGTACCATCAGGTTTTTGAATTTGCCTTGGCTGGGCTGTAGCCAAACCAACATATAGGAGGATTGAAAGAGAGAAGGGTAGGATGGTTTTCATAAAGCATTTATTAGTAAAAGTATTTACTTTTTCTTTATGAGTCAGATATTTTATCGGGAAAGGTTTAAATTGTTTTTTATACAGGGCAGACAAAAAAACTTCCGGATCTCCTGAAAGCTCCGGAAGTTTAAAATATTATTTCATATACTGTTTATCTAAAAATTGGTAACGTGCGCCGTTGGTTTCAGTTTCAAGTTTGCTGGTTACGTCGATATTCATAAATTTAACTGGGCTGCCTTTGGTATTTGGCGTCCATTTTGGCAATCCTGGGCCGTTTGGATTACCGGTTTTTATAAAGTTTGCGAAGAAATTCTCCATAGTCTCCGAAACTTTGTAGTCATCTGGTGTCCATCCGTAAAATTTGTTAGTAGCCAGGTTTCCCATTGCATATTCAATTTCTGATGCGTGGGGAGCGCCTAAGGGCGGAGGTGTATTGGCAGGAGCGGTACCGGAATTCTTTATTACGCCGCCTGCTAAACCGGCAGTTCCGCCGCCCTGCATAGGGGGCCTTACCCGCGAAAAAGTATAACGATAAACTGGGTGGCCGCCGGTTTTAACTTGCAAATCGGCCCATTTCCAGGTGCTGTATACTATAAATCTGTCACTTGAAAGTGCTGTAGCCGACTTCATAACTTCCTCATTTGTGGTAGCAGGATATAGTTTTGCTGCATCGTCTGCGTTTTCACCATAAAGTTGTTTCAATTTAGCTGTGTAATTTTCAGGTGTAGGAGGTGTTCCCTGCATAACCATTTGGTAAGGTACTTCTGCCGAGTTCCATCCAACCAGCAAAGGAACCTGGGCTTGTTCGCCGGCTTCAAATGTTGCGACTATCGGTTTAACAAGAAAATAGCCGTCAATGGTCGAACTAAGTCCGGGAAGACCGCCTGGCATGCCCGGTTTCGCTGCATAATCCAGTAATTTTGCGGCCGATATTGCACGCAAATCGGCTATTGAGTTTGCACCAACGCTTTGTGCAAATTTTACACCGTTTTTTTCACAATCGGCGAGAGGCAGAGCGGGTAATGTCGGGTTTATCATTGCACCACTTTCGCCGATAGCTCCTGCAATCAAATCTTTTGATAATGGAGATGCCATCTGGGCTGACACAGCAATTGAACCTGCTGATTCTCCCGCAATTGTAATTTTATTAGGATCACCTCCGAAGGCTGCAATATTCGCTTTTACCCAGCGTAAGGCAGCATTCTGATCGAGCAAGCCATAGTTGCCGGATGCATGATGTGGTGATTCTTTCGTAAGCTCGGGGTGAGAGAGGAAGCCAAAAATACCAAGCCTGTAGTTTACAGTAAGCGCTACTATACCTTTTTGTGCCATGCTTTGACCATCATAACGTGCTTCGGAGCCATCACCGGCAACAAAGCCACCACCATAAAAATATACCAATACAGGTAACTTTTCACCGGTTGATTTTGCAGGTGTCCATACGTTTAAATAAAGACAGTCTTCACTCATTGTGTCAGAACGGAAACCCATGTCGCCAAAAACTTTTTTTTCCATCGGATTATGGCCAAAATGATCAGCTTTGCGAACGCCTGTCCAGTTTGCAACCGGTTGAGGCTCTTTCCAGCGTAAATCGCCAACTGGTGGTTGGGCAAAGGGGATTCCTTTAAAACTACGGATACCGTCACCGTCAATAGTCCCTTCAAGCGTTCCGTTGGCGATCGTCACTTGGGGTTGCTGTGCAGTTGCTGCATTAAATAAAAGCAGCGCGGGTACCAGCAATGAAAAAATTCTCTTCATAATAGTTAATTTTTAATTGATTTTAATTCGGTAGTTAGCATAATAATAAAATCGTTTGATGTTAATTTTATTATTGTAACATTGTGTTACAATAATAAATAGTAATTTTGAGATTACCAATTTTTTTGTTATTTGCCTAAATTTAATATGAGCGATCAGACCAATAAAGAAGAAGGGAGCGCCGACGGGGCGGGCTTTATCAAAGGTGTAGCCCTTGACGCCGTTATTTTTGGCTTTCACGATCATCAGTTAAAAGTTTTATTGGTAGAATACAAACGGACCGGTATAATTGCCTTACCCGGCGGCTTTATAGGTGAGCAGGAAAATATAAATGATGCTGCGAAGAGGGTTGTGTCGGAGCGGACAGGCCTCGAAAATATTTTTCTTGATCAGTTTTATGTATTTGGCGATTATTCCCGCTTTGATCCTGAACCATTTAAAACCATAATGCGCGTTAATGACGCCGCTCCCAGGGATGATCACTGGTTGCTGAAAAGATTTATTTCTGTAGGATATTATGCTCTTGTTGATTTTACGTTGGCAAAGCCAACACCGGCGGCCATATTTGACAGCTGCGCATGGTACGACTTAAATAATATGCCGCAGCTCGTACAGGATCACACGCAGATAGTAAAAAAAGGTCTCGAAACCCTCCGCACAAACCTGGATTACAAATTGGTTGGGCTTAACCTGCTCCCGCAGGATTTTACAATGGGCGAACTTCAAACGCTTTATGAAACTATATTAGGTAAAAGATTGCTCAGGCCTGCTTTTCAGCGTAAAATGCTGAGTTTAGGAATATTAGAAAGAGTTGCCAAAAAATGGACGGGGGGTGCCCATAAGGCACCATATTTATACAGGTTTATTTCAGATAAATCTGGAGTTTTATTTAGTAAATAAGTTTGTTAACTATTTATTATTAAAATATTTATATTTATCTGATCAACCTAAATTAAACCATGCGCAATTTTTACATCCTCATTTTAACAATGATTACAGCGTTCAGCTGCACAAAAAAAACAACATTTGATAAGATTATACGGAACGGCCTTGTGTATGACGGAAAAGGCGGCAATCCTTTTAGGGCTGACATTGCCATAAACGCAGATACGATTGCAGAAATAGGCGATTTGTCGGCAATGACTGCAAGGGAAGAAATCGATGTTCATGGACTGGCCGTTGCACCCGGGTTTATCAATATGCTGAGCCAGGCTGATGTTACACTTATAGAAGACGGCCGGTCACAAAGCGATATAAGGCAGGGAGTTACGCTCGAAGTGATGGGAGAGGGCAGTAGTATGGGGCCACTTACCCCTAAAATGAAAACGCAAATGACCAATAGCGAATCAGACATTCGTTTCAAAGTTGCCTGGAATACGCTAGGAGAATATTTGAATTACATAGAAAAAAAAGGTATTTCTTGTAATGTAGCTTCGTTTGTTGGTGCCGGCACGATCCGTGCTAACGTGATAGGTGAAGATGATCGTCAACCTACGCCCGCTGAATTAGAGCAAATGCAATTGCTGGTAAAACAAGCGATGCAGGAAGGTGCTATGGGTGTGAGCACTTCGCTCATGTATCCGCCTGATAGTTTTGCCAAAACGAAAGAGTTGGTTGCTTTATGTAAAATAGCATCGCAGTACGGTGGTATATATATTTCGCACATGCGCAGCGAAAGCAACAGAGTTAACGGGGCTTTGGCCGAATTGATAACTATAGCAAAACAAGCCAATATCCCGGCAGAAATATTTCATTTTAAAGTTGCAGGGAAGGATAACTGGCCGCAAATGGATAGTGTTATCAACCAGGTTGAAAGTGCGCGTAAACAAGGGCTGAAGATAACAGCTGATATGTATACTTATGTCGCCTCGGCTACCGGCCTAACCGCTTCATTTCCGCCATCGTTGCAGGATGGTGGATTTGATAAACTATGGCAGCGACTTCATGATCCTGCCATCCGCGCAAAAATGGCAAAAGCGATGCATATAAATGCAACAGACTGGGACAATGCCTACTACAGCGCAGGGTCGCCAGACAACGTTCTACTATTATCATTTAAACAAGATTCGCTAAAAAAATTCACAGGGAAAACATTAGCTGAAGTTGCAAAAATAAGAAGGAAATCACCAGAGGAAACCGCTATAGACCTTATTGTACAGGACAGTACGCGGATAGGAGTTGCTTATTTTGAGATGAATGAGGCTAATATAAAAAAAGAGATTGCACTACCATGGGTAAGTTTCTGCTCCGACGAAGGATCATATACCAATCAGGGGGTATTTTTGAAATCAAGTGCGCACCCCCGGGCTTACGGAAGTTTTATACGCGTATTAGGAAAATATAGCAGGGACGAAAATGTACTCACATTACAGGCAGCTATTAAGAAACTGGCATACCTCCCGGCAACTAATCTAAAGCTTAAAAAGCGTGGGGCCTTATTAAAAGGATATTATGCTGATATAGTTGTATTCGATCCCGCAAAGGTTACTGACCATGCCACATTTGACAAGCCTCACCAATATGCCACAGGAATTTTGTATGTATTTGTTAACGGAATGCAGGTATTGAAAGATGGTAATCACACAGGGGCGAAGCCCGGAAGATTTATCAAAGGTCCGGGATATGGAAAATGAAAATTTTTAATTGTTGATATTTAAAAATTGTTTTATGCAACTAGCGGTCTTATTGTATTAATATATAACCTATGCTTTCGCAAATTTCACAAATTTCCTTAGCGGGATACCAGGAGATTTTTAAGAACAGTCCTGTAGCAATGCTAATTATGGACATCAATACCCCCGTGTTTACTATTCTCGACGTAAATGATGCTTATTTGTCGTCGACAAATACTAACAGGCAAACATTGGTAGGCAGAGGCGTTTTCGCAGCTTTTCCGGCGAATCCAACGGATGAGGAATCTAAGAATATAGAGCGTGCAATTTTTTCATTTGAACAGACAATAAATACAAAAAAGCCTCATGCCATGAGTAATTATAGGTATGATATTCCGGTAAGGGGAACTAACGAGTTTGAAGAGCGTTATTGGACTACTACCAATACTCCGGTTTTGGACGAAAATGAAGAAGTAAAGTATTTTATTCATTCGCCGTTAGATGTAACGGAACTTTATAAAGCTGGCGAAAGAGAAAGAAAAGGGGCCGAAGCACTGTACAGTCAGCGTCAGCAACTCTATTCCACTTTTATGCAGGCACCCGTGGGGATTGCGATTTTTAAGGGATCTGAATATATTACAGAACTTATTAACCCGCCTTTGTGTGAGTTATATGGGAAAACAGTTGATGAAATGCTTGGTAAAAATGTGTTTGAAGTGCTTTCGTACACAAAAGGACTTGGCTTTGAAGAATTGGTTGATAATGTAAGGCTAACAGGTATACCCTTTAGAGGAGAAGGAATAGCTACCCCACTTTTTAGAAATGGAAAATTGGAGACAGCCTATTTGAATATTGTTTATGAGCCATTTCGGGAAAATAATGGATCTATAAGCGGTGTAATAGCAGTGGCTATAGAGGTTACTGAACATGTAAATGCAAAAAAAGCGATAGAGGAAGCTGAAGAGCGGTCCAGGCTGGCTGCTGATGCAATTGGTTTAGGTACCTATGATTTAAATCTTTTAACAGGCGAAATGGTTACGTCGAAGCAATTTGCCTGTATTTTTGGATTTGAAGATCCGGTATCAAGGGCGGAATATGTAGAGCGGTTTCATAAGGACGGTCTGGAGACAAGAGCCAAAGCGCTGGAAGAGGCACCAAAAAAAGGAAAGTTACTTTATGAGGCCCGTGTAATTTGGCCGGATAAAACAATGAGATGGACGAGGATTGAAGGAAAAGTTTACTATAATACAGAAGGGAAAGCGAATAGAGTGATAGGAACTGTTTTGGACATTACTGAACAGAAAAAGGCCCGGGAAGAACAGCAAAAACTTATTACTCTCGTTTCGAATAGTGTCGATCTGATGTCGGTATTAAATTTAGATGGCAGTAACTCTTATATTAATGAAGCAGGCAGGAATTTGATGGGGTACAATACAGACGAGGAAGTGTCAGCAGTCCCTTTAACAGAACTCCATGCGCCTGAAATGATTGATTTTCTTCGGAATGAAGTTATACCAACTGTAATGGAAAAAGGGAATTGGTCAGGTAAAATGATGATGCGGCATTTGCAGACCAATGAAATTTTTCCGGTATATAAAAACACAATAAGAATTGATGACCCGGTAAATGGGAAACCTATAAACCTCGGCGTAGTGATGCGGGATATGAGGCCGGAGTTGGATGCTAAGCATGCACTTGCAAATAGCGAAGAACTTTTAAGGAACATTACCTCAGCGGCGCCTACTGGCTTGTGGATGTCTGATGAGCACGGCGCTATAACCTATGTAAACCAATCCTGGATTGATTGGACAGGCATTTCCTATGAAGACCACATGGGTGCAGGCTGGTTAAAATCAATAGCAGAAGAGGACAAGGAAATGGCAAGTCAAAAGTTTCTAAAAGATTCGACAGACAGAAACCTGCATGAAACTGAATTCAGAATAAATCATGCCGATGGCACCATTCACTGGTGCATAGCAACCGGTAAACCTCAATACTGTTCAACTGGTGTTTTTTTGGGTTACATTGGCGCTTGTGTGGATATAACCGAACAAAAGAACCTTCAGCAGCAGAAAGATGATTTTATTGGAGTTGCAAGCCATGAACTAAAGACTCCAGTTACTAGTATTAAGGCGTATACTCAGGTTTTGGAAAGAATGCTGAAGAAGAACGGTGAAACGAAGGAAGCTGAAATGATAAAACGAATGGATGGCCAGGTTAACCGCCTTACCAGTCTTATTGGTGATCTGCTCGACGTTACAAAAATAAACTCAGGGAGGCTCCAGTTTAACGACCGGGAATTTGATTTTAACTCATTTGTGAGGGAATTGATTGAAGACCTTCAGCGCACTTCCGAAAAGCACCGGCTTGTTGAGAACCTGGCACAAACCGGTGTGGTGTTTAGCGATAAGGAGCGTATAGGGCAAGTGATAACAAACCTGATTACCAACGCGGTTAAATATTCGCCAAATTCAGATAAGATCATCATTCGTACTTCTGTGAAAGATAATGAGGTTAATTTATCCGTACAGGATTTTGGGATTGGCATTTCAAAAGATAAATTAGATAAAGTTTTTGAACAGTTTTACCGGGTTAGTGGTAATATGCAGCACACCTTTCCAGGGTTGGGATTGGGTTTGTATATTTCGTCTGAAATTATAAAACGTGAGGGCGGCAGGATTTGGGTAACCAGCATTGAAGGGGAGGGTTCAACTTTTTGTTTTTCATTGCCATTGAAAAAGCTTGCTGAGGAGTTATAAGTCAGGAAGATATTGCACTTTAAGCGCCTTTATTTTGTAGATATGCCGAAAAGAATACTTATAGCAGATGATGATCCGGGAATTCTGGATGCCATTGGTATTATGCTCGAATTTGAAGGATACGAGGTTAAATGCATAACAAATTGTGCTTCACTGTTAACAATGGAAAGCAATTTCCCGGATTTGCTGTTATTGGATATTTGGATGTCGGGAACGGATGGGAGGGATGTTTGTAAGCAGCTAAAACAAAAAACAAGTACCAATAAAATACCCATCGTAATGATTTCAGCCAGTAAGGACATTCAATGCTCTGCGTTGCAAGCAGGCGCGGACGATTTCTTGGCCAAACCTTTTGAAATGGACGACCTGTTAGAAAAGATAGAAAAATATATTTAATCAAAAACTTAAGCAAGCCCTTTTGAAATGAGGAGACGGAGCAGAAACGTTTGATCTCAGAATGAATAGTCGTCCGACAAAGGATTTGATTACCGATAATAAATTAACAGGTTGTTTTTTCACTTCTAACAATAAATCCTCGCTCGCGGGATTGTTCGGCGGCCCATCTGACACGTGCATTTCTTCCAGTATTCTTTCGCGAAAAGCGGCATGCTTGTTCACAATTTCATCCAGTTCAGTCAATTCATTAAAGCTGGCTTTCCCGGTTTTTTGTTTCTTTATCAAAATTTCAAAACGGTCTTGTAAAAAGGTACGTTGTTCAAGTTTTTTATTATGTTTCATTTACTGCCATATTACAATTCACCTCCTTCAAATAAAATGCCGTTTATTTAAATAATTAAAAATCAATAGCTTATATAGTTATTGATTTTTGATTGTATCGTTTCTGTACAGCTGTCGTCCGTTTCCGGTCAATGAATTAACCGAACTAATTTAAAATCACTTGATTAAAAACACAGAATATCTACAGAATGTATTATTTTAGTAACATCCTGCTTACATTACCCTATAGATGGACAATATTTGGTATCTTTTTGCTTTTCAGGCAAGGGGAACTGCGAAAATATTCAGTTGCTGGCAAATACAAAAATTATATTTACCGCATTTTAAATATGATGAAGAATGAAATAATCCTCGAAACGGATAGATTGCTTTTCCGCCCACATTTGGTGGACGATGTAGAAGGTTATTGTGCGATGGAAATGGATGCAGATTTCAGACGTTATGTGGGAGGCAATCCACGTACGCGTGAAGAGGCTGAACATAGATTTAAAAATGCATTAAAGCCTGTGACGGATCGTTTATCTGTGTGGGCGACCGTTTACAAAGCCGAAGATAGTTATATTGGTCGCTGTGGTATATACCCTCATTTTAATCACGATGGCAAAGCTATTGACAATGAGGCATCGCTGGGTTTGTACATCGCAAAGGCATACTGGGGGCGGGGATTTGCCACTGAGGCGGGGCTTGCATTTATCAAGTTTGGTTTTGATGAACTTAAAATAAAAAAAATAGTTACGATGGTCGATATTCGCAATGAAGCTTCGGCTAAGGTTATAAAGAAACTTGGTTTTGTACTTAGTAAAACAGAAATTGCAAAGCGGTCATTTTATCATTTTGAACTGCAGCATGGCAACGAAATAAACTGATATCACAATAATGAAAACGATCCGCTGGGGAATTTTAGGCGCAGGCCGCATTTCACGCAAATTTGCATCCGATCTTAAACTGGTTGAAGATGCCGAATTGATAGCCATTGGCTCGCGTAGCAAACAGTCGGCTGATGAGTTTAGCAAAGAATTTCCGGTAAAATACTGTCATCATAGTTACCTTGAGTTAGTTCAAAATCCCGAAGTAGATGTGATTTACATCGCCACCCCGCACAACCTTCATTATGAAAATACATTATTGTGTTTACAGCACAATAAGGCGGTACTCTGCGAAAAACCTTTTGCTATTAATAGCAAACAAGCTATTGAGATGATCCAACTGGCAAGGGAAAAGAAGCTGTTTTTAATGGAAGCTTTGTGGACAAAATTTCATCCGCATTATATAAAAATGCAAGAAATGGTAAAACAAGGTTTATTAGGCGAAATACGTGCTATACTCGTGAATTTTGGCTTCAAACCAACCGCACCTATACCTGCCCGGTTATTTGACCCGGAATTAGGAGGCGGAACGGTAATGGACATTGGGATATACAATGTTTTTATAGCAATGAGCATATTAGGGAAACCGGACGTTATTGATGCCGTTATTACTCCGGCCTCAACAGGCGTGGATGAGCAATGTGCTATTTTGTTCAGGTACAAAAACGGGGCGTTGGCACAGTTGTTTTCTACCTTTTCATCAAACCTGGCAACCGAGGCCGATATTTGCGGAACAGAAGGCCGAATACGGCTTACTTCGAGGTTTTACGAAACATCTTCAAATGTTGAGTTTTATAACGACAAGGTGGACAGCCGCCAGGTTATACCAATAGAACAAGAAACGGGCTTCGGCTATCAATACGAAGCCAGGCATGTAAATGATTGTTTAAGAAAAAGACTTACGGAAAGCCCGGTAGTATCGTTTACCGACACGCTTCTCCTAATGGAAACCCTTGACAAAATAAGGGCTATCGCTGGTATTCATTATCCTGCGGATGCCGGTTAAGATTAATTTTTTACCTTATGATCTTTAGGCGGCACTGTTTGTATATAAGCATAAATCGCACCTACTTCGCCGTCGCTTAGCATCTGAAATTTCGGCATTGGAGGCTTAAGCTTTCTGTCGGGCGCCTGGCCATCTTTTAAAGCTTTGAGAAAATCCTGTTTAGTGTAGTTTCCTATCCCTGTCTGTTTATCAGGTGTGATATTCGAAGCGACTACATCAGCACCCTGTTCGCCCTTAAGTTTAAAACCGCCCTCCAGGTAGCCTTTGGACTGTTCCGGATGAAGATAATTTAATGAAGTGAGGTTTTTTGAATGGCAGTGAAAACAGCCCAGGTTATCTACAAGATAACGCCCCAAAGCAACAGGTTCGTTTTCAGAAGGGCGCTTAATACCGGTACTATTTGGCAAAGGCTTCGCCTTCATACCCATAACGGTTTTACCAAGGGGTGTATAACTTGTTAAGCCGACGGTGGTATCGGCCGCTGCAAGTGCTGGGTCATCAGATCGTAAATAATCAACGATGTCATTTAAATCTTCATCGGCCATATTAGGGCGCAGCATATATGGAATAAACCTGCCATCATAAGCAACCCCCGTTTTTATGAGATACTTTATTTGTGCATCGGTATACTTCGACGGAATACCGTGCGATTTTGATTTGGTGAGATTTGCAGAATAAACCTTTCCTACAATACCCGGCACGTCTTCAATCCTGTTTCCGATAAATTTATTAACTCCATGGTTGTAATGACAACCCGCACAGATGCTGTATACCAAAACTTTCCCTCTTTCAACTGCTTGCGGGGATGTGCTCGCAACAGTGGTTGCTTTTGTGGTTTCGAATTTTGTTTTACAACTGAAGGCAATTGCGGTTAATCCAAAACATATTGCCGCGATCCATTTATATTTTTCCATGATCGGTAAGTATTTATAAATTACCTTTCTATATATTACATTTACTCATAAATTACTACATTGCTAATGATTAAATGTTTTATTAATCAGATGGTGGATGTTTGTGCAGAAGGGCTATTTAAATCTGACAGGTAAATTATCAAGTAACAAAAACGCTGTTTAATAATCTAATCAGTAAATAATTAAATCACTTATTATCAAATCTCACCAAAATTAAAAAAATGAAAATCGTAAAACTAATGCTGCTATTTGCAGCCGTATCCACAAGCCTGGTTGCCAGTGCGCAAAGCGTTGACGACGTTATTGCTAAACATATTGATGCAATGGGCGGAAAAGACAAAATTGCTGCTGTAAAATCTATCACTACAACGAGCACAATCCAGGTTATGGGGGCTGATAACCCAGCTTCCACAGTTATGTTAAATGGGGTGGGATACAAATCCGAGGCCGAAATTAATGGCTCCAAGATTGTTCAATGTATTAATGCTAAAGGAGGATGGACAATTAACCCATTTACCGGCGGATCAGGCCCTGAAGCAATGCCCGATAACCAATACCAATCCGGCAAATCTCAGATGTATGCGGGAGGCGCCTTAATGGATTATGCATCAAAAGGCTATAAAGCTGAATTATTGGGAAAAGACGGCAACAATTACAAAATAAAACTTACATCGGCAGGAAATGTTGAATCAACTTATTATATTGATGCAACAACCTACCTGGTTGCAAAAACGGTGTCAAAAAGTGAAATGCAGGGTCAGCCGGTGGAAGTAACTACAACCTTGTCCGACTATCGTAAAAATGATGCAGGTTTAATGTCTCCTTATAAAATCGATATTGATCTCGGTCAGTTCCAGTTGGCCTATGTTATAAAAACAATCGAGGTTAATAAGGACGTTGATCCCAAGATATTTGATATGCCTGCGAAGTAATAAGATTGTCAGAATCAGGATTTTCAGGATTAGAGGATTAACAGGATAAAAAATAATCATCGCGAAAATCCTTCAATCCTGAAAATCCTGATTCTGACATTCCTCAAACCTCAAACATTTTTCTCAAATTAGCGGCTGATAATTGCCGCTAATGAATATCGAACTGTTTATTCCCTGTTTTATTGATCAATTGTTTCCCGAAACCGCTTTTAATACCATTAAGGTGTTAGAAAAAGCCGGTTGCACAGTTCATTATAACCCCAAACAAACCTGCTGCGGTCAGCCGGCCTTTAACTCCGGCTTTTGGGATGATGCCAAAGAAGTAGGAAGTAAATTCCTGAATGATTTTCCTGAAGACAGCGTAATTGTGATGCCGTCAGCATCGTGTACAGGCATGGTTAAGAATTATTATAACGACCTGTTCACCAATACTACTTCGCACAATAAATGCCGGGCTATCCAGGGCAATATCTACGAACTGTCTGAGTTCCTGGTAAATGTACTGCAGGTTGATTACTTCGGCGCGGAGCTGGAGGGCAGGGCTGTTTACCACGATAGCTGCGCCGCTTTGCGTGAATGCAAAATAAAAAATGAACCCAGGCAGCTACTTTCAAAAGTGCTCGGCCTTGAGCTCGTCGATTTGAAAGATAACGAAACCTGTTGCGGTTTTGGCGGTACCTTTGCCGTTAAATTCGATGCCATCTCGACAGCCATGGCCCAACAAAAAGTTAACAACGCCCTGGAAGCGGAAGCAGAGTACATTATCTCAACCGATGCATCCTGCTTGCTGCATATTCAAAGCTATATCGATAAAAATAACCTGCCTTTAAAGACCATGCACCTGGCTGATGTACTGGCGCATGGGTGGGGGAATGTGTAGTAGGATTTCGGATTTGGGAATTACGATTTCGGATTTGGAAAATTGATTTTTGAAAAATGACTCGTCCGGAAAAAACTATACAAGGGTTTAAAAAAGTTTACACAATTCAGGGTAATTTGTTGTTAAAGTATTGATTATCAATTTTTTAATAAAAAAGCACGTAAACCATAAAATTGTATTAAATCGGTAATCGAATAAGGCGGTGAAAACTCCGAAATAATCGGTGAAATCCTCAAAAACAATCAGTGAAATCTGCTATCAGTACCTTTTTTATGTTCACTGTTCACGTTCACTGAGTTGTACTGGAAAAGGTTGACACTTTTTTTTATAAAGTTAAAACTATTTGTTGCTTGTGTGTCGTGTTAGAATGTGGGGAACGCTAAGCGTTGTCCACATCCTAACACGTTTTTCTT
>DASYEP010000162.1:0-14657 GCA_036498965.1 Mucilaginibacter sp.
CCTGAAAAAAACTTACAGTTATAACCCTGTACCCGCAACGCTTACTCCGGAGCAGCAAAAATATATAATAGGGGTGCAGGCGTGTATGTGGGCCGAACATCTGAACTCAGAGTTTAAAGCCGAGCATTTATTATTACCAAGAATGCTTGCCATGGCCGAGGTAGGCTGGACAAAGCTTGATAATAAAAACTATACAGATTTTGCAGACGTGCGCCTGCCGCATCATTTGGCAATGTTTGATAAAGCCGGACTGGAATACTATGTACCCGGTGCAATTGGTACACAGGATACCATTATGTTCGGGAGCCAAATAAATGTCAATTTAGCGCCTTCTGTTACGGGTGCAAAAGTTTTTTATACGATTGATGGAACCGACCCCGGCAAAACCGATATTGAATATAACACGCCGATAACTTATAATATTCCGGCTGGTCAATCCCGCGAATTAAAAACCATAGTTATTACCTCTGCGGGCAACAGGAGCCAGGTTACACGGGCAATCGCATACAATGCGGCGCCCTTAAAGTCTGTCAATTTTCGTGGTGCGCCAGTTGGTTTAAAGTACAAACTATTTAAAGGCAAATTTAGCCGCACAGATGAGCTTGATAATGCGGCGGTTGTTGATTCTGGCGTGGCAAAGGACCTGGATGTATCTGTCTTTAAGAAGAATTACCCTTCATTTGGATTAGTATACACCGGCTATATCCGTATTGACAACGATGGTGACTATGGTTTCTCCACTCAATCTGCCAATGGTTCTGTTTTGTTTATAGATGATCAACTGGTGGTAGATAATGATGGCAGGCATCGGCCATATGAACAGGGTGGAAGTGTAACCCTCCAAAAAGGGTTTCATAAATTAACTTTAAAGTATTTTAATTCAGCCGGCAAAGGGAGTCTTAAAATATTTGAGACAACTCCGGGTGGGGAGAAAACGGAAATTTTAGCTGCCTCATTGAGTAATTGATAGGTGAACTAAACTTTTTTTAACCCCATGTTGCAACATTATTTCTAAATCGATTAACTTCACCGAAATTATATTATTCTCTTTTAAACAAATTATGCTTCGAAAAATCCTTCTGTCCCTGTTCTTTGTTTCATGCTTTTCATCCTCAACTTTTGCACAGGACAACAATCCAAATCTGGGTATAATACCTGCCCCGGTTTCCATAAAAAAAACAAGCGGTGAGTTTGTCTTAAGCCGACAAACTATTATGATGGCCGATACCGTAACCAATAAAGCCGTTATTTTTTTAGCTGACTATTTACAAAACAAAGCAATGCTGAAAGTACAGCTTAAGGCTAATGACGGATCAAACCCGGTTAACAGCCTCGTGCTTACTTCGGCAGGTACCGATAATTTGCCTATTGATGGTTATCGCTTAACTATTACGCCACAGCAAGTAATTATTGCAGGTAAAGGAGCCGGGCTTTTTTATGGGATACAAACGCTTATTCAACTAATACCTGCCGAACGCGGCGCTGTCGCCAAACTGCCTTGCGTGCAGATTGAAGATTATCCGCGGTTTGGTTACAGAGGAATGATGCTTGATGTTTGCCGTCATTTCTTTTCAGTTGAATTTGTTAAAAAATACATCGCCCTGATGGCTGCCTATAAGCTTAATAACTTCCACTGGCATTTAACCGACGATCAGGGCTGGCGCATCGAAATAAAAAAATATCCAAAACTAACTGAAATTGGGAGTCAGCGGGCACAAACTGTTATTGGTAACTACCATGACCGCACTCCCCAGCAATATGATAATACGCCTTATGGTGGATTTTACACACAGGACCAGATACGTGATGTTGTAAAATATGCATCAGACAGGTATATCAACGTGGTTCCCGAAATTGAAATGCCAGGGCATTCGGAGGCTGCACTGACTGCATACCCAGAGTTAAGCTGCGACCCATCTATTCCATATAAGGTGGCAGAAACATGGGGTGTATTTCATGATACCTACTGCCCATCGGACAAAACGTTCAGTTTCCTTGAAGACGTGTTAACCGAGGTAATGGATCTGTTCCCAAGTAAATTTATACACATAGGTGGGGATGAGGCTCCGAAAGATGCCTGGAAGAAGTCTGAATTTTGTCAAAAACTGATCAAAAAACAGCATTTAAAAAATGAAGAAGGACTGCAAAGCTATTTTATACAAAGAATTGAAAAGTTTGTAAACTCCAAAGGACGCAGCATTATTGGCTGGGACGAAATATTGGAAGGCGGACTTTCGCCAAATGCTACCGTAATGAGCTGGAGAGGTGAATCGGGTGGTATAGCAGCTGCGCAACAAAATCACAACGTGGTGATGACACCGGGAAGCGGCGGTTTATATATTGATCAGCTGCAGGGTAAACAAAACCTTGAACCTTTAAGTATCGGTGGCTACGATCCGCTGAGCAAAATATACAGCTACAATCCTATACCGGCGGTGTTGAATGCAGATCAGCAAAAATATATATTGGGCGTGCAAGCAAATTTGTGGACAGAGTATATCCCAACGGAAAATAAAGCTGATTATATGATACTGCCACGTATGCTGGCCCTTTCAGAAGTAGCATGGTCGCCGCTGGCAAATAAAAACTATAACGATTTTGCAAATACCAGGTTGCCTGGTCATCTGGCGCAATTCGATAAAAAGGGCAATTTGAACTATCGCGTTCCAACGGCGATTGGCGCACAGGATACCATTTTATTCGGACCGCAAATAACTGTGAATTTAAAACCATCAGTTGCAGGTGCTAAAGTTTATTATACGATAGATGGTTATCAGCCACGCGAAACCGATAACGAATACTCCATCCCGATGACTTATACAGTGCCTGTGGATCAGTATCGCGAAATAAAAACTATTGTAATAACGCCATCGGGTAAAAGGAGCCAAATAACACATACCACTATTTATAATAAAACACCATTCCCGCCGGTGACTTACCAGGGCACTGCAAAAGGCTTAAAATACCAGCTGATTTCGGGTGTGTTTAAAAGCGTAAACCAGTTAACCGAGAACCCGGCTGTAAGCGACACCAGCGTAGCGTTAAGCTTTAATACCACCACATTCAAAAAAAACATGCATGGTTTCGGAATAATATATAATGGATACATCCTTATTGATGCAGATGGCGTATACGGGTTTTCAACAACATCGGCTAATGGATCGTCGTTAATGATTGATGACCTGCCGGTAGTTGACAATGATGGCAAACATGGTGTATTTGACCAGGGAGGATCAGTACCTTTGTTGAAAGGATATCATAAGATAGTGATAAAGTATTTCGATGCGGCAAGCAACGGCAGTTTAAAGGTGTTTATGACTATTCCGGGTAAACCCAAAGGCGAGTTAACGCCGGACGAACTTTATAATTAACCAGGTATGACAAAGAAATATTGGTTTTATTTATTTCCACTGATTGGCTTAGTAATAGCGAGCTGTAATAACGACCAAAAGCCGGCTACGGTACAAAGCGCTGTTCCAAAAAAACCCGTTTTAACGGAACCTTTCAGGTTTCATAAATTGGTTGAGGTATCGCCGGGTCAGGATTATGATGTATTTAGCTGGGGAAGAGGCTCGAAAGATACAGGTTCATTTGTGATACTGCATTCCGATTCGGCAGGCAGAAAATATTCAACCACAACAGGCGATTTGGACGGAAACATAGCTGACGTTTATAATTCGGATATGGATTTGGACGGCAACCCTGAGATATTGATACAAGCCAAAACAAAAGACACTATTAATTACGTGAGCATTTATGCTTTTGAATTTAGTAACGGTAAAGCACAAAAGCTCGATTTCCCTAAACTAACTAAATCGCAAAGGGCTGGGTACCACGGGGAGGATAACTTTTACGTAGAACAAGGAAAGCTGATACGCGAATTCCCTATATATAGCGGTGGCGCTGCAGCTGCAAAGCCACTGGCAGAAAAACGCAAATTTGAATACGGCCTACGCAACAATAGCTTTACCATAAAACAACTTACCAAAGACTCGTTGAGCACCGCCGCCCAAACTGCGCCTGTACCTGTCAAAAAAGCCACAACGGAAAAAAAGACTACAACTAACACAAAAAAATCAAAGAAAAGCACACCAGAAAAAACACATAAGAAAAAGAAGAAAAAGCATCATAGTGATGAGGAATAGGATCATATTCCAAACAAAAGTATAACAGATTTGAAAAACCTAATTTTCATAATTAGCATCGTTTTTATATGTTCTTGTAAGCAGAGTGGTAAAACTATTTCAAAAAATGAAATAGATAATTTTATAAGGAAATATCAAACCGAACGTTTTGGGGAATTTAAAAATGTATTTATTTGTATCAGACAGCGAACTTTAACCAGCACTATATATATCCTTCAGAAAAACGATGGGAATGTGCCCGTATATTTTGTGACCTACAATGAACCGATGAATAAAATTACTGAAATAAACAATACTGGGTTAAAAGAACAAAATGTATCCGACTATTTTACAAAATATCAAATCGCCGCTCTTATAAATAAATTCAGATATTTTAAGTTTTGCCTGTTGGGGGTTGATGCCCAGGGGAATGTTTTTATAAATCCATATTACCCCAATAATCCTGCTGTTTTTTTACGAATGGTTAAAACCTCGAAATTGAAAATATCGAAACTGGAAGGTAATTACATTTATTATAACCATGACTGGTATCTAAATCAGTCACAATTGTCAAGAATAAAATTGTAATATGAAACCCAATCCCACGCTTGAATAGTCGAGGGCATCTTGTTTCTAAAGATGATCAATACTCAATACATTTAGGATTCGAATGAGGAAACCAATGTAATTATGAAAATTGGAATTTTAATTACAATATCACTTTTACTAGTGTCGTGTTTACAGGTAAGTGAGCGGCATATCGATACAAAAGAGTTCAATTTAATATCCAATGAAACTTACGCTACATTCGTCAATTGTAGCATTTATCCTCATCGCAAGGATAATATATTCATTTACGATAAGTTTAATAATGAGAGTGTCATTGAAAGATATTTGGTAAAATTCGAGCGCGGAGTGATATACATAAAACCCATTTTGCCTAAAATGAGTAAAATATTTACACCCGTAGAGCAATATAAGTCAACAGATGGTGATATCTTAAAAGCCAATATGGCTTTGTTTTTCAGACTTCACTTAAAAGAGTTAATTTATAACAAAGGGTTGAGGTCACTGGTAATTTCGACGGAGAAGACTACCTATCTACACCAATTGTCTATGAACTCTCAACAACATATCCCTGAATCATATTTAAAAATCAAGACTAATTGGTACTACTTTAATAAATAAGATTATATCTGGTGCCGAATGCCGGGCAAAGGCTAAAAGAGATACGGTCCTTGTGACTTTTGAATTGACTAAGTAGCCCGAAGCTATAATTTTTCCGTTCAGCTAACGAAAAATTTCATCACCTCCCCGCCCTTTTCACCTTTAAAGCCGGGGAGACCCTAAAGGTGAAAAATCAATAATTTATCAAATCGTATTTTTTATTAACCAGCCGTGGTTTAAATATTGGCTGATTTTAACTTAGGGTGTAAGGAATGTTAATAAGCATTGTCTTCACCCTTAAGTATATTAATTATCGTCATGAAAATGATTCTTACATCGAGCATTGAAGACCAGTGTTCCATATACCATATATCGTGTTCAACACGTTTCTCCATCAAATGGTGCTCCTTTGTCTCACCCCTATAGCCTTTAACCTGCGCCCAGCCGGTAATACCCGACTTTAAAAACTGGCGTACCATGTACTGATCTATGATCGCGCGATATTGCTCGGTATGATCAACCATGTGTGGCCTCGGGCCAACCACGCTCATATCACCAAGCAACACGTTAAAGAATTGCGGAAGTTCGTCGATGCTGGTTTTTCGCATAAAGCGACCGATAGGGGTGATCCGGCAATCGTTGCGTTTAGCCTGTTCCGTCTCCGATTTATTATTCAGCGTCATGCTCCTGAACTTATAACACCAGAAAGGTTTATTATCGCGTCCGCTTCTTTGTTGTTTAAATATAACCGGACCCGGACTTTGTAATTTTATTATCAGTGCTATAATAGGATATAACCAGCTAAGAATAAAAACGATAACGAGAGAACTGAATATAATGTCGAAAAAACGTTTCTTAAACCGATTGCCCATGTCTTCAAGGGGCTCTCTTCTTACACTTAATATAGGGAATCCGCCCATGTGTTCTATATAAAAAGGAGCTGCTGCATAATCAAGATCAGGCACAAACTTTAAGCGCACACATTGTTTTTCAGCCTCCTTTAAAAGGTATCCTACATCCCTCATCCTTTCGGGCGTGAGCGAAACATACACCTCTTTGATATTTGAATTGGCTGCAGTCTTAAATTGTTCGGCTGCAGCAGCTAACAACTGGCCATTTTCGTCGACATAATAATTTTCTTCTCCCAGAAAACCCACAAAGTTAAAACTACTTTGCTGTTCAAGATAAGCAGCGAGTTTTAAACCGCCACGGTTCATTCCTAAAACGGCCACTATTTTCCTGGTATCGAAGTTTCGTTTAAATAGTCCTTCGAAGGCAGTGCCCGTAAACCGGCTTAATAAGAAACCGATTACCATCATTGTATAGAAAATAAATATAAAATATCTCAGGGAGTCGGCGTGATCAGTACTCAACAAGTATGAAAGGAAAAAGAAACCATGCAGGGCTATGCTCTTCCAGGTTGAGCGGTAAATATATTCAAGTTTATGGATGGTATCTTCGCTGTAAAGTCTGAATATACCAGTACTTAAAAGCCAGATAATACTTGAGGTAAAAACGTTACTCCGATAAACGGACATATCAATTGCTACATAATATTTATTAGCCAGGTAAAATCCTAAAAACAAACAAATGTTTATTAATATCAAATCACTTACTGCAAGTATAAATCGTAAAGCATAGAGGTAAGGAGTTTGCATATTTGTTATAATCAATAGTATTAAATATAGTTGCCCATATAAGGCAACTATTATACCATGTGCCAATTATGCTTTCGAATTGTTGGTTACCCGTCAGCAAATTATTTTATCGAGTAACATATCTCTCAAATTGGGGAAAGATTTCTCGTATGCCGCGATTTTTTGGGGTTTTAGTGAAAATATTGTTCTTAACTGTTAAGAATTATAAGTTACGAACCGAAATGATAAGTGCAGAATATTCCCTGTTTAAGCAGATAAATTACCTGGGCTATTAAAACGGCAATTTATAGAATTGGGGAAAGAGGGGAGATATTATAAAGAATATGGTTTGAACAGATGCCCGTTAGTTATAAAACCAGGTAAACCAGGTAAAATAATGAGCATACAATCAAGTTGCCTATTATAAAACCCGCCACAACGGTATACATTGATAATGATGTTGCAACAATTTGATCGCCTTCTTCATTAAAAGGACCGGATAAGCTATCTTGAATCTCTCTCATACTATTTTATACGGATCATTTTAATTAAGGTTGCATTTTTAACAATCTCATATAATAATTTCACTAACGTGATTATTGGTGAATACATTGCGTATACTTTATTAACAATAATGCTACAAACTAATTAAAAAGGCGAAGCATTTGGTAGAAATAATTGTATTATTTAATAATAATTGGTTTAAAACAGCAATTTAATAAAAATGATCGTCAAAACTCAATAATGTTAGTAAAATGTGATTGTTAATAAATATTTGTACCCATTTATGACACTTTATTAATAGTTATCAAGATTTTTATAAAAAAAGCTATTAAATTGTGATTTACGATTTCAGGCTGCGTTTTGAGAAGTCGAGACTGGCATTTAATTCAAAACCGATTAATAAAATAAGCGAGTTCAGATACAGCCAAAGCATAAGTATGATCAATGTTCCGATTGATCCATATAGTTTATTATACGCCGAAAAATTATTTATATAATAACTGAAACCTTGAGAGGTTAGGATTGCCAGGAGGGTAGCTATTATTGAGCCCATAGAAAAGAATTTCCATTTTTGTTTGTTGGCTGGTCCGTAACGATATAACAAAGAGATAGATACAAAAAATATGGATATCACAATTATCCACCTGGAAAATGTTATCAGGTAAATCCAAAAATGGCCTCTGCTGCCAACCTGGTGCCTGATATAGGTGATCATAGTTTCCCCTGCTATTAAAATCGTAACAGCCACCAAAAGTGAGATACTGATCACCACAGTTAATGTAAGTGCGATCCTGCGTCTTTTTAACCAGCTTCTCTTTTCAACAATTAATGACGACCTGTTAAATGCCTGCATTAAATTACTTATGCCATTAGTTGCAAAGTACAACGCCGATATAAAACCTAATGACAATAATTTAACATTGTGGTGCCTTACAATATCCTCAATGGTAGCCTGGAAAGTCAAATAAGCGTTACGTGGTAAAATAGTGGAAATAGTGGTAAGTAGTTGTCCTTGAAAATTCTTTACTGGGATAAACGGGATAAGTGTAAACAAAAATATAGTAGCCGGAAAAAATGCGAGCATAAAATTAAACGCCAGTGATGAGGCACGGTTCAACAATGTTCGTTCCTGAATTTCGCGAAAAAAAAAGGCAACAACCTCGTGTAACGATAATGGATAAAACCCGGGCAATGAATAGAATTTTGACCAGGCAACAAAGTTCTGATAAAATTTAAACTGAAATAAAAAACGGTGAAGCCATTTCATTTGAGCCAAATTTACTCAAAAAATGGTTTTAACCGCCCGAGAAAATCTTCCGAAGGAAGACAAGGGCGATTGGTTTGCATATTTACAAATACCAGCAGGGTTTCGCCTGTATTAATCAGTTCCTGTTTTTCATTAAAAAGTTCATACCTGAAATGAATCCGGATTCCCGGCATTTTATCCATAATAACATTTACGGTAATTTCCTCATCGTATAATGCAGGTTTAAAGTATTTGCATTTAAGTTCCAGCACAGGCATTTTAATACCTGATTCTTCCATGCCGCTATAGGTTAGCCCTAAACTGCGAAGCATTTCAACGCGGCCGACTTCATAAAATTCGGCGTAGTTACCATAATACATATAGCCCATCTGATCGGTTTCACCGTAGCGGACCCTTATTTTGGTAGCGTGCTGAAACATTATTTTTTGATATTTCTTTCGTTAAGCGCCTGCTGAAACCTGCGGGCATTTGCAAGGTGATCTGCCATATTTGATGCAAAGTTGTGATATCCCGAAAAATCCTCCTTTGCACACATATAAATATAATCGGTTTTCTTATAATCCAGCACCGCATCAACTGCATTAATCGATGGCATCATGATCGGCCCTGGGGGTAAGCCGGTATGCAGATACGTATTGTACGGCGAATCAAAAGACAGGTACTTTGAAAGCACGCGTTTAATGGTGAAATCATTTTTCGCAAAAATAACGGTAGGGTCGGCTTCCAATTTCATGCCTTTGTTAAGGCGGTTTAAATAAAGCCCCGCTATTGTCGGCATTTCATCATCGTGAAGGGCTTCCGCATCAACTATGGATGCTAAAATAGAAACCTGTATAGGGCTTAAGTTAATGGCCTGGGCTTTTTGCGTCCGTTCAGGCGTCCAGAATTTCTGGTAATTGACATACATATGCTTAAAAAGCTTCTCCGGCGATGTATTCCAATACAACTGATAACTGTTGGGCAAAAACAAGGTATAAACATTATCAGTTGTAAAGCCATAATTCTGAACAAAGCTTGCTGAATCCAGCAACCTGATAATAGCGGTTGAATCCGGCTCTATCTTCTTTGATATAAATCCAGCGAATTGCTCCTTAAGCCTCAAATTATGAAACGAAATAGTAACCGGTTCCTGGCTGCCGGAGGCAAGCATATTAATTAACTTGCGGTTGCTTATACCGGCATGCAAGCGGTATCTGCCTGGCTTCACCCGGTTAATATAATTCATGTGTTCGGCCGACCATAAGAAGGTAGTGCTGTCTTTTACGATTCCTTTCTCGCGAATGGTTTTGTAAACATCATTGAAACCGGCACCAGTATGTATGTAGAGATATTCTTGTTTATCGGTAACGTTGGGGCCAAAATATTTCAGGTAATAGTTAACGCCGGTAATTCCAAGCGAAACAATAAATATGATTACCAGTACAATTATAAATTTTTTGAATGTGCCTCCTGATGAAGTTTTCTTTTTAGGCATTGTAAAATGTTTTATTTTTCGAAGGGCTAACGGTGTGCCCGGATGAATTTATAACCTGTTAATAACTGTTTTGTTCTGTATTCCTTCAATCTAACTAATTGCACACAACCTTCCGCCAGCTGAATTAGTTTGTGCCGTCTGTTTTTTTACCTTGTGTAACGGTAAGGTTAATACGTGTGCCATTGCTTACTTTAGACGCAGAATCAGTTTTCATTGGCAATTGTGAAACGACAACCAGGCTCGTCGAATCGGTAATATCGCCCTGGTAAGTAATAGTTCCTAAAGTCAATCCGCTGTTTTTTATCACAAATTTGGCTGCGTCTAAATCCTGGTTTGTAAGGTCGGGAATTTCAACTTCACTGGCTCCTTCTCCATTTCCCAAAACAAGATCGATCCTCGATCCTTTTGGGATTTTTGCCCCAGCTTTTATGGGCCGCCCCCCAAATTCAACATCCAGTATACGGTCGCGGGCGATATCCGGTTTATAAATCGTGTCGCCAACTTTTAAACCGTAATTAGCAATAATAGCCACAGCCTCGCGATAAGTATAGGGTTCAAGATCGGGCAAAGAGATGTTGGGCGCAAGCCTCGTAACAATGTTTAGATAAATTGTTCTATTCTCCTTTACATTGGTACCTGGGTCAGGATCCTGTTCAATTACCGAGCCAGGAGGATGATCGAGTACATAAACAGAATCAATTTTGTATTCAAAACCCTGCTCCTTGAGAATGGCCATAGCTTTTTCAATAGATAAGCCTTTTAATTGCGGCACCGGGATGCCCGATCCATGCCTTGTATAAATATTTAATGTAAAAATCGCGATCATTACAACAACGAATACTGAACCAATGATCAACAGGAGGGTATTAAGAAATTGTTTGGTTTTTAAATAAGCCCAGAATTTATTCATTTGTATAGGTAACGGTTTTCATTTGTATTTAAGATCAAACATAGGAATTTTTTGTTTCGGATTTTCGTTGATGTTCTATTATTTGGTGTGCCGTAGGTCGTATTTTGGACTTTTTTGATGATATTATTTGAATTCTTACCGGCTAAACGTGGTTAAATAATAATAATTTTCTCTTTTATACGAGTTAAACGTATTTAAGTAGCCGTAAATTTTCTATTTGTTAAAAAGAATTATTTGTTTCTTAAATATTAATCGTAATATTGCGATATAATTATGGGACTTACCAAAACGGAAATATTCACCGAAGAGCAGAACAGGCTGGCTATCAAGCTGAAAGCAATGGCGCATCCTGCCCGCATCGCTATATTACAGCAGATTATCAATGCCAACGCCTGCATATGCGGCGACCTGGTATATGAATTAGGATTAGCGCAGGCAACTATATCACAACATTTAAAAGAACTAAAGAACGCCGGTTTGATACAAGGAACCATCGAAGGCGTAAGTGTTTGCTATTGCATAGAACCGAATGCCTGGAAGTTAGTGACAACTGAGATAACGGGCTTTTTGAATTCTTATAAGCCAATGCAGGATTGCTGCTAAAAAAATTTACTTAAATCAATTGCAATTAAACAATTAATGTTTAATACTAATAAAACATAGTTATGGACACATCGGAAAACGATCTAAAGGAAATTGTAAGGCAAAAATATAGCGAAATTGCTTTACAGGATAAGGAAACCAACCAGGCATCGTGCTGTGGCTCAGGTTGCTGTTCAACGGAGGTATATAATATCATGAGTGATGATTATGCCAAACTTGAAGGTTATAACCCTGACGCGGACCTTGGGTTAGGTTGCGGTTTGCCTACGCAATTCGCTAAAATCAAAAAAGGCGATGTTGTTATTGACCTTGGAAGCGGCGCTGGCAATGACTGTTTTGTAGCCCGGGCAGAAAGCGGAGAAACAGGAAAAATTATCGGCATCGATTTTACTCCCGCGATGATTGATAAGGCCAGGACTAACGCTGAAAAAATGGGCTTTAACAATGTTGAGTTTCGGCAGGGCGATATTGAAAAGATGCCTGTTACCGCGAATACTGCCGATGTGGTAGTTAGCAATTGTGTACTCAACCTGGTGCCTAACAAGGACGCCGTATTTAAAGAAATATACAGGGTATTAAAACCGGGCGGGCACTTTAGCATTTCGGACGTTGTATTGATCGGCAATCTGCCTGATGCTTTGCGCAAGAGCGCCGAAATGTACGCCGGGTGTGTGTCAGGTGCACTACAAAAAGAGGATTACCTGGAGTTGATTAACATAAATGGCTTTAAAAATATGGTGGTGCAGAAAGAGAAAGTCATTATTATACCCGATGACGTATTAGGGAACTATTTGAATGACGATGAAATTGCTAACTTTAAATCAGGCAAAACAGGGATATTCAGCATTACTGTATACGCCGAAAAACCAGCTGAAACTAAAAGCTGTTGTGGGCCTGAATGCTGTTCTTAAATACTATAATTATGATTGTTGAAAATGCTTTGAACTATAGGCAAGAAGTTATTGCTTTGCTCAAGTCGGAAAAATTGCCCGCAGAAGATTTACCGGAGAAATTGGATAATTTTTTAGCCATACGCCATGAGGGTCATTTGGTCGCTGCTGCCGGAGTTGAACAATATGGTAGCTATGCTTTGCTTCGTTCCGTAGTCGTTTTATCTGATTTCCGGAACAGAGGCGTTGCCGGGAAACTTTTAGCAGCGATAGAGGAGCTGGCTTTGAACAAAGGGATAAAGACTGTTTACCTTTTAACAGAAACAGCTCCCGAATATTTTAGCCGGAAAGGTTATCAGCAGATCGGGCGTAATAGTATCCCGGTAGAAGTACAGAAATCTTCTGAGTTCAGCCATGTTTGTCCGCAATCTGCCGTAGTTATGAGAAAGGTTATTGCTGATAATCAATAAATCATGATGAGGAAATATGCAGCTGAGTGTTTGGGCACATTCACTCTTGTTTTTTGTGGAACGGGTGCCATTGTCATTGATCAGGAAAGCAATGGAGTTGTAACTCATGTTGGCGTAGCTATTACTTTTGGATTGATCGTCATGAGCCTGATTTACGCGTTGGGTAATATATCTGGTGCGCATTTAAACCCTGCCGTAAGTGTTGCGTTTGCTGTGGCAAAAAGGTTTCCCGTTGGGCTATTGCTTCCTTACATAATAAGTCAGTTAAGCGGTGCTTTACTTGCCAGTCTGACGCTCAAACTTTTATTCCCACATAACGAATTGCTTGGCACAACACTTCCATCCGGCAGTGCTATGCAATCGTTCATAATGGAATTTTTACTCACCTTTTTTCTGATGTTAGTAATTATCCACGTAGCAACGGGCAGTAAGGAACAAGGTATAATTGCTGGTTTAGCTATCGGCTCAATAGTATTACTCGAGGCTATGTTTGCAGGGCCAATTTGTGGCGCTTCAATGAACCCAGCCCGTTCTTTTGCTCCTGCTCTTGTGTCGGGTCACCTGGAATACGTATGGGTGTACTTGTTTGCCACACCGCTTGGCGCCATCTCTGCAGTGCCCGTATGGAAATATTTAACACAAGAAACACAAACATCCGATATACTATGAAAATAGCGCTGTTCTCAGATATACATGCTAATCTGCCCGCTTTGGAGGCCTTTTTTGCAGATGTTGAAAAACAAAATCCTGATTCGATTTATTGCCTTGGCGACCTGGTAGGTTATAATATTTGGCCTAATGAGGTAATTAATGAAATACGTAAACGCGGTATTCCCACTATTGCAGGTAATTACGATTTTGGGATTGGCCGTCGTAGTGATGATTGTGGCTGCGCTTATAAAACAGATGAAGAAAAGGCGTGGGGAAAAGTTTCTATCAATTATACAAATGAAGTTGTAAAAGATGAGCAAAGGGCTTACCTGCGTTCGCTGCCTGCGCATATTCTCCTGGAGTTCCAGTTAAATAATGATAAATTGAATGTGCTTTTCGTTCATGGCAGTCCGCGTAAGGTTAATGAATATCTGTTCGAAGACAGGGACGAAAAAAGCCTGTTGCGCATTATGGAACAAGCTGACGCTGATGTCATGTGCTTCGGTCACACACACCAACCTTACCATAGGGTTTTATCAACAGTTATGACCGAAGAGAAATATTATCGCCATGCCATCAATATCGGCTCTGTTGGCAAACCAAAAGACAAAGATCCCCGCGGCGGATATGTTTTGTTGCAGCTCGACGAAAATAGTTCTGTGGAAAAAAAAGACAGCATAATTGTTGAGTTTATCCGCTTTACTTACGACATCGAAAAGGCAGCTAAAGCAGTTGAGGATAGTCCGCTGCCCAATGAATATGCAGATATGTTAAGAAATGCATGAGGTTTTAATTATTATCCATCACGTCCCTGCAAACAATAAAAAAGAGGCTGTATCATAAATCATGATCAGCCTCTTTTTAATTAATGAATGTGAGGCATTAAAAAAGGGGTTATCCTTTAGTTTTTTCTTGAGTAATTATTTGGAATAATCATCTGATTTTCATATATTTAAGGTA
>DASYEP010000163.1:0-79720 GCA_036498965.1 Mucilaginibacter sp.
TCGACGTTGAACCAACCTTTGGAAATATCAAGCAAAACCACGGGTTCAAAAGATTTCTGCTCCGCGGTATGGAAAAAGTGGAAATTGAATGGGGTTTAATCGCAATCGCTCAAAATCTAAGAAAAAAAGCGGCTTAAAAGCCCTTTTTTCCTCATTTTGACCCGGAAACTGATTCTTGTCAATGCCCGGAAGATACATCACCTAATTAACCACAATAAATCATAAAATAAAAAGACCGTACCATTTGATTTATGATACGGCCTCATCGTTATTTAATGTTAGCGCTTATTCGCAGCAGCTTCCCTGGTTAGGGCAAGTCGCTTTTGTACATTTCTGACCAGATGGACAGCTTGTACAAGTTGCTTGTTTAGCAACTTTTTTATGTGCAGGAGGAACATTAGCAATTAAAGTTGCACCTGCGAATAAAATCGCAAGAATGCTTAAACCTATTTTTTTCATTTGATTTTAAATTTTATTGTTAAATAATTAATAGATACAACGGTTTAGGTTGTTGGGCATTACTTAACAATTTTTGGGTGGTTTCCAGGGCGACGGATGATAAGCTGATAAATCACCAGGTTTATAAGGAGGAACTGGTTTCGAAATGAAATGTGGAAAGTTTGTTTGCAATTGCAATGGCTCAACTTTCAGGAAACCGCAAATACTGCAGGAAAACATCATTGGGCATCCCTGTTTTCCACAATCCTTGTTCTGATTTTGGCCTTTACTTTGGGAACAAGCAGATTTGTCTGACATGCGACTGCAGCATGTATTTTTACCGGCTAATTCAATGGTCTCCCTAATCGTCCCGTTAAAGGACAAGAAAAGTATACCGGCCACTAAAAAAAGCGCTAAAAATTTCATCAGCCAAATGTATCAAATATTCTATTCTCCAACAATTATCCGGCACCAGATAATTTTAGAAGGGCTTATATCAAGACAGATAAAAAAATTCCTTAGTCTAATTATCAAAATCAAATCCGAAATCGAAACCAAAAAACCTATATTTGGCCTGTATGACAGCTAAGAACATTGCCCTTGTAGCCGGCGGCTTTTCGGGAGAATATGAAGTATCTATTAACAGCGCGCGAAATATTGCGGCTAATTTAAATCCCGATAAATACAAGGTTTATACCATATTAATTGACCGCGGTCGTTGGTATCATGAGGCAGAAAGCGGCCCTGTTGATGTAGACAAAAATGATTTCAGTATAACCGTTAATGGAGAAAAAATAAAATTTGATTTTGCGTTTATCACCATCCATGGTACGCCTGGCGAGGATGGAAAACTGCAAGCCTATTTGGATATGATGAGTATCCCCTATAACACCTGTGATGCAACAACTTCGGCTATTACAATGAGCAAAACCTTCACAAAAATTATTGTTAATGGTATTCACGGCCTGCACACTGCCCGCTCACTGCGGATATTTGAAAGGGATATGCACGATGTCGCAATCATATCAGCAACATTGAAATTCCCTCTTTTTATTAAACCAAATAATGGTGGAAGCAGTGTGGGCATGAGTAAGGTACACAACGCTGCGGGATTACCTGACGCTTTGAGGCGGGCATTTGACGAAGACCATGAAGTTATAGTTGAAGAGTTTATTAAAGGCCGTGAGTTTAGCATCGGTATAGCCCGGTTAAATGGTAAACTAAAAGTATTGCCGGCCACAGAGATCATTAGCTCGAAGGAGTTCTTTGATTATGAGGCAAAATATACAGCCGGCGTATCAAAAGAAATAACACCCGCTGACCTCCCACAAGCGAAAAATGAAGAAATCGCTCAAATTGTAACCGAAATTTACCTTCGCTTAAATTGCAAAGGCATGGTACGCATAGATTTTATTTTGCTGGAAGGAACAAACGAATTTTATTTTATCGAAGTAAACACAACTCCAGGGCAATCTAATGGCAGCCTTATCCCACAACAAGTAAGAGCCGCAGGATTAAACTTAATGGAGTTTTACGGTGCGCTGATTGAAGGGGCTATGTAATTTTGCCCCAATAATACCAGGAAGCTTATTATCGGTGATGGACAGTCAGTGTTGTTTAACCGGTCTTTAGTAACAATTACGCCTAACTCAACTTTTTTTTCAGTTGCTTTCGTTATTTATTTTACATTTATCTCCGCCATAAAACCACTTTAAATCATCCTGTTTAATTTATTAAATCGATATGAAGAATATATTCATAACCCTTTTGCTGGCTTGCTTTTTTTTCCAGGCCAATGCCCAGCTTACCGCTTCAAAACTGTTTGCCGATCATATGGTAATGCAGCGCAACCAGGAGGTACCAGTTTGGGGATGGAGTAAAAAAGGAGCTAAGATAACCGTAAACATAAACGGACAAACGGTTAGTGTAAAGGCAGATGCGCAGGGATACTGGAAAGCGATTTTGAAGCCCATGCCCGAAGGCGGCCCTTATGTGATGAATATATCGTCAGGACAGGAGCATTTGGTTTATAACGATGTAATGCTCGGCGAGGTTTGGATCTGTTCGGGCCAATCGAACATGGAATTTCAATTAAAAAATGCTTTAGGTTATAAGGCGGAACAAAAAGGCGCTGGACAATTGCCAATACGGCAGTTCCATGTTCCCGACAAAATAAGTCTGGAACCAGAAAAAGACCTTTCAGGCGGTCAATGGGTTAAAGCTGATACCAATACTGTCGGCGATTTTACTGCTGTCGGATATTTCTTTGCAAAAAAACTCTCGCAAACACTTCACGTTACTGTTGGACTAATTTACAGCAATTGGGGCGGTACGCAAGTTGAATCCTGGATTAGCAAAGAGGCAATGCTTGCCTCACCGGAATTAGGCGCCGTGGCGAAGACTTTACCCGATAGCTGGGACGGTGTAAAACGTCGTTTAGACGAAAAATTAAAACAGTATGCTTACAGAAACCAGCCGCCGGTCAACTTTACCCCTGAACAACTAGCCGCCGAGCCTGCTTCTTTTTTTGAGGCGTGGCAAAGAGGAAGTGCACCGGGATCATGGGAATGGATGGGTAAATTATACTCTTATCGTGGCCAGGGATATATGCAAAGGACTATCAAACTCGACAGTTCATGTACCAAACGCAGTTCTGTGATCCGCCTCGGAACAACTGATGCTGACCTGGCGATTTTTGTTAACGGGAAATCTGTACAAAAAGGAGCACTATCAGGCAATTTTCAGGTCGAACTTCCGGTGGGTACCTGGAAAGGAGGGGACAATAGTTTACTGATTCAATTAATGTCACCTCAGAAGTCGCCATCCTATTTCGGGACCGGCATTAACGGTATTGGGAATGATCTTTACGTACGTTTTGCTGACACCTTGATAAATTTAGCAGATGGAAATTGGCATACAATGCCGGATTTGAGCAAAGCCTACGACTTTAATTTTTTACCGAATAATACCGCATTCATGCTTTACAACAGCATGATAAACCCGTTAATCCCGTATGGAATTGCAGGTGTAATATGGTACCAGGGCGAGGCAAACACAGACAGGGCTTACCAATACCGTACAAGTTTCCCGTTGATGATCGCCGACTGGCGCAACAGGTGGAAACAGCAATTCCCATTTTTATTTGTACAATTGGCCTCGTTTGGTGGTACGCAAAACAGCAATGTTGGCAGCGACTGGGCCGAGCTGAGAGAATCGCAAAATTTAACCTTACGGTTACCAAATACGGGTATAGCGGTAACTACAGATATTGGAGATCCTTTTAATATACATCCACGTGATAAAGCAGATGTTGGCTATCGGCTTGCTTCAAAAGCGCTAAGCATGACTTATCATCTACCCGGTTTTTCTGAAAGCCCAATGTTCAAATCTGCTAATTTTACCGGCGGCTATGCCACTGTTGATTTTACTCATGCTGAAAACGGGTTGTTGATAAAAGACAAATACGGATATATTAAAGGTTTTGAATTGGCAGGCGCTGATCATAAGTTTTATTACGCCCAGGCCGTGATTACCGATGATAATAAAGTAAAGGTATGGTGTAGCCAGGTTATACAACCTATTTCCGTTCGTTATGGCTGGACCGGTGCACCTATTGATGCCAATCTTTTCAACAAAGAAGGTTTTCCTGTCAGTCCGTTCAGATCGGATAATTGGAAAGGCGTAACTGAAGGGAAGAGGTTTGAGTAGGACATCGGTTCAATCGTATCAACACAGTTTGGCTAACCATAAAAACACCTGTTCAAAACTGAATAGGTGTTTTTATATGTGACAATATTATTTCTTTATCAATTTCTGCATTTTTGAGCTAAAAAGAATGATTTTTCCATTTACAACATTGTTATCATCCTGAAAATAGGCTGAATCAATTTTGCCGTTTTTATAAGTATCTGTTTGTTTATACCAAACGCTCACCCAATCCGCGTTTTTATCGGTGCTGTGCAAATTGGTCACCGCGTCAACCTCTATTTTCGAACTGCTTAAACTGTCTCGGTGTTTATGGAAAAAATTTATCATGCTGTCCCGTTTCATTTTGAAAGTTTCTCCATCAGGAAATGTAAAGGAAACCGTGTCAGCATAATAGCCCGCTGCATTGCTAAGTTTGTTATCTTCCCAATCTTTATACGATTGCAATACGGACTGTTCGTTTTTTGCATTGTCCGAGATGACAAACGACGAGGAGTAAGTGGCCTTGTAGGGCATTACAACGAAGTCCGCTTTGGCTTCTGTGCCGGTGGCCGTTTTAGTTTGATCTTTGCAGGAAGTAAAAAAAACTATCCCAGCTGCAACCGGAATAACTAAAAGAAGAATCTTTTTCATGTTAGTGAGGTTTAATAAAAGTTTAAGTAAATAATTTATTAAAAATATTATTTTTTTTAATAAAAACAAATATGTTGTTGATTATCAGAGGTATTTATTATTATCAGTTGCGTATTGCTATTGTAAGTTTTTAGCATCTGTTAGTTTCTTTAGGAAATGAATTTATATTTTTAACACAGTAATTTTAAACTATTGCTTTTGATGAAAGTCTTATGGTCGTTCAGTAGTTACCAATACCCTTACTCAATGAAAAAAACATTTACATTAACCTTATTGATTCTTTTGTCTTTTTATGCCTTTTCTCAGCGGCCACTATACCGCTACTATAACGGCAAACAAAAAAAACATTACTATACCATCAATTTTAACGAATACCGAAATGGCACAAAAGCATGGGTATTTGAGGGCGTAGCCTGCCAGGTGTTTGCGCACGGAAGCGGGGACAGAGGTACGGTTCCTTTGTTCAGGTATTATAACGCCCAAAATGGAGATCATTTTTATACCACGCATTTAGGAGAGCTGGGTGGTGGCGACGTGGGTTATAATTTAGAAGGGCCCGCCTGTTACATTTATAAATTCCAGGTCCGCGACACGTTCCCGCTGTTTAGATATTTTAATGAAAGAACAGGAGATCATTTTTATACTACCGACAGGAACGAACTGGGAGGAGGCTTTAATGGATATGTGTCTGAAGGAGTTGCCGGTTTTGTGTATACAAAATAGCCGATTCGAGTTCAATGGATAATATCTTATCGGGGTCGTTTTTTTTCTTTGGTGAGGTGTTGTTTTTTATTTTCATTTTATTAAAACTTTTCCGTCGCTTATTGGTTGCCATTCAAAAAAATAATTATGGAAACTTCAGTAAGCCGCAGCCTTCGTCATTGGTGGGTGTTTTTATTAAGGGGAATACTATTTATTCTGGTGGGTATTTATATGATTGCCTTCCCGGTTTCAAGTCTTATAGCACTTGGATTTTTGTTTGGCCTTATTATTTTTTTTGCGGGCGGGGCGGAACTTATGTACGCCATACAGGATCGGGGCGCCGATAACAGGGGGTGGCATTTATTTATAGGTATCATTGATATTATACTGGGAATAATGCTGATGATCCATGTGACGGCCAGTGTGACGATATTGGGTATTATTGTGGGCATTTGGTTTATTATCCGTGGATTTTCACTTCTTAGCTTTTCGCGTGCGATCGGTAGGTCGTGGATGTTGGTTGCAGGTGGGATTCTCACGATATTGTTTGGTCTCCTGATTCTATTTAACCCACTATTTGGCGCGACAGCCATAATCCTATGGATAGCTATCGCGTTTATTATAGTTGGAGTTTTTAATATTATGTTGGGAATAAGATTGAAGTCGGTTTTGAAGTAGTTAATGGTCATTAGTCATTGCAAAAGCGCGACTTACGCTAAATACTAATGACAAATGACCAATGGTAATCCTACCTTTCTCCATTCCTCGGATCAGACTTTGTCTTTAACTGGTATTCCTGGGGGTGTTCTGCGCCCAATAGATTTTTAACAAAATAATCCCACCTGCGACGCATCATGTATGGCGAATACTGCCCGTAACCATGCGGACTATTTGGAAATACCACCAGGTCATAATCCTTATTGGCTCTTTCCAACGCCTCAACAACTAACAACGTATTTTCAGGCGGAACGTTATTATCCATCAAACCATGTGCAAGCATTAGTTTACCTTTCAGGTTTTTGGCATAATTCTCATTAGCCTGTGCGTCGTAGTTCGAGTTGGCTGCAAGACCGTCATAACGTTCGCCCCAATCGTCTTCGTAGTTGCGGTTATCATGGTTGCCCGATTCTGAAATGCCTACTTTAAAGAAATCCGGGTAACGGAACATTGCCGCTGCCGTTGCAAAGCCACCACCTGAATGCCCCCAGATGCCTACACGGGTTGTATCAATGTAATTGTATTTTTGGGCAAGCTGACGAATACCGGTGATCTGATCGGATAAAGTATTTTCGGCCATATTACCATAGCTCATATCGTGGAAGCTTTTGGATCGTAGTGGATTGCTGGTACCCTCAATCTGAACAACAACAAATCCTAATTCAGCGAGTGCCTGGTTATCGCCCCTTGAGGCAGCGAACGACCAACTGCCAACGCTTCCTCCCTGCGGACCCGGATATATATAATCAATGATTGGGTATTTTTTATTAGGATCAAGATGAGTAGGGGTATACATGAGCCCATAAATATCAGTCTTTCCGTCGTGCGCTTTTACTGAAAATGGCGTAACAGGTTTCCATCCAGCAGCTACAAGTCTCGAAATATCGGTCTTTTCAACTTCGGTTAATATTTTCCCATTCATATCGCGGAAAACCGTCACAGATGGTACATCAGGCTTTGAATAGCTATCGATAAAATAATTATTGGATGGAGACAAGGTGACCTGATGATTGCCACCTTCGGGCGTAAGCACCGCAAAATGCTTTCCGTCGAACCCTATCTTGCAGAACTTGCTGAAGTATGGGTTCTCAGGATCAAGCCCATCAGCAATAAAATATAGCATCCGGTTTTTTTCATCAACCTTAAGTAACCGGGTAACCAACCATTCCCCTTTTGTTATTTGGTTTTTCAATTTTCCAGT
Source organism: Mucilaginibacter sp. (assembly GCA_036498965.1). Lineage (GTDB taxonomy): Bacteria > Bacteroidota > Bacteroidia > Sphingobacteriales > Sphingobacteriaceae > Mucilaginibacter. Next base: position 7,397 of record DASYEP010000163.1, read on the forward strand.
AAGGGCATCGTACAAATAAAGGTGTCCCCAATTATCGCGCTCAGAGAACCAGATGATTTCATTTGATTTATCCAGGTACCTCCAGTTGGCGCCGCCACCCCATCCAGCTTCGTATTGCGTAGGCACGGTTTCTTCGAACACCTCCCTTACAGCCCCGGTTGTGGCATCTGCAATTCTAACTTTTTCATTTTTATGATCACGAGAGGTAGAAATAAAAGCGAGCTTGCTGCCGTCAGCGTTCCAGTTCAAGTCCTCCATCGAAATATCGTCGCTGATGGTTGACCGATGCGCGTCTGCAGGTATTTGCAATACAATAACTTTTGGCTCGTCAACATTGATAACCACCCTTTGAATCATCGCAATTTCCTTATCTCCCGGAAATGGATATTTCCAAGCCCTGAGGGTAGGTTTACCCACATTGGTGGTAACCAAATACATATCGCTTACGTTACGCTGATCCTGTTTAAATGTCGCGATCTTTTTTGAATCAGGCGACCATAGTATAATCGGGCTATCGCTGCTTTTCCACCCCGCGTTATCGGTAGCATAGCCAAAGTTTTTGATACCATCAGTTGTCAACTGCGTTTCTTTTTTGGTGTCGACATCGCGAACCCATAGATTATTGTCCCTGATAAACACAGCCTTTTTTCCATCTGGAGAAAAATTTTCGTTTCCACGAGTGCCTCTTAATGCACGTCTTCCCAGTTCAGCGGATGGCTCTGCATCTCTTGCCTTGCTGGTATCAACAACACATTGATAAGTTGCTAAATCGCATTTCCAGCGTTTACCCGCCGCGTTGAAGATAACGCTTTTACCATCAGCAGAATAGCTGAAAGATTGAAAAGGTAACATTAGCCCTTCGTATTTATTACCTGCGGCTGTCGACAGTGCAGCAGCTAGCTTTCCCTGATCAAACGCAGCAGCGCGTGCTTTCTTAGCGGGGTCTACTAATATAAACTCGCTACCTTTCGCGTTCAGGTCTCGGTACCAGAACTTGTCGCCGGGCAGCCAGTTCGGGCGAACGCTGCCATGGTCTACCAGGGGTTCTGTGCTGTAGGTTAGAAAGCTTTCGGCACGTTCATAATCTTTTGTGGTTAAAACTTTGTTTTGTTGGGCGTTGGACGTTAACGCCAACGATAAAAATAGAGTGGCCAGTAATGATCTATTCATAGTTGATCAGGTGATATAATAACGATAAGTCAGTTAATACTAAGTACTTTGCAAAGTAAATTTTTTTTACAATTATAATCGGTGAAAATTTGTAACAAACATGGTACTATCCCGTCTGATCCAAAATCCTTCCTGATGCTGCATTTTGTAGAATTCCAAAAATTTTATGGAAATTTCCCTGCCTTAAAAATTGACGAACTCGTTATTGATCCCGGTATATATTGGATAAAAGGCGTAAACGGATCGGGTAAAAGCACTTTGCTCAAATCAATTGCCGGTATACTGGCCTTTAACGGGGATATAGTTTTAAATGGCAACATCAGCATTAAAAAGCAGCCGGTAGCCTACCGTAAGCTGGTAAATTTTGCCGAGGCAGAGCCGCTTTTCCCGGAGTTTTTAACCGGCATGGAAATGATAGAATTGTTTGCTTCCGCGAAAGATTCACCAGCAGGGCAGGAGCAGTATTTTATTGAGAGCATGAAAATGCAAAGTTACGTTAACAGACCGATAGGCACCTATTCGAGTGGGATGTTAAAAAAGCTTTCACTGGTACTCGCCTTTTTGGGAAATCCGAAATTAATCCTGCTGGATGAACCGTTGATAACCATCGATACAGATTCGTTAAAGATATTATACAGTTGGATCAGCAAACGACACCGCGAAAACGGCGTCAGTTTTATGCTGTCATCACACCAGGCGCTCGACAATACCGAACTTCCGCACGCTGTTGAGCTTTTAGTTGAAGAACAAAGACTAAAGGTCAATCAGCCAATGATCATGAACAAATAACTCTCATCCGGATAACTAATGACCAACGTACTGGTTAAAATATTCGCAAAAGGCTTTTACAAAGTAAATTCAGGGTTTTTGATGTGCCTTTTTGCGGTATTTATAAGCTATTGCTTCTTTATAAACACTGCGGGTGATATTAAACTTTTGTCGGCCGAACAAGCATTGTATTACAACTTTATTATGCTTGTTAACTTTGTAAAGAGCCCGATGATAACCATTTTGTTTTTTACCGGCTGGCTGATTTATACCATAAAAAGCTGGTATTATGTTTTCGGGCAGCTTTATAAAGTTCAACATCAGTTTTTGTTTTATAGCATATTATCATCGCGTAAGACATTGCAATTTAGAAGTTGGTTTTACACCCAATTCATCGTAAGCCTGCCCTTTGTTTTTTATGCGTTAATAGCGGTAATAACCGGGATAGTTTTTCACGAATATTTAATGGCCCTGATAATTACATTGTTTACCCCACTGCTCATCTCAATAAGCGCGTTTATTTATGTAATAAAGCTAAATAGCCTAATCCAAAATAATAACAGTTGGTGGATGTTTGTTTTAAGCCGACGCTGGCGCAAACCCTTCTTTAGCCTGTTTTTGTATTACGTTTCTGATAAGCTAAAGCTTACTTATATTATTACCAAACTATTATCATATGTGGTAATTATAAGCGTGATGTTTTCATTGGCGGATGTTAAACAGGATCCAAGAGTGGTTGGATTGGTCATCTTAGGGGTTGTAATAGCTCACAGCATATTAATATACCAGCAACATAAGTTTGAACTAATCTTTTTAACCACCTCGCGCAATTTTCCGTACAGCATCGGCAATCTTTACTTTAATTATTTACTCACTTATATGTTTTTGCTGCTGCCTGAAATAATTTGGCTTTTTGCCTCCTTTACACCGATCATGTCAATTGGCTTATTGCTTTTATTATTGAGTATGGTAATGCTTTTTCACTGTATTTTATATAAAATTGGCCTGGCAATGAACAACTATCTTCCCTGGGTGCTTGGATTGTTTTTAATTACGTTCCTTTTTATCCTGTTTGGCTTAATGTGGCTGTTAGTGCCCATTTATTTTATTGTTTCGTTTGTGATATTTAATATGAATTATTATAAGGCAGAGATATTTGTCTGAATCAATATGATCCAACCTCTTACCAAAATCCTGATAAAAATATTTGCGAACGGCTTCTACCGGGTGCATGCAGGATTATTTTTATTTATTGGATTGGTGATGGTAGGCGCAATTCCGCCTCAAAATTTATGGGGATACGAGAAAGCATTGATGCTTGCCTTTATAAGCGGACCGATAATGATGCTGCTGGTATTTGCGGCATGGCTGGTTTACACCCTCAAAGCCACGCACTATGTTTCCCGGCAAGTTTTTGCGATTAATCAACAATTTTTATTCTATAGCAGTAACTCTTTAACCAGGAAAAAGCAATTTGAGAGCTGGTTTTGGACGCAGTTTGTAATTATGCTGCCGATTTCGGTTTACGGTTTAATAGCGATTTTTGCCGCTATCATAGGTCACTATTATGCCGCGTCATTTTTCATTTTGCTCTATTTGCTATTGCTCACGGTCAGTAGCGCCGGCCTATATATGAGGCTTGTTAACAAGCTGATGGATGGAAGCAAACAGTCGTTCTTGTTAAAAATAAGCAGTAAATGGCGCAAGCCTTTTTTTAGCCTGTTTGTTTATCATGTTTTTGATAAACTAAAGGTTACCTACATCATTACAAAGATTTTGTGGTGGCTGGTTATAACCGGGGTGTTTAACCTGTTTGCCGACGTAAAACACGATGTGCGTGTGGCCGGTATAGCAATGTTGGCTATAATCACCGCGCACGTCAACTTAATTTACCAGGAGCATGTTTTTCAAGGCCAATATTTAACCTTTTCCCGCAATTTGCCATACAGTTATAACGCAAGGTTTTTAAGTTTTGCAAAGAGTTATTTTATATTGTTACTGCCCGAAGCCATCTGGGTTTTCAGCAGGTTTAACCCTGTTATAGCTTTTGAATTGTTACTTTTTGGATTGAGCATGGCTATGTTTTTTCATTGCCTACTTTTTACAATTGATTTAAACATGGACAAATACCTGCAGTGGGTATTAGGAACGTTCATCGTTTTATTCTGGATAATTATGTACCGGTTAATTTGGGTGTTGATCCCGATAAACTTAACCGTCGCTTACCTCATCTTTTACAGGAAATATTATTTTAAAACCTCAATTTAAATCCTCCTTCATCACATACTTAATGACAACGTATTGTTAATGTTACGATTTTGCAATCCCTAATAATTGTAAATTGCCTTCAAATCAATCTTAACTGTATGAGGAACATTGCTAAACTTTACCTTTTTATTTTATTGATAATTAGCCAGGTCCGCATTGGATATGCGCAAACATCAGATGATAAGCTGCCCCGATTATTGATAAGGCTTGACGACATTGGTATGAATCATTCGGTAAATATGGCGGCGGAAAAGGTGGCTGAAACCGGTATGCCTGTATCTGTTTCGCTGCAGTTTGCGTGCCCCTGGTACCAGGAGGCGGTTGAGATTTTAAAAAAATATCCAAATGTATGTATCGGCGTACACCTTACACTTACAAATGAATGGAAAAACTATCGCTGGGGGCCTGTACTTGGCCGAAGCGCGGTACCCAGCCTGGTTGACTCGTTAGGTTATTTTTACCAGTCGACCGGGGCTTTTAGCAGAAGCGGCTATAAATTGGATGAAGTAGAAAAAGAATTGTCCGCACAGATTGAACGTGCGCTGCATTCAGGAGTTAAAATAACTTATATCGACCCGCACATGGGCATCGCGCTCTCGACGCCTGAGCTGCGTGCGCTTACCGAGAAACTTGCCCTTAAATATCATTTGGCTATATCACCGCTTAGCAGTGTGACGTATTTTCGCGAAACCTATAAAGAAATGTGGGGAGAACCCATCGCCACCAAAAAAGGTGCATTTTTGGAATATTTAAACCATCTTAATCCCAACCGCCCGAATTTAATGGTTTTGCACACAGCAACACCGAGCCCCGAAATGGATGCCATGATTGATATGAACAGTAGAATGATGAGCGACAAAGACGGTAACTCACTGGTAAGCCAGCACCGCCAAACTGAGTTAAACGCTTTGCTTTCGCCGGAGTTTAAAGATCTAATTGGTAAAAAGTTTACGCTGATTAATTATGAACAACTTTTAAAGGGCAAAGACATCAGCGTGCTGAAAGCGGTGGACGGGAAATGAGTGGGGAAGTCGGAAGTCGGAAGTCGGAAAGAAATATTCGAAACTCCCCCTTTAGGGGGTGGGGGGGATAGGGGCCGGAGGAATAGTATAATACTCAATAACATCCTGCGGCACTTTGGCGCCCCGGCCGGTGGCCATATCAATCATGATATAATCAAACCAGCCATCGCAGCTTAACTTACCGGTTCCTTTATTGGTGATAGAGAATTTTACACGGCATCCTTTATCGTTTATAGAGTCGATGCCGGTTTTTACAACAAAATAATCGCCCATGCTTAAAGCACGTTTGTAATCAACGTAAGCCGTGCGCACCACCCAGCCGAATCCACGTTCCATAAATTTTTCCATAGCCATGCCATAGTAGCGTTCCATCTGGTCGTAGCGGGCGGCCAGCACATAATCAAAGTATTTGCTGTTATGAACATGTTGAAACATATCAATATCATCCGGGCGTACCCGGAATTCAGTTTCGAAAGTGGCGTAGACAGGTGTATCCATAAATGCAAATATATGATACAGTTGATTAAGTTGAATGGAAGAGTAGTTGATTTTGTTACCTTTATTGCATTAGCGATAGCAGCGGATACCGGCCTGTGAATAAGGCCTGTGCAGTATAAGCGAATAGCGCGGGCCGCGGGCAATGCCCAAATTCTTAAAAAAATAACATTAATTCTAGCTAACCTGAAACTAACAAATCAGTATGAGCGAATAGCCCGTTAAAATGCCCAGATAAATATTAAAATAAACCGCCCTACAATAGAAAATCCAAACTCAACTGATAAACCAACAAATTCAAGCAACTCAGTCAAACTCACCAATCTCACAAGGCTATCATCCAAACTCAATCAAAAACACGCAAGCAGTCATCATCCAAATTAAACTCAATTAATATCAGCCAATCAACACTTGCATTTCTCCTACATTAAACATACCTTTGCCCCTCAATTAACAAAATTATTTACGCTTTAATATTATTCAAGTAATGTATTTAAGTTCAGAAGCAAAGGCAGAGATCTTTGCAAAACATGGTAAAAGTGCAGCCGACACAGGTACTGCCGAAGGTCAGGTAGCATTATTTACTTACCGTATAGCACATTTAACTGAGCACCTTAAGAAAAACAAACACGATTTTTCAACTCAGTTATCATTGCAGAAATTAGTAGGTAAACGCAGAGCATTGCTTGCTTACCTCTTTAAAAAGGATATTGAGAGATACCGTGCCATCATCAAGGCTTTACAGCTAAGGGATATCATTAAGTAAATCTTGTTCGTTTTTTTAAAAAGCCATCCCAAAATAGGGGATGGCTTTTTTACTTTGAAAACAATATACACACTATAAAAAAACCGATGCACTCTAAAGATGAAAAGTGCGTCACAACGAAAAAAAGATGAATGTAATTAAAAAAGTGATCGATTTAGGTGACGGCCGCACCATTGAGATTGAAACCGGTAAACTGGCTAAACAGGCTGATGGCTCTGTAGTGATAAAAATGGGTGATACCATGTTGCTTGCTACCGTAGTATCATCGCCGGAGGCAAAAGAGGGAGTTGATTTTTTACCGCTTTCTGTTGACTACCAGGAAAAATATGCCGCTACAGGCCGTATCCCGGGAGGTTTTTTACGCCGCGAGGCACGTTTATCAGACTATGAAGTTTTAATTTCACGTTTGGTTGACCGCGCTTTACGCCCGATGTTCCCGGAGGACTATCATGCCGATACACAAGTGATGATTACCTTAATATCTGCAGATAAAGACATTATGCCTGATTGCCTTGCTGGTTTAGCAGCATCAGCTGCTTTATCAGTTTCTGATATCCCTTTTAACGGACCTATATCAGAAGTTAGAGTAGCTAAAGTTGATGGAAAGTTAATAATCAACCCTACACTAAGCCAATTAGAACATGCTACTTTAGAGTTTATCGTGGCTGGTTCTGAGCATGATGTAAACATGGTTGAAGGTGAATCGAAAGAAATTCAGGAAGAAGAATTGGTTGAGGCAATAAAATTTGCCCATGCCGCTATTAAACACCAGGTTTTTGTACAACGCGAATTAGCTGCGGAAGTAGGAAAAACTGAAAAACGCGTTTACAGCCACGAAAACCACAATGAGGATTTAAAGAAAGCAATATATGCTGCTACTTACGAGCAGGTTTATGCTATCGCTTCATCTGCATCGGGAAAAGATGAGCGCGGGGTTAAATTCAAAGAAGTTCGCGATGCTTATATCGAAACTTTGGGCGAAATAGATGACGTAACCAAATTCCTGGCAAAGAAATACTATCACGATGTTGAGTACGATGCTATTCGTAACCTTGTACTGGATGAGGGCAAACGTTTGGACGGTCGTACAACCACGCAGATACGCCCGATATGGAGCGAGATAGGTTACTTACCATCTGCACATGGCTCGGCAGTATTTACACGTGGTGAAACACAATCGTTAACCACGGTTACTTTAGGTGCCAAGGATGATGAGCAAATGATTGATGGTGCGTTTATTAACGGATACCAGAAATTCCTTTTACACTATAACTTCCCCGGCTTTTCAACAGGTGAAGTTCGTCCTAACCGCGGTGCTGGTCGTCGTGAAATTGGTCACGGTAACCTGGCTATGCGTTCGTTAAAACAAGTGCTTCCGTCTGAAGATGAAAACCCTTACACTATCCGTATAGTTTCTGATATATTGGAATCAAATGGTTCGTCATCAATGGCTACAGTTTGCGCAGGTACATTAGCGTTGATGGATGCTGGTATAAAAATCAAATCGCCGGTATCAGGTATAGCGATGGGTTTAATCACCAACGAAATGGGAACCAAGTATGCCATTTTATCTGACATTTTGGGCGATGAAGATCACTTAGGTGATATGGACTTTAAAGTAACAGGTACCGAAAATGGTATTGTTGCCTGCCAGATGGACTTAAAGATAAATGGTTTATCGTACGAGGTATTGGGCAAAGCTTTACACCAGGCAAAAGAAGGACGTCTTCATATCTTAAATGAAATGAAGAAAACCATCGAGAAACCACGCGAAGATTACAAACCACATGCGCCACGCATAATTACTATAAAGATTGATAAAGAATTCATTGGCGCGGTTATCGGGCCAGGTGGTAAGATCATCCAGGAAATGCAGCGTGAAACAGGAGCTACTATTTCGATAGAGGAAGTTGGCAACCAGGGCATCGTTCAGATATTTGCTGATAACAAAGAATCAATTGACAAAGCTGTTTCACGTATCAAGGCCATCGCTTCAAAACCTGAAGTTGGTGAAATATATGAAGGAAAGGTTAGATCAATTATGCCTTTCGGCGCCTTTGTTGAAATTATGCCGGGTAAAGACGGATTGCTTCACATTTCGGAAATTGACCACCGCAGAATTGAAACTATGGACGGCATTTTTGAAATAGGCGACGAAGTACGTGTTAAATTGCTTGATATTGATAAGCAAGGTAAATTAAAGCTTTCGAGAAAAGCGCTTTTACCACGTCCGGAAAGCACTAAGAATTAGTGAGTGGTTGATTAAGTGAATAGTTGATTGGTTCAATACAGATAATGTAAAACTAAATCAACTACTCACCAAATCAACTTAATCAACCGATAAAAACAATAAAACCCTCTTCATGAGGGTTTTATTGTTTTTGTTTAATTTTTTTTTTTATTTTGTCAAAAATTTAAAACAAAAGGAACTTTTTTTACTTAGTAATAGTTAACAATTAGCTGATCACCCTCAAAAGCGTTACTACTATTGAAAAAATGAATTCTACCAATGATCCTTTAGATTTTATCAATAATAACTCTTCGGGGATGCAATCGGGCTCAACAGCCGATTTAGTACAGTTATTATTATACCAGATCATCAGGGTTAAAGAACTGATAAAATACTACGATTCCATACCAAAGGGAGCTGGCCAGCTCGGTTCATCTATCCTTAACGAACTTGTTTTAGAAGCCTACAACTCACTGGTTAATTACGACACCATTCTTATGCAAAAGTACTACGAGCTTTTGCTCAATTGTGATTAAGTTGGATATAAAATTAATGCGCCCTTCCTTGTTCACTGTCGGCGCCTCCGGTTTCGCGTTTTTGAGGTACATTGGTTGATTTGCCGAAACTATAAGTAAATGCAAGGGTTACTACTTGTGTATCCAATGTGTTGTGGAAAGTTGCAGTTGCATCTGTTATATTGGTGATGGTGCCGCTTGGGCTAAATGAGCGAAGGATATCCCGCATACTTAGCTTTATCGAGCCTTTATTGTTCAATATTTTTTTCTGAATGGCAGCATTGAGCATGCCTTTAGGTAACGTAACAAATTGACCATAAGTGCCTCCACTATCATAAAATCCGCTTAATTCTGCGCTCCAGGTTTTTGATAAGGTGAACTGGTTGCTACCGTTGCCGCTAAAAGTAACCTGGGACTGATTAAGATAGCCGTCGTAAAATTCCCCCTGGTAAGTATTGTTATATACCTCAGCATATAAGTTAACCGTCCACCATTTGGCGGGTTGAAAATGGGTATTGACAGAAAAATCGAGCGTTTTTCGCTTGCCGATGTTGCCGGTGGTGCTTATAAATACGTTGCTGTCCCGGTGAATAGTTTCACCCTGAACATCGGTTGTATAATTATAGATAAGGGCAACGGTAAATAAGCTTTTGAAACTGTAAGCCAATTTATAATTGTCTGTGAATTGCGGTTTTAGGAAAGGGTTGCCGGAGAACTGGGTAAACTCATCTACAAAAAAAGTAAAGGGGTTTAAACTTCCATAATTGGGCCGGCCTATGCGGCGACCATACGAAAGCACCAATACATTATGACCATCTGCATCAAGATTATAGGAAAAATAAGCGGTTGGAAACAGATCAGTATAATGATTAATAAATGATGAATCGGCCTTTTGAGCATTACCTAACTGATGTCCGTTGCCATTGGTGTTCTCTAACCGTAGGCCTGTTTGCAACGAGAACCGGCCAAAGTCTTTATTGAAATTAACATAGGCGGCGTTTATATTCTCTTTATATAAAAACTGGTTGGTATTGTTATAATCGATGATGTTTTCGTTATTGATCACGTTAAAATAATTGGCTGCGTTATCAGAATTCACATAACTGCTCTTAACGCCGGCTTCTAGTTTAGCCTTTCCCCGGAGCGGATGGGAATAATCAGCTTTGGCTGAATAAATATTGATAGTTGAAGGTAAATTATCACGCAACGTATCAGATTTGGTTAGCGTGTCACCCGGTAAAAAGGTATTATTTACAAACGATTGATTGCTACCCGATGCATCGTGGATATAATCCAGGTCGAAGGTAAGCGCCCTTCCGGTGCTGTCAAATTTATGGGTATAGTTAAGGTTTATACCATTGCTTTTAAAGGTGTTTTTAGATGTATTGAGCGTATTGACGGTTGAATCCAATCCGCCGTCCGGGCCGTATAGTAAACTATATACCGGGCTGCTATCATGACTGTTTGAAATGGTACCCGTATATACTATTCCCAAGGTTGTTTTGGGTGATACAAAATAATCCATTCCCGCCTTAATGTTGGTATTATGGTTTGTTGGCCTGAAATAAGAAATATCCTTTAGAGATGAAGTCAAGTTTCCGTTGGGATCAAAATAATCCCGGTCAATTTCGAGCCTCCTGAAAGTTTGTTGTCCGTTATAGGCAAGGTTAGCAAACAGGTTAACTTTGTTTACACGGTAATTGAGGTTAATGCTCTCATCGGTACGGCCATAAAAGCCCTGCGCATAATCAGCCGAAACCACGGCATTAAATCCCCTGATTGTATTTTTTTTAGTTTTGATATTGATCACACCAGCATTTCCGGCGGCATCGTACTTCGCAGGTGGATTATCCATCAACTCTATCTGATCTAATGCCGAAGAGGGTAAGGAGCGCAGGTAAGTGGCGAGGTTTGCGGCCGAAAGGTAAGTAGGTTTATCATCAATCAACACCAATACGCCGCTTTTTCCCTTAAAAGTAATATTGCCATCGGCGTCTACCTGAACACCAGGCGTTTTTTCCAGCACTTCCAAAGCATTAATGCCTGTATTGGATATTAGCGCACCAACGTTAACTACTGTACGGTCAATTTTTTGCTGGATGTATGATTTTTGAGCAGTTACAGCTACCTCGTTTAATGTTTTTCCGACAGACGATAAGACAAATGCCGGTAAATTAACCGGTTTTTGCTGGGTGATGACCACATTACCACTCACGAAGTTTTTATAGCCGATATAAGTTACTTTTATAAGGTAAGAATTGTCTTTTAAGTTTTGAAAGGTGAAACTGCCATCCTGTTTAGCCAGCTGACTACCTACCACTACCGAATCTTTTGCGACAAGTAAAATAACAGTTGCACCGTCGAGCGATTTTTTTGTATCGTCTGAAACGGAACCGGAGATTTTTCCGCCGGTGGTTTGTGCTTTAGCAAATTTGAATGATGAAAGGGTGAATAAGGTTAAAAAAAAAACTTGCATTAATTTCATGTTTATAAGACGACGATGCGGTTGCTATCGTTACATGAAAACTATCAATCAAACTATAATTATAAGTAACTAAGGAAAATAAATTTCAGACAGCAACCGACTTTTGGACTTTTCCAAATTCGTACTAAAAATTATTACCTTTGAAATCATGAACCATCTTATAGCCCCGTCAATTTTAGCTGCCGATTTTGCCAACCTGCAACGCGACCTGGAAATGATAAATGAAAGCGAAGCCGATTGGGTGCATGTGGATATAATGGATGGGATGTTTGTACCAAATATTTCTTTTGGGTTTCCGGTAGTTAACGCAGTAAATAAACACGCCAAAAAGCCGCTTGATGTTCATTTAATGATTGTCGATCCTGATCGTTATTTAAAGAATTTCAGAGATGCGGGAGCCTCGGGTATGATTGTTCATTATGAAGCGTGCCCTAATTTACATCGTACTGTTCAATATATTAAAGAGTTGGGTTGTCGGGCAGCGGTAGCGCTCAACCCGCATACACCTGTGGCTTTGCTTGTAGACATTGTTGCCGATTTAGACCAAGTTTTAATTATGTCTGTTAATCCAGGGTTTGGCGGACAGCGGTTTATAGAACACACTTATAAAAAACTGAAGGACATTAAAGAAATGAGTAACAGGCTTAACCCTGCTTTATTTATTGAAGTTGACGGCGGTGTTGATGAGCATAACGTTTTAAAACTTATCGAAGCGGGGGCTAATGTTTTAGTCGCCGGAAACTCTGTTTTTTCAGCTTCAAATCCAACCCAGGCTATCGCGAATCTGAAAAGCCCTGATCACCGATCGCGACCGTAATATATAAGCATCTCAACAAAAGCACCAGATTTTTTTAATTTTTAAAATTCTAAGGTGCATTTGTCTGTCAATTGTATCATTTTTCAAAAAAAGCAAATAATCGTTATAAATTTTGTCAAATTAATTAACTTCGGCCCATCAAAATAAAAAGTTGTTAATTAATTCTGACTTAACAATTCAATTATAAACAAATGAAACACAATTTTGGCCCGGGCCCAGGTATTTTGCCCCACGAAGTTTTAAAGCAGGCAGCTGCAGCTGTAATCGAATTTGGCGGAACTGAACTTTCCATATTGGAGATATCTCATCGCGCGCCTGAATTTGAAGGTGTTTTGGATGAAGCTGTGCGATTGGTAAAGGAATTACTTGGAGTACCCGAAGGTTATTCGGTATTGTTTTTACAGGGTGGGGCAAGCACCCAGTTTGCTTTGGCGCCTTATAACTTATTGCCAGAAGGCGGAAAAGCGGCTTATCTTGAAACCGGAGTATGGGCAAACAAGGCAATCAAAGAAGCGAAATTTTTTGGCGAAACCCAAGTTTTGGCGTCTTCCAAAGAAAGTAATTACACTTACATTCCTAAGGATTATAAGATTCCGGCTGATGCTGCTTATTTTCATATAACATCAAATAATACTATATACGGTACACAAATGCAAAGCTTTCCGAAGTCACCGGTTCCGATGGTTTGCGATATGTCTTCAGATATATTCAGCCGTAAGATCAATGTAGCCGATTTTGGTTTGATTTATGCTGGTGCTCAGAAAAACATGGGTCCGGCCGGTGTTACACTGGTGATTGTTAAGGATAGCATTTTAGGCAAGTCCGGACGTAAAATACCGGCAATGTTTAACTACCAAACGCAAATAGAGGGAGGTTCAATGTACAATACACCTCCTGTTTTTGCCATTTATGTTTCTATGCTTACCCTTAACTGGTTGAAATCAAAGGGTGGAGTAGCGGCTATAGAAAAGGAAAATATTGCTAAAGCCAGCGTTTTGTATGAAGAAATTGACCGCAACCCGTTATTCAAACCTGTTTGCGCGGTTGAAGACAGATCGCACATGAATGTTTGCTTTGTAATGGAGAATCCTGAGCACGAAAAGCCATTCCTTAAAATGTGCGACGATAAGGGCATAGTGGGCATTAAAGGCCACAGAAGTGTTGGTGGTTTCAGAGCCTCTATTTACAATGCATTAACGATCAACAGCGTATATGTGCTGATTGATACCATGAGAGAATTTTCTGAAAAAATAAATAAATTGGTGAATAATTAATTGTGCGAGGTGAATAGTTAAATTCTATATTAATGGCTTTCACCACTCACCGTTCACTGCTCACCACTCACTAATTAATTATGATCAAGATATTAGCTAACGACGGAATAGACCCGGTAGGTAAAAAACTTTTAGAAGAAGCCGGTTTTTTTATTGACACCAATAACATACCACAGGAAGAATTGCCTGTTAAATTGCAAAACTACGATGCAATTACTGTACGCAGCGCTACAAAAGTTCGGAAAGCATTAATCGACGCTTGTCCGAACCTTAAGCTAATAGGTCGCGGTGGGGTTGGTGTTGACAATATTGATGTTGAATACGCAAAAGAAAAAGGGATTGGCGTTTATAATACGCCTGCCTCTTCATCTTTATCAGTAGCTGAATTGGTATTTGCGCACTTGTTTACAGGCGTACGCTTTTTACAGGATAGTAACCGAAAGATGCCGGTTGAAGGCGCAACAAAGTTTAACGATCTTAAAAAAGCTTACGCTAAAGGTATTGAACTGCGTGGAAAAACACTGGGTATTTTAGGTTTTGGTCGCATTGGCCGCGAAGTAGCAAAAATTGCTTTAGGTGTTGGTATGGATGTAATGGCCTATGACCTGTATCCCTTTAATCCTGAAGTTGAAGTAGTGTTAGGTGGTGGTACAACCGTTAAAATCAAGATTAAAACGGCTACCCAGCAGGAGATCAGAAAACAAGCCGATTTTATTACCATTCACACCCCGTTTGTTGACAGGCCAATTATTGGTGCAACCGAATTTGAGCAAATGAAAAAAGGCGCCGGAGTGGTTAATTGCTCACGCGGCGGGTTAATTGATGAGGAAGCACTAATCATCGCGTTAGACAGCGGAAAAATTTCTTTTGCAGCACTTGACGTGTTCGACAATGAGCCAACTCCAAGAAAGGATATCCTAACCCATCCTAAAATTTCGTTAACACCACACATCGGTGCTTCAACCAACGAAGCCCAAGAAAGAATAGGAACGGAACTGGCGAATTTGATTATTGAACATTTTAAAAAGCACTAATTTCCTCGAATTATATCGAATTACACGAATTGAATTGGTTCAATTCGTGTAATTCGTTTTTATAAATGTAATTCGTGTCAATTCAGTTCGTATTTTACTCCTTTTTCGGGTACAGTTACTGTATACCCATCACTATCCAAGGCATCTGCAAAAGCCTGTAAACTTTCGGTTTCACCATGCACCAGGAAGATGTTTTTAAGCTTGGCTTTATCGAGTTGTTTAACGGTTTGGATAAGATCCTCATGATCGCCGTGAGCGCTTAACACATCAGTTTGTTTGATAGTTGCATAAACAGAAAGATCGCGGTCTTTAATGTGGACAATAGGATCGCCGCGCAATAAACGATGGCCTAAAGTGCCCTTTGCACAGTAGCCAATAAAAAGTATGGTACAGTAATAATTCTGGATATTATAGAAAAGATGATCCTGTATGCGGCCGCCATCAAGCATACCGGCTGATGATATGATAATACAGGGCTCGAAGTAATTTGATACCTGCCGGCTGTCTTTTAGGGTTTCTACATAGGTTAAATTATCAAATTCAAATTCGTCGCCAAGCTTTTGATAAAATTCCTGGGCGTCCTTATTTACGAGGCTGTGGTACTTACGGAACACTTCCGTGGATCGCGTTGCCAGCGGACTATCAACAAATACTTTAACGGCTGGCAGCAACTTGCTTGTAAATATCTTATTTAAAGAATATACCAATGATTGGGTACGCCCGATGCTAAATGCCGGGATTATTAACCGACCTCGTTCTTTAATACAAACCTTTTCAATAATCTCGACCAACGTTTGCTCAACCGTCTTATCTTTGGTATGAAGCCTGCCACCATAGGTTGATTCGCAAACCATGTAATCAACATCCGGTATCTGCTGTGGGTCATCCAACACCGGGTAGTTTTTGCGGCCGATATCGCCGGTGAAGGCGATGGATTTTTCAACGCCGTCCTCATTGATTTTAAATACCGCGGCAGCCGCCCCCAACAAATGTCCTACTGGGATAAAAGTGAGTTCCACATCGCCATTGATACGGAAAGGCCTGTTAAATCCAATAGTTACAAACTGTTCAACGGCGTCCATAACATGTTTTTGCAGGTACAATGGTTGAGCGCCGGTATTGAATTTTCCTTTGCGATGTCCACGACCTTTTTGCGCTTTACGCATAAAGATGCTTACAGAATCAAGTAATAGTAATTCGGTCAGGTCCGCCGTTGGGGGTGTACAAAGTATCTGTCCACCAAATCCCAGGCGTATCAGCGTAGGCAAATTGCCCGAATGGTCTATATGCGCGTGTGTTAATACAACAACATCAATTTCGGCAGGGTCAAATGGGAAATTTTCGTTTGCCTGTGTGCTGCGGTCCTTTTCGTAATCCAACCCGCAATCTATCAGTATTTTAAATCGGCCAACCTCCAGCAAATGCATGCTTCCGGTTACTTGTCGGGCAGCCCCGTATATGGTTAATTTCATTTCGTTAGTTCGGTAGTTCATTGGTTCAATAGTTCATTGGTTATGCTTCATTAATCGGTTTTTACATCATACAACATCCCACTAATGAACAAATGAACCAATTAACAAGTGAACGAAAGGAACCAACCACAAACTTATTATTATTGTTGAATGATTTTGTGTATAAATGAAATTGAATAAAAGTTTTGTGTAATAATTTAAATATTAGCATAATTTTGAAACTGGCAGGTAACAGTTGGCGCTTTCCCGCGTAAAAAGCCCGGTTAACAATTCAATTAAACATCATAAAAACCAAACTTAAAACATGGACGAAATAGAGGACTTTTCCGAAAAAATTCACGAACAAAGTAATGAGCACGCACATCATATCCTACACGAAGGTAAAGAGAACAAAGAGCGATGGGTATTATATGTAGCGCTTAGCACGGCGGTAATTGCAGTACTGGCAGCCATTACCGGCTTACTTGCCGGCGACCACGCTGACGAGGCGATGATAGCCCAAATCAAGTCGTCCGACCAATGGGCCTTTTACCAGGCAAAGGCTATAAAATCAGAAACTATTGCAGCATCAAATAAATTATTGATTGCCATGGGAAAAACTCCCGCAGCACAGGATGCCGAGAAAATAAAATCAAATAAGAACGACCAGGCTAAAATTATGGAGCAAGCCAAAGATTTTCAAAAGGAATCCGACGAGCATGTTGTTAAACATAGGATACTGGCAAGGGGCGTAACGCTGTTCCAGGTAGCCATATCCATCGGCGCTATATCCATCATCACCAAACGAAGAAGCCTGTGGTACGGCAGTATGGGATTTGCCATTATCGGTATTTTCTTTTTGTTGCAGGGGACGTTGTTTTAAGGAAATAATCTTCACGCCTCAATTTGTAGGAACCATGATTCGTAGGATTAGAGGATTTTTAGGATGTTTGGCTGATAGCTAGTCATGGCAATCATTCAATCCTATTAATCATGGTTCAGATAATTATAAAGCGATTATAAGGCTGGGTTATTGTTTTTTCATATTTTTAATCATCCTACAATATGAAAATAGCCGCAAACAAAGCCCTTTTAGCAATCACCGCAATTACTGCAATATTCGCCGTTATCTCGCAATTGTACCTGGCATTGGTTCATAGTCAAACGTCTGTTTTTGAAGCGATAATTAATTTTTTCAGCTATTTTACTATTGAAAATAACTTCCTGGTTGCGGCATGTTCAATAGTTGTTTTATTGGCACCGGCATCCTCATGGGGCCGATTCTTTTCGAGGCCGACAACCCTATCAGCTATAACTGTATATATTTTTATCGTAGGATTAGTATACAATTTAGTGCTCAGGAGTATATGGAACCCTACTGGTTTTCCAAGAGTTGTGGATGAGTTGTTGCACGTTGTTGTACCGCTGCTATTTCTTTTTTACTGGATATTCTTTGTGCCTAAAGCGAATTTGAACTGGAATATCTCCTGGTGGCTTATCTTCCCGACTGTCTATGCAATCTATACTTTTACAAGAGGTGCTGTCACAAACTGGTATCCTTATCCGTTTTTGGATATGAATAAACTGGGCACTCAGCAAGTTATTCTTAATACTTGTGGTTTAGTGGCTGTGTTCTTGATTTTTTCGCTGCTATTTATAGCTGTAGGCAAGCTGTTATCCCGCGCGGCTTCACCTAAACCCTTTCCAAAGGAGAGGACTTAGAATTATAAGGTTACCTTTGCGTATGCTTCTAAAAGTCTCTCCGCCAGCTGGCGGAGGAGATTTAGAAGGGGCTAAAACCTGCCATGATAAAAAAATCCCTCGAAAACCTGAAGATTACCGAATTGAATGAAATGCAACACGCTGCCCTTAATGCTGCAAAAAAGGGTGACCTGATCCTGCTTTCTCCAACGGGGTCCGGTAAAACGCTAGGGTTTTTATTACCACTATTAGGTTTGCTGGATACAGCCGTACCAACCGTACAGGTACTTATATTGGTTCCTTCGCGGGAACTTGCTTTGCAGATTGAACAGGTTTTTAAAGCAATGGCAAGCGGCTTTAAGGTAAACTGCTGTTATGGTGGTCACCCTGTAAAAATTGAACGGAACAATCTTTCCCAGCCTCCGGCGGTTTTGATTGGTACACCAGGTAGGATAGCACACCACCTTCGCCGGGAAAGCTTTAGTACAGATACGATTTACACCCTTATATTGGACGAATTTGATAAGTCGCTCGAGTTTGGTTTTCAGGAGGACATGGCTTACATCATCAGGCAATTGCCTGCGCTAAAAAAGAGAATACTTACCTCCGCCACAAAAATGGACGAGATACCTGCTTTTACCGGTGTCAGGAACCCCATTGAAGTAGATTTCCTCGAAAACGAGACAAATACGCCCGATCTTAAGCTAAAAGCGGTAATATCACCTGCCGCTGATAAGCTTGATACTTTATTTTCACTGATCTGTAAAATAGGAGATAAGGCAACGTTGATATTCTGTAACCACCGCGACGCTGTTGAAAGGATCAGCGATTTACTTTGGAACCGTGGCCTGGTGCATGATATTTTTCACGGCGGTATGGAGCAGGAAGACAGGGAACGCGCCTTACTAAAATTCAGGAATGGCAGCCACCATTTATTGATCACCACTGACCTGGCTTCGCGTGGTTTGGATATACCCGAAATAGAATATGTAGTGCATTATCAATTGCCGCATACAAAAGAAGCTTTCTTGCATCGCAACGGCCGTACTGCCCGGATGAACGCGAAGGGGACCTCATACCTTATTTTAAACGAGGGCGAAAAACTTGCTTACCTCGACGAAAGTCCTGAAATAGAAGAATTACCGGAAAAACTAACGCCGCCGAAACCGGCGCAATGGGCTACTCTCTACATAGCAGCTGGTAAAAAAGATAAGATCAATAAAGTTGATATTGTTGGCTTATTGCTTCAAAAAGGAAAGTTGGCAAAAGACGAGCTAGGTTTAATAGAAGTGCTGGATTATTCAGCCTACGCTGCCGTTAAGCGAAACCGGATTGAACAGGTGGTGCAAATGATCAAAAACGAAAAGATCAAAAATAAGAAGGTGAAAATAGAGATTTCACGATAGTCCGCCTTTTAAATTATCTATTTGATCTGCACAGTCTGAGATTGCTTTCCCGATAAAAAGTCCAGGACAGGCCTCTTCTTCGCAATTGGGCTCATTTTGTCGGGTATGATATTACTAATATTTTTGGCTAAATCCAGTTCTTTTTATACTTGGTGATAACATACAATCTTACACCAGTGAAAATTAGCTACATTAGTAGTGTAAATCGTAAAAGATGCCACAACCGACCTTCGCCAATATTGGCAAAACCTTATCCGTATTTGCAGATATTGGATCAATCATTTATCTTCTTTCTAACATAAAAAATATGTCGTGGTATGACCCATCGGTATCTGTTTTATTTTTCGCACTATTCGGAACGTTATTATTTTTTCTTGTCCCCTTTTTGTGGACTAAAATGATAACCAAAACTGAAAAAATAATGTGTGCATCATTGATTTCAATTTTAAGCTTGGTAGTATTAATAGTATGGATTAATGTTAGTAGAGGACCGATAGTTATACCAAAAAAAACTATTTCATTAAATAATGCTTCTTTTCCGAAAAGAAAAATTAATGATACGATGAAATTAGATGATCTAAATAGTAAGCCAATATATCATAAAAAGAAAGAAAGTGTAAAAATTGAAAAACCTATTACCATTTTAAAGAGAGACCGCTCTAAAAAAGAGGTTAAGAAAGATAATTCTATCACCGTTCAGGGGGACGGCAACCATATTGTTGGGGGAGAGGCAAAAGTTGATGTAAATGGTGATATTATTAACGGGTTAAGAGCACGGGAAGTAACAAAAGAGTTATTAGATGATATAATAAAACATTATCCAGATAAAAATTCCTCAATTGGAATTTTACGATCAGCACTTGATGATGAAAGTTTAGCTTATGAAGAGAAGTTATTCAAAGCATTAAAAAACATTGGATATTCAAAAGTTCAAATGGGCGGAATTAAATTCTACGACCATAAATCAGTTGTACAGTACACCCAAGATTTTGGAATGAACTGTATTGTTTTACCTGAGAATAAATAATAGATTAAACTATTTATCCTTATCCGTGGTAATTTCTATTTCTTTGGTGGCTGTGTTTTAATTAGGTGCAACATGAACCATACACTTTTTTTGGTGAGTTATAAAAAGGTATTTTAAGCAATCAACTGTCGCATGATATTGATGTTATGAAAGGTGGAATCATTTAATAACATGGTGGTTTTTTACCTATCCACTTTGTTTTTCTTTTTGTTACCTCGACTATGTTTATAGGGCCCCCAACGTGGGTTGGGTGTAAAGTGTGAACGTAGTTAATTATATATTCTATACCCTTAATAGTACCATTTTTCCAAGTATTATTGTCATACAAAATATTTTTATTATTATACTCCAATTCTTTAGTTTCTCCTGAAATTAAAGTGTCTTTAAGTGTGTCATTATACCATTCGAAAAATCTTAAATTATTATTCCCCTTTCTTAATACTAAAGATAATCTGATCATTTTTAAAGAATCGTTTTCCCTTCCAAATAAAATAATATCGGTTAATACACTTTCTGTCGGATATTTATTATCGAAAACCCCATTAAGTATCTGAATTTCATTATCAAATGATTTTTTTACAATCTCTAACGCACCTCTCATATACCTATCTTCAAATTGCTGAAAACTAACTGTGTCATTAAGTATATTTCGTCCAAATCTTAGTAACTTTACCCCTGGAAAACCACTAATAGCAAAATTTATATTTTTACCTGTAACTATTTTACAAATAGAATCTTCATATTTTTCTACTACTTGTCCAGTCAAGGTATTTATACCTGAAAATGCCACCCTACTTTCTCCTCCAACAACTATTCTATCCTTAGATTTTAATGCGACAATGCATGTTTGCGAAAAACAATAAATTGGGAGTATACAAATCATAAATAGCAATTTCATAATTGTTCAGGTTTAATTGGTGTTATAAACCTAATCAAATAAACCACCAAATACCACAAAAAAAAAGAATGTTATGCTAATAAATTTAGTAAATGTTTTACTTTTGCTATATGGTCTATAATTATATGTTATTGCCTTCTACATTTGTATCATGAATGCCAAACGCATTATCATGCATATTGATCTTGATTCGTTCTTTGTCTCGGTTGAGCGTAAGTTCGATCCATCATTGATCGGCAAGCCGGTGCTTATCGGCGGCTCGGCAGAGAGGGGAGTAGTAGCATCGTGCAGCTACGAAGCGCGCAAATTTGGTATTCACTCGGCTATGCCTATGAAACAGGCGATGAAGCTTTGTCCGCATGCCATAATCGTAAGAGGTGCGCACGGCAGGTATTCGGAAGCCTCCCGCGAAGTAACAGAAATCATTCACCAGTCGGTACCGCTTTACCAAAAAACCTCTGTCGACGAGTTCTATGTGGATTATACAGGCATGGACCGTTTTCACGATTGTTACCAGCATGCTACAGAGGTGCGGAAAAAAATTATAAGGGAAACCGGCCTACCTATTTCATTTGGCATGGCATCGGGCAAAACGGTGGCAAAGATGGCCACCAACCAGGCCAAGCCCAACGGACAGCTTTACGTACCGTACGGCATGGAGAAAGCTTTCCTGGCACCGCTCGATATCAGCAAAATACCCGGCTTAGGCGAAAACACCAGCAAAAAGCTTTACTTGTACGGCATTGAAAAAATAGGCGATCTCCAAAAGGCTGATCTGCGCTTCCTGGAAACCATTTTTGGCAAAATGGGCAAATATATGCTTGATAAAGCTAATGGTATTGACCATGGCGAAATTGTTCACCATACCGACCGGAAGTCTATATCAACCGAGCGCACATTCGACAGTAACCTTGCCGACCAGGCGCGACTTGAGACTATCCTTGTATCTATGACAGAGGAGCTCGCATCAAAACTTAGAAAAGAAAACATGGTGGCCTCGTGTATGGCCATCAAAGTACGCTACGCCAATTTTGAAACTCACACCCAGCAGGAAAAAATACCACTTACTGCAGCGGAGCATATACTGATACCGGGCATAAAAAACCTGTTAAAAAAGGCCTGGAACCATCATCGGCCGGTGCGGTTGATAGGAGTGAGGCTCAGCAGCCTGTGCAGCGGAAGTTACCAGATCAATTTGTTTGAAGACAACGAGGAGCGCATAAGACTATACCAGGCTATGGATAAGATCAACTTTAAATTTGGGGATAAAACAGTATGCAGAGCGGCAGGAATGGAGATTGGCACAAGGAATTTTAATCCGTTTATGAGGGGGTAGAGCCCGACTTATTGGTCTTTTAATACGAATACTTTCTAAAATTTTCAAGCTCTCGTCGATCGATGTAAAACTAAATCCAACCATGAATGATAGCTTGAGTGATCAATTCACTGGTATTTCTAACTTTATTTCTTTCAATCATATTATTTCTATGAGTATCAACAGTTTGTTTACTAATATGCAATATCTCGCTTATTTCTTTGCTTAATTTGCCTTCCATAATTAATAGAAGGATTTGCTTTTCTCTTTTGCTTAAAAAATCTTTGCTGATCGAAAAAACTTTTTTCACATCTACATTAATGTAAGACGGTTCTCCATCAAAACCAATAAAGGAAAGTACAGGTTTGCCTTCCGGCTTTAAGTGAGTAATATCTGTGTGCACGCCAAGGGTTCTTAACAAGCGTCCGTTTTCATCATGTTCAATCACCATCGTTTGATGCAATACCCTAATATATTCTCCGTTCTTCTTTTTCAACCTGTAATCATATCTTCTCTTGTATTTCATCAACTTTTCTATAGGTAATGCAGTTAAGAAATCCATTACTTTGTTTTCGAAACTTAAGAACCAAACACGATCATCCGGATGTACTTTATCCATTAGAAATTGAAGACTCATTTCCGAGGGATGGTAGCCCAATACAGTCTCCACCTCACTACTTATCAGATCAAGGCTGTGATCTCTTATGTTAAAAATATAATAGTAGTACTCACCTACCTGAAAAAAACTCAAAAGCTTTTTATATAACTCAAGTTCCAGCTCAAAGTGCAATTGTCGGGGGCTGATTTCACTCGCACCTTTTTTCCATATATCAATCGCCTGTTTGTGGAATAACTCATTATTCATGTCGAAATCAAGGATAATAGCAATAATTGATATAGATGTTGTTTAGTCTTTTCATGTCTAATTTAACCAATTATTAATATTAAAATAAAAAATCCATATAAATAGGGATTTTTTGTTCGTAAAGAGCAATTTAACTTTGGTGTAGCTAATGATGAATATGATTTTAAAAACAATTTGGATCAGGTTAAAATAGATATTATGAAAATCCTAACAGACGACGAAAAAAAGAAAATTTATTCATTTCGAGGAAAATTGAATGAACTATCAGATGACCTAAAATCGAAATTAATTAAGTCGATTTTGAACGATGAATCGCCCTTCGAGCCAAATAATGATGATATCTGTTGTGACTTTGGATTGGGCCCAAGAGATCGATATAAGAAAACTAGCGCTCAAGATTGTAAACAACTCAATGGGACGGTCGTTGATGATTCGAATTGCCCATAGTCCTCTCTGCCATCCACACAAAATTATTGACCAAATTAAAAAACGTTATTATGAAAAAAAATGTAAACAACCAGATAGTCGATGTTCCCGATTCGGAAATTGAACCGACCAATTTACCACTATTGTCAGCTGGGAATTGCAACGGCAACGCTTGTCCTTTCTTAAACGTAGGACCGCTTCCTACTGGGGGAGGAATGAGATTTTCTAACAATTCGGATAAACCAATTCACATTTCTATTGAGTTTGCCTTTGGTTTGCAATGTATGAGCCCGACGACTTTTACAATAAATCCAAATAGTTTTAGTGACTATGGCAATGGGGGGTATTGTAATTCTATTCAGGCCAACTTTTAATACTTCAGTGCTTTTTATGTTTTGAGGTAGCTTATTGATTTAGTGTTTATTACAATATAGGCAAAATCATTTTTATATGTTCTTGTGTCAAAGTAACATTGTTATTAAAATTATAATTGTTCCTAGTTATATTTCTTAAAATGTTGAATTTACTGAAGACTAAATATATTAGAAAATATCATAATCAAAATACTGAATAATTAAACCTGCCATTAAAAGGTTAAATGGTTGAATCAATGAAACGCTCAATTTTAAAAACTTTAAAGACCAGCTATTTACTTTCGTTTCTGACATCAGCTACTTTATTAATTTCTTTCGAAGAAATAGCTAAATCAAAACTTTCAAATTATTCCGTTATAATAGCTAATACCTATTGGCCTAATAAAATGCATTTACAAGTTAGGGTCGGCAATAGTTCTGATCCCGATAAATGTAACCTGGTTTGGGATGGTTATTTGGCAAAGGATACTCAAACAGGCCCAATAGGGTATGATGTGTTTTGTTATTATAGGCGCGATGCTAATCCCAATGCCCCGGATAATGTTCACTTT
The DNA here is from genome assembly GCA_036498965.1 of Mucilaginibacter sp. Lineage (GTDB taxonomy): Bacteria > Bacteroidota > Bacteroidia > Sphingobacteriales > Sphingobacteriaceae > Mucilaginibacter. Next base: position 32,255 of record DASYEP010000163.1, read on the forward strand.
ACAAATTGGACGAGAACAGGATGCTTCAGCAATACTCCATGCCGAGTTGATAATCCTTGATTTTGAATAGGAATTAATGATAAAACTTTTCAGGGGTTACCGGAAAAAAATTGTAAACAAGATAAAGGAGTCTTTCGGCATTATCAATTGAATGGACAATGTGCAAAATACAAATTGTGGCAGGTATTTCGGATAAAGAGATATTACAAAGAGTATATCATTTGAGAGTACAAGCAAGAAACGACCTTGGAATAATAACATTTGAAAAATATCCCGATGGTTGGTTTGATCATCTTGATGAAACCGCAAAACACTTTATTGTGTTAAGAGATGGAATTTTAATCGGCAGTGCAAGGTTAAATTTGTTCGATTGTATTCAACATCATCCATATTATCCTGCAATTGAACATTTGGTTTTTGCTATCAAAGATAGAATTGCATACTTCTCAAGAGCGGCCGTTCATCCAGACTTCAGATCTAATGGACTGTGGACGGACCTAATAAATGAGAGACTACTTTACGCCAAGGATAAAAATGTTAAACATGCATTTCTTGATGCCTCACCAGAAAAGGAAAATATGCTTGTTCTTAAAGGATGGAAGTCATTGGGGCGCGGTAAATTCGAAAAAATATCATGGGAATTAGAACCGGAACATTATTTGTTTTATAACGAGTTGTAAATCGATATGAAATTCGCTGCTGTTATCGCCACATTAACATTCTTGTTTTCAATTCTAACAAAAGTTGTTGGTTTTCCGGCTCAAGCCAAACTGATATTTAAAACTAAAGATGTTAGAGGAATTTCTAAGACACTTTATCTCATAACATTTATTTCTTATATATTATGGACAATACACGGTTATATTGTAAATGATTCGACTTTAATATGGGGTCAGGGTCTGGGTGTAATTACAAGTGGTTTTATTTTAATTCAGATAACTTACTATAGAAAACAAAAACAATGAGGTTGTTGAAATTAGAAATAACCGATTAAACATTCGTGTTAGGTTGGAGGGATTTTCTTCATTAACAAATCTGTCTGCCTATCACTTCCCAATAAAAATTCATGACTACCAAATACTTCAAATCCACTATGTTCGTAAAAGCCAAGGGCTTTGTGATTATGTTCCCAAACGCCCAGCCACACATAATCAAAGTTTTTATTCCGGGCTATGTCAATGGCGAAATCTAAGAGCTGTTTGCCGATCTTTTTGCCATGATGTTCACCGGAAACATATATCCGCTCCACTTCCATAGCATTCCTATCCTTTACATCAGTTTGAGCATCGTTAAAGTTTATTTTTATGTAACCGGCAATTTGGTCATCAATCATCGCAAAATAGAACTGTGAGTCTGGATTCTTTAGTTGATCGAGCATGTTTTGTTGAGTAAAGGCTACTGCGGAGTAAGCCTCCATGTTTGCAGGATCATTCAGATGAGCAAAAAATTCGTAGAAAGTTTGTTTGCTGTACGAAAGGAGAATTTCCGCGTCGGCGATCCTGACTTTTCGAATAGTGATCATTGTAATGTGCGAATGGTTAAACTGTGGATATGCAAATGTCTATATATTTCTAAATTTTCAAATAATTTGCACATCCGCATATTTGCACATTAATCAAACTGCTCCTGTAAACGAATAAGGCGGTCAATCATCAGATTCAGTTTTTCCTCTTCATTTTTAAACATACGGGGTTTTAAATAAAAGGTGATAAACAGGAACCATATAATGGTAGAGCCATAAGTGATCAGCTTAAAATACATTGGCGCGTTTTCTAATACTTCAACAAAATACAACGCAAGCCCTCCGCTTATAAGCAACATATAGATATAATAAAACCATCCAACTATTTTACTGCGGTTTTTCTGATATTCTTTGAGGGTATTCAAATAATCCGTTGGGTTTTGAGTAAGGTCGTGCCTGTTTAAAATGTGATAATGCCTGATAATGAGAGAAAGATACAGAAGCATGGTTACCAGGATGATCAATATCCCGATGGTTGTTGCCGGTGAACGGAATGAAAAAAAGAACGTTATAATAAATGCACATACGATCACCGCTATCATGGCTACAATGCCCCAGTATAGCTTGTGAGTCAGACCTCGGATACCTTTCTTCACCTGTTTTAGCGCCTCGTCCACCGAAAGGTTGCCGGCTGCTGGCTGTCCCTGCCACACCGACATTAAGTGCTCAAATTCTTTCATAGTGGTTATACAGTTCAGTTAGTTTTTGTTTTATGCGATGTATTTTCACCCTCAGGTTTCCCTCCGATATACCCGAAACTTCAGCAATTTCGGGGTATGGCACTTCATCAAGTACCAATGTAATTATTATTCTTTCTGATTCTTCCAACTTCGATATACATTTATAAAGCAACGCCACCTGCTCATTCTTTTCTGACAGCTCTTCCTTTTTATTTTCCGATATAAACGGTGTAAGTTCATCCTTTGCCTGCCGTTTCTCCGACCGCAGATAGGTTAAACATGTATTCACAGCAATGCGATATATCCAGGTTGAAATCATCGCCTGGTTACGGAATTTATCAAGGTTTTGCCAAACTTTTAAAAATGTTTCCTGTAAAAGGTCGCTCGCAGCATCATCGTCACCCGTGTAACCATAACATAAATGGTAGATTTTCTTTGAATTGGCTTCGTAAATTTTTTTAAAAGCTGCTTCTTTATCTGCCACTATCAGTTAATTTTATTGTTTAGATATTAAGTTAAACCAAATGTTACAACAGGTAACTGTTTTGATAAAACCATGGGAACTTCTTTTCTGCCTCTGCCAGTAACATATTGTATTCCTGGCTATAATCAAACTGCAAGTCTTCGTGCAATTTATTGATCAGGCCACGTATCTTTTCTACCTGTCTGATCAGTATAAGCCGTAAAGGTTTGTATGACGTACGCCTGTCGGTATATTGAAGGTAATTATAGCAAAAATTAAAAAGTAAATCAATTTCTGCAGGTTTAGAACCCATGAATTTGACATATTTATTAATCAAGCGCAATATTTTGCGGATGCTTTTGGCAGCAGCATAGCTTTGCGAAGGCAACTGACTAAACATAAAGCCAACTTCAGCTTTTACTTTTTCGATAAAAGCCTGCTCGTTATTGGACTCGAATAAAAGATAAGCCAGCAGCTCTTTATTTTCTTTTTTATAGCGTGCCAACCGCAAAACCAACTCCGCCACCTGCTCTTGCGACAAGTGCTGTACCTCTTTTTTTATATCCTGTAAACCATAAGTGGTAATGCTCATCGTATTTAAATCATTGCAAATTACAAAATAAAAATAACCCTGTTTTATTGATAACTTTTTGATTTAACCATTGTTCATAGAATTATTAGATTGTAACAGTTAACCAGCTACGTATCCTAAATCATCCAATTCTATCACTCTTAGTTCAGACAAATAAAATATTAAACCTTTTGGTAATTAATTGGTTAAAGTATATGTTAAGTGTGTACCGATGAGAAAGCCAGTCAATATAGATTTATTTGCACATGTCAAGTCAATTGTCGGGACACAGATTTGCCCCGTTCACCGTAAACATCCGGTAATTAGATTCGATAAGAAAAGCTTCAGCATGGATTGCTGCTGCACCGATTTTAAATCTACTTGTTATTTGGAAATGGCTTATATTTTAAATGAATTTAAGAGTTATAGGCCTTCTACTGCACCCAAAACACGGCTAGTTCTTAGCCAATCATAAATCGTACGATAATCAGGTTTCTAAATTAGCATCCTGAAAATCTTGATTCAGACAAATTATTGCTTTGTTAAAGTTGCTTTAAATTAATATCATTGTATATCCAATTATTAGCCGGGTTTCACGGTTCTTATTAAATTAATTCAACTATGTCTGCAGATACAGTTAATGTAAATGGCAAAGCGAAAGCCAATAATACTTATGATGCAATTGTTATCGGTTCGGGTATCAGCGGCGGATGGGCCGCGAAGGAACTTACGGGCAGGGGCTTAAAAACCATAATGCTTGAACGCGGTCGTAACTTTGAGCATTTAAAAGACTATAAAACTGCAGCTAAAGATCCCTGGGAATTTGAACACCGCGGTAATATTACCCAGGAACAACGGCATGTGCGTCCAGTTATTTCGCGTAGCTGGGGAGCAACTGAGGCCAATATGGATTATTGGGTAAATGAGCAGGAAGCACCATATACCGAGATAAAACCATTTAATTGGTGGCGCTCATACCAGCTTGGCGGCCGGTCCATTTTATGGGGAAGACAAAGCTATCGCTGGAGCGATTTTGATTTCGAAGCAAATTTGAAAGACGGCTGGGCAATTGATTGGCCTATACGATATAAAGACTTGCAGCCATGGTATGACCACGTGGAGAGGTTTGCAGGTATAAGTGGTTCGACCGAAGGACTGGCGCAATTGCCTGATGGCCATTTTTTAAAGCCGATGGATATGAATTGTGTAGAGAAAGATGTCGCCGCTCGCATCAAAAAGAACTACAATAACACCAGGCATATGATCATCGGACGAGCGGCCAATCTTACCGAAGCGATCCCTGATCGTACGGCTTGTCACTTCAGAAACCGGTGCTGGGAGGGGTGCCCATTTGGGGGGTATTTTAGTACACAATCATCTACTTTACCCGCGGCAATGGCTACCGGTAATTTAACGGTGAGGCCGTTCTCTATCGTTACAAAAATAATTTATGATAAGGACACGCAGAAGGCTACCGGTGTTGAGATATTAGACGCGGAGACACACCAAACCTATCAGTACCACGCAAAAATTGTATTTGTTAATGCATCTACCTTAAACAGCGCCTGGGTATTGATGAACTCGGCTACCGATATTTGGCCTGGCGGTCTTGGTAGCAGCAGTGGTGAATTGGGCCATAATATTATGGATCACCATTATAACCTGGGTGCTTCGGGCACTATGGAAGGTTATGAAGACAAGTACTATTTCGGTCGCCGGCCTAACGGTATTTATGTGGTTCGCTTTGCAAACTTATTTGGCGACAAGCGCGATTATATGCGTGGTTTCGGCTACCAGGGTTCGGCAAGTCGCGACGGATGGAGCAGGAACATAGCCGAGTTAAGTGTAGGGTCAGCTTTTAAGGAAGCACTTACCGAACCCGGACAATGGGCGATGGGTATACACGGTTTTGGCGAATTGCTGCCCTATCATGAAAATAAGATTACACTCGATCCGAACAGGAAAGATAAATGGGGACTACCTATACTGGCGATGGACGCCGAGATAAAAGATAATGAGAAAAAGATGCGGGTGGATATTGTTAAAGAGGCAAAGGCAATGCTGGAAGGTGCCGGAGTTAAAAATATTACTACGTGGGATCACGGCCATAATGTTGGTGATGGTATACATGAGATGGGTACAGCGAGGATGGGAAGAGATCCGAAGACTTCGGTATTAAACGAACACAACCAGGTATGGGATGCAAAAAATGTATTTATTACTGATGGTTCCTGTATGGTTTCTTCAGCTTGCCAAAATCCATCGTTGACCTATATGGCGCTGACTGCACGCGCGGCCAATTTTGCGGCTGATGAATTGAAGAAAGGGAATCTTGGTTGATTAGTTGATTAAGTGAGTGGTGAATAGTGAGAAGTGAACTTTTCACCACAATCAATTTATATTCTGACATCTTTTTAACACTATCAACTAAATACAACTTAATCAACTATTCACTAATTAATATATTTAAAACATCTTTTAGGTGGTATTAAGTATGGGATGGGTGAGAAAAAATAACCTATTCCGTAAACAATTTAATATTGTTATATTTATATTCCTTTAGCTGTTACGATTCCTTTATTATCTCGTCATATTAATTATTGAGGTAATGTTTGTGCCCAGACTCATCGGTTGCTTTTGAATTGATTTTTTGTTCAGCGGAATCAAGACTTCTTTATTATGAATTCCTATAAGAAAACGATCGCCGATCTTCTTGACGGATCAGGTATTGCTATTAACGGTTCTCAGTCCCATGATTTGCAGGTACATGAAGAAAAACTTTATCAACGTATCCTGAGTAATGGCTCATTGGGACTTGGGGAAGCTTATATAGAAGAGTGGTGGGATTGTGATAACCTGGAAGAATTTTTTTTTAGGGCTTTGAGGGCTGACCTTGATTACAAAATAAAAAATAACTTTAAAACCTGCCTTCAGATTGCGAAAGCTATTGTATTTAACCAGCAAAACAAAAGCAAATCATTAAAAGTAGCAAAGGCACATTACGATGCCGGAAATGATCTTTATAAAGCCATGCTGGATAAGCGAATGATCTATTCGTGCGGATACTGGGAGAACGCTTCAACGTTAGATGAAGCCCAGGAAAATAAGCTCGATTTGATTTGCAGGAAATTGAAACTATCACCTGGTATGCGTATGCTCGATATTGGCTGTGGCTGGGGCGGCCTGGCCCAGTATGCCGCTGAAAAATATCGGGTATCAGTAACAGGTGTAACTATATCGGAAAACCAGGCGAAACTTGCTTCAGAAAACTGCCGTAACCTTCCTGTAGAAATAAAAATACAGGATTACCGGGATGTTGACGGCAAATTTGACCGGATTGTGTCGGTAGGTATGTTTGAGCACGTTGGCTATAAAAATTATAAAAAATTTATGGCGACGACATTCAACCTGCTTAAAGATGATGGTTTATTTCTGTTGCATACCATAGGAGGGAATAGTTCGGTAAAAAATGTGGATGCGTGGATAGATAAATATATATTTCCTAACGGGATGCTCCCATCTGCTGAACAAATATGTAATTCAATCGGCAATAAATTTAAAATAGAAGACTGGCATAACTTTGGCCCTCATTACCACCGAACTTTGATGTGCTGGCTGCAAAATTTTGAAGAAAGCTGGCCGTTGTTGAGTAAAAAATATAGCAACGAGTTTTATAGGATATGGAGATACTATTTATGCTCGTGTGCAGCCAGCTTTAGAGCAAGAAAAAACAACCTTTGGCAAATTGTATTTTCGAAAGAAAATGCTGTGTGCGATTACTCATCTGTGAGATAAAATCCGGAGAAATAGTAGCTTTGGTTTTTAGATAACCTCAAAATAAGTTCACGTTATTTTAAAATCAATAAGCACGAATGAAAATCTGGATATTAATATTTGTTGGAGGTGGTTTAGGCAGCGTTTGCCGTTTTTTAGTTAGCAGATGGATAACGGGAATTTTCGCTCCTGTTTTTCCTTACGGGACCTTTATCGTGAATATAACCGGATGCTTCCTGATCGGTTTTTTCGTTTTTTATTTTACCGAAGGCCGTTTTGGAATGGCTACGGTGCCATGGCGCCTGTTCCTGGTTACCGGAATCTGTGGCGGATATACTACTTTTTCATCCTTCTCCTATGAAAATGTAACATTGATTCAAAATCAACAAATATTAAGTTTCCTGGCATATACCTTTGGAAGCATAGCATTGGGTTTTCTGGCTACCTATACTGGTATTGTATTGGCAAAAAATGTTTAATGAACAACTTGCCCATATAAACATTTTTAAACGGTGATAAGATATGATAGAAATACGAAAGGCCGTCTCTTCAGATCATGATGAAATCTGGAACATCATCCGGGAAGTAATTTCAACAGGTAATACTTATGTTTTTTCGCCCGATTCTTCCAAAGAAAAAATGTTGACCTTTTGGTGCAAAGGGGATAAAAATACTTATGTAGCCTTAATTAACAATAAAATTGTGGGGACTTTCTTTATTAAAAGTAACCAGCCTGATCTTGGTTCACATATTGCAAATGCAGGTTATATGACATCGCCCTCAGCCTTGGGAAAGGGGGTAGGAACAGAGATGGGAATGTTTTCATTAAGGGAAGCTAAATATTTGGGATACAAAGCAATGCAGTTTAATATCGTTATTAAAAGTAATGAAGTAGCAATTGCTCTTTGGAAGAAATTAGGTTTTGAGATAGTTGGAGAAATTCCTGATGCTTTTAACAGTACACGAGATGGATTAACAAATGCCTATATCATGTACCGGAAACTCTGAAATATATCAACGGTTGTTTAACCACAGGTATAAACAAACCAAGCGATGTCTTCATCTGCCTGTCCTCCGGTAGATTTGTATAATTTCATAGCGGCGGTGTTATTTACGGAGGTGCCCACATACATTTCCCTTATTCCCTTAAGAACGCATAGCTGTTTTAAAAATTCAATCAGTGCTTTGGCAACGCCTTTTTTTCGATAGTCTTCTACTACAGCTATTTCATACAGAAACATCTCTTTAATCTCTTCTTTATACATTTCTAATTCATATCCCGTAAGGCCACCTATCAACAAGTGATTCTGCAACGCAACAATTACATGAAAGTCGTCCTTTGAAAGTAAATCATAAATATATTTATCGGAGGGTACCATTGGCTCGGTAATGCCGTCATCAATCTGGAAGAAGTAAAAAAGCTCCCTGGCGAATCTAATGTCTTGGTTGCTAAGTTGTTTTATGGTGAAATCCATGGTATCGATGGTGCTAAATTTTATCGAAGTTCTGCGCAAACAATGCTTATAGAAGATTAACAATTTGTTAATAGTATCGAAACACAACTTATATTCTTGTTGCTTATGTTAGTATTTTGTTAGCGTTTTATTAGAATTTTGGATGATATCGCCGGTTAAGCAGACTTTAATTTTAACAATCGTATTTATCTACATGGTATTTGCCTGTGATTACGTTTTTCTTTGCAAACGGAATATGAAAGTTATAAATCTGCTCGATAGTTTTTATCCGAAAAAAACAAAACCTGTACTCTCTACCGGCTTAAAAATCTCTTTGGCCCACCAGGCATCTGCTTTGCATAAATTCTTAAATCGCCCAAGGGTGATTAATAACCGCAGTATTTTATTTAATTTTTCATCGGTAATTGTAACTCTTTTATTTCTGATTACCTGTTTTGATCTTAAAAACCAATCTCCGACTTCTTTACGAAATAAGTATTTTTTATACCATCAAACTGATATTATATATTATCGGTGCCTGCGTATTTGAATAGTCATATAAAATCCCCCCAAGCAAATTTTTAAAGGTGGCTATTGCGTTAATATCGAATTAATGACAGCAGTCGTTTATATAATATTTTAAATAATACCCCAATGAGTGACGAGATAATAATACAACAATTAAAAGATAAAGAAGCCCATTTAATAAATGAACTTAATAAGGTGCGGTTAGCATTAAAGGCATTTATTGACGAAAATATGGGCTTTGGAAATACAAATTTTCAAAGAAACTTTATAGAAGACCTGATACCAAAGACATACGCATCCAATTTAACTTATAGCAGTAAAATTCTGTTTCTTTTGAACAGTTGGGATAAGCCCATGCTTGTTGACGATATCGTATCAGAAATTCATGAGCGCGAGCCGGAATTAAATATTAGCACGCTTCACAAAAATGTAAGTTACAATCTTTCCATGCTGGCAAAATATTCCAAAATTAGAAAGCACCCGTTTAACAGAAAGATCAAGTACTCGCTGTAGTTCCCAAAGGTATTCGGTTTAAAAATCAACCGGACGCCTTTTATAAACCAATGTCGCAAACACGAAACGTTCCTAAGGAACGTAGAAGGGTGGCTAAAATCCACAATAAGAAATAGCGTTCCATCGAAACGCTTGGTGTAAACCTCGATTTATTCGACAATGTAAGAGTAAAAATAATATTCCGCTAAATCATCGCTAATATTTGATTCGCAACTTGCCCGGGTAAATTAATTTAATATTATTCCCGGCATGAAGAAGCTAACCATATTGTTTTTATTATTATTTATTGTCGCAAATGTATTATTTGCACAACAGGCCGACCTTGTTTTAACAAGCGGAAACGTTATCACCCTTAAGCAAAAAGGCGACCGTGCCCAGGCCATCGCCGTAAAAAATAATACCGTACTTGCTGTTGGCAGTGATCAGGATATTAAAAACTATATTGGACAAAATACAAAGGTTATCGATTTAAAAGGTAAAACTGTAACACCAGGCTTTAACGATGTTCACCAGCACCCGGCCCCGGTTTATGCGTTTGAGGAACTTTATGCCACCCTGGAACTGGACACGGTAAGCTCAATGAAAAACCTTATCGCGTTATTAAAGCGGAAAGCGGCAATCACACCAAAAGGTATGATGATAAGAGGTGTGGGTTATAACGAGACAAAATTAGGTAGTCAACCCATCCGCGATAGTTTGGATAAGGCATCAACAGATCATCCCATTCAGATTTCGCATGTTAGCGGACATCTTAGTGCCGCTAATTCGTTCCTGATGAACATTAACGGCATTGATGAAAATACTAAAGACCCAGCAGGTGGCGCATTTGAACGTTATCATGGCACCAATAAACCCGACGGTATTTGTAAAGAATCTGCCGCAGGCTATTTACGCCATTCTAAAAATATACAATACCCGCCAAAGCCGACACCTGAACAGGAAATGGCAGGATACCACATATACTTTAACAATGTTTTGGCAAGCGGTATAACCAGTATTGGCGATGCACATACGGCACCCGATAAGGTTAATGTGTACCGCAAGTTGGTTGATGAAGGTTTCCCTATGCGTTTTAACCTGATCATTGGAGTTGAATACCTTGACCAGGTTTTAAGTGGTAAAATACCTCAAATGCAAACGGATTACCTGCGGATATCGACCATCAAAGTTTTCCATGGTAACTCGCTCAGCGGTAAAACCTGTTGGCTGTACCAGCCTTATGATATGATAAACCCGGTTACCGGAAAAAAGGATTACTACGGCATACCACCTGCCCGAAGCCAGGCTGGCCTGGACAGCTTGTTTTATAAAATACACCATGCCGGCTGGCAGATTGCCTGCCATTCAAATGGCGACAGGGAGATAGACATGGTAATAGCTGCCATAGAAAACGCCCAAAAAACAGATCCGCGCCCTGATCCGCGCCACCGCATTGAACATTGCAGCATCACCAATCAGGGTATACTTGATAAAATAAAAAAGGATGGCATCATCCCGGTTTTTCATTGCTATATGTACGAACTTGGCGACAAGATGTTGGTTTACGGTCCGGAACGGATGGCCATGCTGCACCCCACAAAAACAGCGGGTAAAATGGGTATAATCTATGCCCTGCATTCAGACGCCCCAATTTCGCCGTATCCGGCAATGATTAGGGTTGGCAGTGCGGTTGCCCGCAAAACCAAGGAAGGTATTGTAATTGGCCCCAACCAACGTATCGATGCTGAAGACGCTATAAAAGCATACACTTATGCCGGAGCGTACACAACTTTTGAAGAAAAGAAAAAAGGAACTTTACAACCGGGAATGTTTGCTGATATAGTGATACTTGATGCTGACCCAACTACCACCAATCCGGACGACATAAAAAATATAAAAGTGAATACTACGATAGTTGCAGGGAAAGTGGTTTATCAGCGATAACAAAGGTGTTTGTGCGAATTCCCCCTCTTGACGGCTTTGCTCTGGGGTGGGGATCTTAATTTGTTTATATTAGGCACAAATGAATTACTTCACTTCAAAGATTTCGGCCGAAAAATATTCGGCAGGCAGGCCCGATTTTCATGCCAATACCATAAACCATATCAAAGATTTTTTGAAGCTTGATAAGAGGCTGAACAAGGTATTGGATATTGCCTGCGGCACGGGCCTTTCAACAAAAGCGTTGCTTCCAATTGCTAACAATGTATACGGGACTGATCTATCCGCAGAAATGCTCAAGGTGGCTTTTGAAAAGGACAAGATAAATTACAGAATTGCTCCTGCGGAACAGCAGCCTTTCGAAAATGATGAATTCGATTTAGTAACTGTGAGCTCCGGTGTGCACTGGTTTGATATTGATGCCTTTTTGATTGAGGCAAATCGTTTGTTAAAAACTGGAGGCTGGCTGGTTATTTACGAAAATTTCTTTTCCGGTGACATGGATGGAAGAGATGATTTTAAAAAATGGGTGAATGAAGTTTACTACAAACAAAGTTTCCCATCGCCGCCGCGAAACAAACATTATGATTGGTCGCCGGAAAATCTGCAATTAAAGGGTTTTACTATTCATTCTCCTGAAAACTTTAAGAACGCTGTTAGTTTTAACAAAATCCAATTAATCAATTACTTTTTATCGCAAAGCAATATAAGTGCGGCTGTTGAAAGCGGCAAAACCACTTATGATGAAGTCGAAAAATGGCTTGATGCCGAACTTTCTGAATTTTTTGAAGATACCAGTATAAAACGTACACTCTATTTTGACAACTGGATAAAATATCTTCAAATGATAGATCGATAGTAACTTTTTTATGATAAAAGTTATAAGTCCCTTGTGGATAGTAATTTTACCCCTTCAAACATCTACCTATGGAACAAACTAACAAAAATACCGCGCTGCTTGTCATGGACGTACAAACGGTCACTGTAAACATGCTTCAGGATGCAAACGCGCCGTTATTAAGCTCGATAGCTGAATCAATTAAAGCCGCAAGAAATAACAATATTCCGGTGATCTATGTGGTTGTTGGTTTCAGGAAAGGATACCCAGAAGTAAGCCCAGCCAACAAATCGTTCTCAGGCTTAAAAGCCAGCGGCTGGGGTTTGGATACCGAAGAGGCCATGAGAATTGATGCTGCTGTTGCGCCGCAGCCCGGTGAAGTCACCATGATCAAAAAAAGAGTAAGCGCTTTTGCAGGCAGCGACCTTGAAGTTGTTTTACGCTCAAACAGTATACAACATATAGTACTCATGGGCATCTCAACGAGCGGAGTAGTTTTATCGACCGTACGCGAAGCATCCGATAAGGATTACCAGATAACGGTGTTGTCCGATTGCTGCGCTGATCCCGACGAAGAGGTTCATAACGTACTCCTGACAAAAGTATTTCCACGGCAGGCAGGCGTGATTGGGCATCAACAATGGATCGACAGCATTTAATTACGGCTATTCTCAGCTTACAATACTAAGCATAAAGGAAATAGCATCGGGCGAATGCAAAGCCGCCAAAGATTGAAGCGATTGATCGGCGGCTTCGGCTGCCCTTATGCGCATTTGTTTTTCGAAGACCGCAATTGCTGCTTGTGTGTCATCAAAAGTTTCGTCGGTAAGGCATTTGCTTAATTCCAATGCGTCAAGCATGGCCATATTTACGCCTTCACCGGCGTATGGGGGCATCAAATGCGCGGCATCACCTAACATCGTCAGGTTTGGCAAAGTTTCCCAGGTTTGATCCAAAGGCATGCAATATAAGGGGCGGGGAATAAAAGAGGAGCTTGCATTTTCAAACAACTCCAGCCAGATATCACCCCAGGTTCCATATTCCTTTTTAAACCAGGCCATTACCTCTACTTTGTCCGAAAAATCTATTCCAACCTCTTTGATCCAGTTTTCATCCGCTTTAAAACAAGGATAAAACTGCAGGCTGCCATCTCCTTTAGAGCTTACAATCAGGCTTTTTTCGTCGCCCATTGCGAATACTTTTCCGCTTTTCAATAACTCATGTATTTTTGGACTCGCCGTTTCTGCATGATATACTGCACCCTCAACAGCAGTATACCCGGAATAGAAAGGCTTAATCGGCGTTATATAAGGACGAATCTTTGAATTTGCTCCATCTGATCCAATTACTATATCGGCAGCAGCCGAAGTGCCATTTTTAAATTCCAGTTTCCAGGAACCATTTTGCTGCGAAAGTGACACAAATTGGCTATCCCAGATAACGGTACCAGGTTGCAGCGAATCCAGCAAGATATTCTGCAACGGCCCGCGGTCAATTTCAGGGCGATCGCGATCGGTTTCTACAGTATCGTTTATATGATCATCGAATTCGATGTTTGCATCTTTATCTACAATCCGCATTTTGTCGGCTCCCGGACGGTAATTCGCTTTAAATGCATCCATTAAACTGGCTTCACGTAACGCTTTTAACCCCGAGTCATCATGCAGGTCAAGTGTTGCGCCTTGTGCCCGGGCGTCCCTGTCTGTATCCCTTTCGTATACTGTTACGTCTGCGCAGTTCATTTGCAAAAGCCGCGCAAGAGTTAACCCACCCGGACCACCGCCTACAATAGCTATTTTCTTATTTTTAATCGAGTTCAATGTTTTATTGTTGTATTGTTAAATTGTTGTGATTGTTTGTACGGGGAAGACGATTGACAAATAAGAATATTTCAACTGTTATCATTTTAATGAGATTTTAAATTTTATTTATCTATAAAAAACAATTACTTTCCTCGTTATAAGTTTAACGTTGATGGATAAACCGGAATTTAAAATAAACGGCAGGATATGGATTGAAACACCCGATGGGAAAGTACTGGGGCCGGGCCGTGTTGAGTTATTAGAACGTATAAAAGCATCCGGTTCTATCAGGCAGGCGGCTCTGCAAATGAAAATGTCGTATAAACAGGCCTGGGATCTGATAAACCACATGAATGAAAATTTAGGTTCTCCGGTGATAATTTCTCATAGGGGCGGAAAGGGCGGAGGAAATGCCGTTGTTACAGAAAATGGTTTAAAAGCAATTGAACAATTTTATTTTCTGCAAAATAAGTTTCGTGAGTTTTTAAAAGCAGACGACAGCGAGTTCCGCTTATAAAGCGTGGTTATTTTCGCCATTATTTTATTAGTAAATTCTCAAATTTTTTCGGACTTTAGCGTTATATAAAAAAATATATAACGATTTACGTCATCCTTTTGCTAAAGGATAACCTTTGCTAAGGTTTAATATGAAGAACACTAAACACGGCTTTGTTTTTAAATCAGTCTGGCATAAAAACAAAATCGGACTTGTGTTATTATTGTTTGTTATAATCTTTTCAGGCTGGAGTTATTTAACAGAAGGAATAGAGATTGGCCCTTACCAATTTATTTACCCGGCAAATTTTGGCAACCGTATTATGATCCCTGCCGACAACCCTGAAACAAAACAGGGCGTTTATTTAGGCAGGCTGCTGTTTTACGAAAAGAAGTTGTCGGCAAATAATACACTTTCATGTTCAGGGTGTCACCTGCAAAGTAAAGCATTTACCGATGGCAAAGCGCTTAGCGAGGGTGTAGATCATATGCTTGCCAGCAGAAATTCTATGTCGCTGACTAACCTGTTATGGTCAAGAAAATTTTTTTGGGACGGACGCTCGGGAAGCCTGGAAGAACAGGCAGTCTTTCCTTTGACCAATCCGAATGAGATGGGGCAGCCGCTGGATGAATCGGTAAAAAAACTTACGGAGGATCCTAAATATCCTGTTCTTTTTAAACTGGTTTATGGGGATGAAAAGATAACGTCAGACCGGATTGTAAAAGCCATTTCACAATTTGAACGTACGCTTATTTCGTGTAATTCCCGGTATGATCTTTATTTGCGGAATGCTTATCAACCTACGAAACAGGAACAAAAGGGCATGACGCTATTTATGAATGGTGCACGGCCCCAAAAAGGAATCCGCGGTGGCAATTGCGCTCATTGCCATGGCGGGGTTAAAAATTATATGGAGCTATTTCACAACAACGGCCTCGATAGCATTCCAAAAGACAAAGATATTGAGGCCTTAACCGGGTTGGCTGCAGACAGGGGAAGGTTCAAGGCCCCCACTTTACGGAATATTGCGCTCACCGCTCCGTACATGCACGATGGAAGGTTTAAAACTTTGGATGAAGTTGTAGATCATTACAGCGAGCATATCATCAAGTCATCTTCATTGAGTTCATTTTTACAAGGTGAATCAAACGAAACCGGCGCTGTATCGCTAAAGTTTCGGCCGGATGAAAAGAAGCAAATTATTGCGTTTTTAAATATGCTTACCGATTCAACTTTTATAACTGATCCCCGTTTTTCGGATCCGAACCAACTAACTGTAAAAACTAAATTAAAATCAACCCCATCGAAATGAAAAGATATTGCCTGGTATTATTTTGCCTTTTTGGATTATTTGCAATTCCGGTTTTAAAGGCGCAAACCGCTGAAAAACAAGCGTCCGTTAAGGTGACGGGTGAAGTAACAACACCTCTTGATTTAAAATTAAGCGACCTGCAGCAATATCCGCAAACGGAGGTTATCCGTAAGGACAGGGATGGTAAAGACCATACTTATTCAGGTGTTATTTTATCGGAAATTCTGCAAAAAGCCGGCGTTACACTCGGGAAGGATCTTAGAGGAGAAAACCTGACCAAGTTTGTACTTGTTGAAGCAAGCGATGGTTACCAGGTGGTTTTCGCATTAGCTGAATTGGACAAAGATTTTACCGATAGGACGATTATTCTTGCCAGCACGGTGGACGGTAAGCCCCTGTTGCCAGCCGACGGACCGTTCCGGATAATAGTCCAGAACGAAAAGAAGCCCGCCCGCTGTATAAAACAAGTAACTAATATTAAGGTTCAGTTTGCAAAGTGATTTTTAAATAGGCTTCTTTTACCTGACAATAATAGACTTGCTCTGCGTAGTATGTGCGCTAAAATATCCAAGGGTTACCGGGGTAATATTTGTTGGCGGATTTGACGGGGTAATACCACCTCCCGGGCCGTTAAATTGTTGTTGCATCAGTGTATACCAGTAAGTATAGATCGGTTTATCAATGCACTGCATTTCAACGGTGGCGGTATCACCAGGATGTATGTCTATGTCGTTTTGCACCAGCTCCAGGTTCACATATTTGCCGTTGATAAATTCATCATCATAAGTAAAAACTCTTTTTACCTGCACGCCATTTACGGATAATGTAAAACGGTATTGATTAGCAACACCAACCGGATCCAAATAATTAACAGAGATATCCCTTAGGTTGTTACCCCTTTTAAAATCATTTATTACTGAAGTTATCGAATCAAGCTTAACAGGAGCCGGCATTACAGAAACAGCCGAATATGTTTTCCCGTTAGTAGTAACCTGCAAGGTATAGGTATTTCCGGGTTGCCCGGTTAAACGGCCTATTGAATAGGTGCCAGGAGGACCCTCGGTAAACTGGCGAAAATTCGCCAGTGCATCGGTAACAGAAACTATTGCGCCGGTAACAGGCGGGTAGGTATTGGCATTGGTAAAAGGCACGTTCCTGCTCAATGTAATATATTGTGGCGCCCTTACATTAGTGATATTTCCTTCAATTACCAATTCGCCGGTCTTGTCGCCCAACTTTAAATCGATCACTTTGGTGCATGACGCCATAATGAATATAACATACAGCGCAGAAAACCAATATTTAATTTTTTTCATATTATCATTGAAACTTAAAATTCCAGGTAACCGAAGGGATTTGAGTTGCAAAAATACTTGTTTGAACCGCTTCTGTAGTATTCGGCACCGTTTTGCTATCGCGAAAAGTAATAATATATGGATTCGCGTGTCCGTAAACATTATATATACCAAAGGTCCAGCTTGAATGGTATCTTTTGTGTTCTTTGCCCTCAAGCGTTGCGCCGATATCCAACCTGTTTGTTGATGGCAGTCGGTATCCATTACGCTCGGAATAAGAAAAAGTAGTTAGGCCGCCTATTTCGTATTTCCCGGTTGGATAAGTAACAGCGTTTCCGGTACCATAAATAAAGGTACTTGAAAAAGTCCAGCGTTTATTTAACTGGTATATTCCTACAACCGAGAGATCATGTGTGCGATCCTGCCTTGCGGGATAATAGCTTCCATTGTTTATAGCGTCAAACTTTAATTCTGTCCGCGAAAGCGTATAACCTACCCAGCCATTAAAGCGCCCATATTTTTTCTTTATAAAAAATTCAAGCCCATAGGCGCGACCGCTTCCAAAAACCAGTTGTGATTCGACACTCTGGTTAACCAAAAGCTGTGCACCATCTTTATAATCAATCTGGTTCTGTAGCCATTTGTAATAGGTTTCAATGGAAAATTCAACTATGTTGTCGGCAAAATTTCTGAAATAACCCGTCGAAACCTGGTCGGATATTTCAGGTTTAATATTGTTACTGCTCATCACATAAAGATCGGTGGGTGTACTGCTTGTAGAGTTGCTGAGCAGGTGAATGTTTTGCGTATTGCGGTTGTACGAAGCCTTTATCGAACTTTCGTCGTTAAGCTGGTAGCTTGAAGAAAAGCGTGGTTCCAGGTTGAAATAGTTTTTTACCGAAGCTCCCGAGGCGTATTTTTTTGAGGTTAAAATATTCCCGGCGTTGTCATAGGTATCGAATGTTCCGGGCCCGATTAAAAACATCCCACTCAGTCTAAGTCCATATAAAAATGTTAATTTATCGTTTACCCGCCAGTTGTCACCAATGTAAGCAGCATTTTCAAACCCGAACCTTTGCTCAATACTTTTATTGTTGAAGCTCGACATCGCATCCGCGGTAATATTGCCCGGCGCAATAGTGTGGTGTAAAATATTTAAGCCAAACTTAAGAGTATGGCGGTTTCCCATGGAGTATTGTAAATCCTCCTTAAGGTTAACATCAGTGATTTGCGAAGTTGCCTTAAAGCTGTCGTCAGTTTGGAAGCTTTGTATTACATAGTTGTAATTACTGAAAACTAACGAAGTATTTGAAAACAACCGGTTATTAAATAGGTGATTAAACCTGATAGTCCCGGTGGAGTTACCCCAGTTTGTACCAAAAGTGTTTTTTAGTCCCAAAACGTCCTTGCCGAAATACCCGGAGATATACAGGGCATTGTTGTCGTCGAAATGATAATTGGCTTTCGCGTTAATATCATAAAAATAGATAGAACTGCCTTTAAGCGTAGAATCTGATGATATCCCGAAAAAGTAATCGATATAGGTGCGGCGGGCACTTACCATAAACGAACCTTTATCTTTTACAATAGGGCCCTCAACTTTTATCCTTGATGAGATAAGGCCAAGCCCGCCCTGAACGGTATAACCCTTATTGTTCCCTTCATTCATTTTTATATCCAGAACTGACGACAACCTGCCACCATAATCGGATGGCATCCCGCCTTTATATAGGTTAACGTCTTTCACAGCGTCAGAATTAAACGTTGAAAAAAAACCAAAAAAGTGGGAAGCATTATATACCGTCGCCTCGTCAAGCAGGATTAAATTTTGGTCGGAAGCGCCACCTCGTACATAAAAACCAGTATTGCCTTCGCCGGCCGATTTTACACCGGGCAATAAGGTGATGGTTTTTAATATGTCTTTCTCCCCAAATAACACAGGCACGTTGTTGATCTGCGCCATATCCAGTTTTTCAGCGCCCATTTGTGCCGACGCTACATTGTCATTATTTGGTTTATTGGAACTGATCACCACCTCCGTTAATTGGTTTTTTGCAGGCAGGCCTAAATTAATAGCTTGACTTTTATGCAAAGAGATTTTTTGTTCAACGGTTTCGTAGCCTATATACGAGAATACTAACGTGTATTCGCCGTCGGGCGCCGATAGTGAATAAAACCCATAACTGTTTGTTGCCGTTCCGTTTTGCGGCAATTCCTTTATTCTTATGGTGGCGCCTATTAACTGCTCCCCGGTTGACTTATCACTAATAGTCCCGCTGATTATATAATTTTTTTGCGCAAAAGCTGAGATTGAAAAGGTAAGAATTAATACGAGAAGCAGCGGTTTAATCATTTATGAAATTTTGCCGTAAAGGTATTTTTAATTGCTAAATTATTTCCAGAATTATCAAACAACCCGGATTTACATTAAACAACAATTGTTAGTAAACCATTAATACGCGTTTTATTGGGATGGCCTTTTAAAGCTTTGGCTGGAGTAATTCATTTACTGCTTTATACATGTTCCACCACCTTTTTTAATTTTGATAAAGCAGTTTTAGCCACAACCAAAGCGTCCTGGCTGTAATAATTTTTATTAAACACTTCTACTGAAAGTACCAGCGGATGGTTGTGCCGCCCAAGTGTCTGCAAAATTCGTTTGATTGGCGCTACACCGTCTCCGGGATACACCCTGTCGGCATCTGTTATTACCTGGTAAGAAAGATTTGCAGGATGATCATTCATATGCAGAATTTCAACCGGCATGGGATCCATAAACGATAAGGTATCCAGAGGTGTTTGGCCTTTATATAAATGATAAATATCCAGCAATATCCTTGCAGACTTATTGCCGGTTTGCATTGCCATATACAATACCTCGCTTACATTGCTCATATTTTTCATAAAACCCCACATTTCCAGTTGCGGTATAACCCCGTTGGAACTACTGAGTTCAAGGACGGTACGATACCGTTCGGCAATTATATCAAGATTAGGATAGGGTGAAGTTGATATTCCTTTCCCCGTAGCAGCAATTCTTTTGCAACCTATTTCGGCAAGCTGATCCATATCCCTTTTCATCTGCTCAATTTCTTTTTTTCGGGCGGTATCATCGTCCATTATCCATTGATTAAAGCTTATGCTGTTTTCAACCTTTATTCCTAAATCACCAAGCATTTTTTTTGTATCGACAATTGTTCCGCCCGCTTTCAAATAATCCTGGAAAGTATCAAACCATATTTCAACAGAATGAAAGCCGGCTTTGGATGCAGTTTCCAGTTCTTTAACAAAGCCAAGTTTATGGCCTCGAATTGTTGCCAGGTTAAGGCAATAAGTAAAATTTGATTTTTCTTTTGTCGAGGTAATCATAGTTGCATCAGCTTTGTTAGCAACAGCTAATCCTGCTGTTGCACCTAAAAATTGAATTGCTCTCCTGCGGTTAATTTGGTGGTCAGACATAGTTTTAGATCGAATGGGTTTAATGGTAGTAAATGTAAAAAAATAAAATTACGGCAATTACAAAAGATCAAATCAGTTTAATTTTCGCCTACAGCCTCTATTATTTATGGATCAATCGTTATTCACGACCTTCCCAAAAACGAACATTGTCTGTATCAGAAGCGAACGGTCAAATAAATCAATTAATCATCAAGTATCTGATTTATAGATTTTTAACTATATGGCACTTTGTTAGCAGATGATGATATGGTCAACTACTATTGTTCCTTGACTCCAAAACCGATAAATAATTCACCACTATGTTAAAAACTTATTTCAAAATAGCTTACAGGAATTTAATTCGCCATAAAGCATATTCCATTATTAATATATCGGGTTTAGCTATAGGAATGGCCGCCAGTATCCTCATCCTGCTTTGGGTGCAAAACGAGTTAAGCTATGACCGGTTTCATAAAAATGCCGATCAGATTTATCGCGTCACTTGCGACGCCAGCGGTTTTAAGGCAGCTGTAAATCCTGCGGGCATGCCGGCAGGGTTAAAAGCACAGATGCCGGTGATAAAAAATACGGTAAGGTTTAGTCACCTTACTACCGTTTTGTTTGAGGCCGGCAACCGGAAATTTGTAGAAAAGAATGTTTTTTATACCGATCCGTCTTTTATGGATGTGTTTTCTTTTCCGCTGGTTAAAGGAGATCGTTCAACCGCACTAAAAAATGTGGATGGCGTTTTGATTACTGAAGACATGGCAAAAAAATATTTTGGTGAAGAAAACGCAATAGGTAAAACGCTGCGGAAAGATAATGGCGATAATGTGGTGGTGACCGGCGTTTTGGCAAATATCCCTTCAAATTCCCACATCCGGTTTGATTTTATTTTGCCGATGGCGTCTTTAGCCAGATATAATAGTGATTTAAAAAACAATGTATGGAGCAATTTTAACTTTTATAGCTATGTACAGTTGGATAGAGGTTTTGTTCCTTCAGCTGCCTCCTTATCAAGGATTAATGACCAGATGAACCAGATTTATAAAAAGAATCGGCCTGATCAGAAGATAACATTCCAGTTACAGCCCCTAACAAGCATACATCTTGCTTCCTCCTTGCAGGTTGACCTGGCCGGGCATGGGAACTCGCAATATGTCAATATCTTTTTTATTGTGGCCGTTTTAATTCTGATAGTAGCCTGCATCAACTTTATGAACCTTGCAACGGCGCGCTCGGCACGAAGGGCGAAAGAAATCGGTTTGCGCAAAGTGTCAGGAGCTATTCGCGTACAATTGATCGCTCAATTCCTTGGCGAATCACTGATCATTTCTTTTTTCGCCTTGCTGTTGGCAGTAACGTTTGTAATTCTATTTCTCCCTGCATTCAATCACCTGGCGGATAAAAAGCTTGCCATTGATTTTTTTAATGCAAAGTTTTGGATAAGCCTGATCGGCATTGCATTATTAACCGGGCTGATTTCGGGAAGTTACCCTGCTTTATTTCTATCAGGATTTAACCCGATTAAAGTTCTC
Organism: Mucilaginibacter sp.; assembly: GCA_036498965.1. Classification (GTDB taxonomy): domain Bacteria; phylum Bacteroidota; class Bacteroidia; order Sphingobacteriales; family Sphingobacteriaceae; genus Mucilaginibacter. The sequence goes on from DASYEP010000163.1 coordinate 54,399, forward strand.
AAAGGCAACATGAAATCAATAGGCGGCAACTTAATATTTCGTAATACATTGGTGGTGACGCAGTTTATCGTGTCCATTATCCTATTGATAGGTACAGTAGCCATTTACAACCAGCTACAGTTTATAAAAAATCGGAATCCCGGTTTTGCAAAAGATAACCTGCTGTATATGCCCATGACGGGCGACATCTGGGGTAAGCAGCCAACGCTGAAAACCGAGTTAAAAAGAAATCCGCTTACAAGTGACTTCAGCATTATCGACAACCTGCCAACTAACCTCATCGCCGGGACGATAAATGTACAGTGGGATGGGAAAGATCCTAAATCACAGGTAGTGATTCCTTCGCTGGATGTAGATGAGAATTTTATGCGTGTTTTTAAAACGAAACTGCTGGCTGGCAGAGGGTTTTCTTCGGCCTTTATAGCGGACTCTAATAACTATGTGGTCAACGAAAAGATGCTTAGTGTGATGGGATTAAATGTTAATAACGCTCTAGGCAAACCTTTGGCCTTTGGCGGCGCCAAGGGCAATATTATTGGTGTTGTAAAAGATTTTAATTTTAAACCCATCCAACAACCTATTGAGCCACTGGTTTTACGTTTTAACAAATATGGAGGCATAGTAATTGTGCGTACCAAGCCCGGGACTACAGAAGCGACAATTAACGGCCTCGGAAAAATAAGTCAGCAGCTTAACCCCGCTTATCCTTTTGAGTATAACTTCCTCGACCAAGATCTGGCCAATCTTTATAAAGGCGAACAGCAGATGGGCAACATCTTTAATTTATTTGCCCTTTTTGCCATTTTTATTTCCTGTTTGGGCTTATATGGTCTGTCAGCTTTTATGGCTGAACAACGCACCAAGGAAATAGGTGTTCGCAAGGTACTGGGCGCGTCCATATTCAAAATTGTTTTCCTGCTATCCACAGGGTTTACCAGGCTTATGCTCGTAGCTATAACTATTGCCATACCGCTCAGCTGGTTTGCCGTAAATAGTTGGTTAAACAGCTTTGCATATCATATCAGCGTTGGCTGGATAGTTTTTGTTACCGCATCAATGGCAGCTTTAATTATAGCCTGGTTAACGGTTAGTTATGAGTCGGTTAAAGTGGCTATAGTTAACCCAATAAAGAGTTTGAGGGCAGAGTAGAAATTGAAGCTTTGTGCATTTTGTGCTTCCTTCGTGTGACCTTCGTGGTTAAACTTTACCACCAGGATACGAAGGAAGCACAAGAACATAATTGACAAATATTATTTATTCCACAAAATGCCAGCATACCCCGGCAATATCAATGACATTAACCTCTTTACCGTAAGGCTGTTGAGTAACTTTGCCAATACGGATTCCAAATTTTTCCGGTAATTGCTTTGCAATTACTTCCTCGTAGAATTCTGCTGCGTTACTCACCCTCACGCTCAGCATAAAATTTTCAGCAAACTCTTTCTTATCAAACTTCTGCAGTGTGAATTTACATCCATCACGTTCAAAACCAACATAATCACCTGCATCCCAACTTATATTAAAGCCTAATTCCTGGAAAAGTTGTTTGGAATCTTCAAAATTGCTGCCTGACGGAACAAATGGCTCAAGTGATAGAAATTTCATGGCTATTGTTTATGTGGTGAAATAAAGGTACTTATTGGTAATAACATCGGCAATAGTCAAGATGTTTATATAAGCAATCGGGTGTTAAATAAATCTCCTATCTTGCTTCATGCAATTAAAAAAACAGTATTACCTGTTGTTTTCCCTAACTTTCTTCGTAAGCCATTTTCAAATTCTTGCGCAGACAACAGCACAGCACCCTGCCATCATCACTGTTAATCTAAAAACGGAAAGAGGAGAAATGAGCCCTATCTGGGCATGGTTTGGCAATGATGAGCCAAACTATAGCTACATGAAAGACGGGAAGAAACTACTGTCGGAATTAGCTGCCTTAAGCCCTGTACCGGTCCACATGCGCGTTCATAATCTGCTTACTACCGGCGATGGTACGCCGGCTTTAAAGTGGGGCTCGACAAATGCTTATACCGAAGACGCGAACGGTAATCCAATTTACAACTGGCGGTTGGTCGATAGTATATTCGATACCTATATCAACTTGGGTATAAAACCTTATGCACAAATTGGTTTTATGCCCGAAGCGTTATCTACGCGTCCCCAACCTTATCAGCACAACTGGCAGCCTGGTAAAAACTATAATGATATTTATACTGGCTGGGCATACCCGCCTAAAGATTATAACAAATGGGAAGAGCTGGTTTACCAATGGGTAAAACACTCGGTAGACAGGTACGGGCAGAAAGAGGTGGAGAGCTGGTACTGGGAAGTATGGAACGAACCAAATATAAGCTACTGGAAAGGCACCATGCCGGAGTTTTTTAAACTTTATGATTATGCTGCCCATGGCGTAAAAAGGGCGTTACCAACCGCCAAAGTGGGCGGACCGGAGGTAGCAGGTGGTTCCAGTCCCGGCGGAATGAAATTTTTGAGAGCTTTTATTGAGCATTGTATAGCTGATACCAATTACGCAACAGGAAAAATTGGTTCGCCATTGGATGTAATATCATTTCATGCCAAAGGTCAGCCGACAGTGGTTGACGGCCATGTACGAATGAATATGGCACCGCAGATCCGTGATATTACCGAAGGCTTTAAAATTGTAACCTCTTATCCGCAAACAAAAAACATCCCCATAGTTATTGGCGAATCTGATCCCGAGGGTTGTGCTGCCTGCGGTATGACTACTAACCCGTCAAATGCTTACCGCAATGGTACCATGTACTCCAGTTATACTGCGGCATCTTTTGCACGGGAATATTTGCTTGCAGATTCACTGAACGTGAATTTTATGGGTTCAGTTTCCTGGTCGTTCGAATTTGAAAATCAGCCTTGGTTCTACGGCTTCCGTGATCTGGCCACCAATGGGGTAGACAAACCTGTATTAAACGTATTCAGAATGCTTGGTATGATGAAAGGTAAAAGGGTGCAGGTGACGAGCAATCAAATGTACGGCATCCAAACAGTTGCTGATTCCAGCGTACGGGGTACGCATACTGATATTGGTGGATTGGCATGCAAAGATAAAAATTCGGTGAGTGTAATGATATGGAACTATCACGATTATGACCTGCAAGATGCAGGTAAATCTATTAAAGTAATTGTTAATGACCTTTCAGTTAAAGTATTGACAATTAGTGAATATCGTATTGATAATGAATGTAGCAATTCATATGAATTGTGGAAAAAAATTGGATCTCCTCAAAATCCAACTCAAGAACAAATCAAGGAGCTTGAAAAGGCAGGGCAATTGCAGATTATGGGTAAACCCTACAGGATGACAGTTATATCAGGCCGGTTGCAAACAGAAATAATATTGCCACGTCAGGGCGTTTCTTTGTTAAAACTGGAATGGTAGACAGAATTAACACACGAGTGGCAATCCAAAAAAATCATTAAAACGAATGTTAATTTTTTCTAAAATATTCACCTAAAGCATAAAAAGCTTTTTTGGGTATCCACGGCAAATTCTCGCTGTACCCACTTTTAATATAGGGGATTGCTTTTACAATTCCGTAAGATGCCATATCCAAATCATATTTCGCATCATCATCATAAATGTAATTCTCAAATAAAAAGGTGAAAACAAAAGCGCCAAACACTTTTTCTTTCTCAAATACATCTAATAATTCCAAAAGATAGGCAGCCTGAGTATCTTCGTCTCTCACGTAACTCCCTTTCAGCTCAGGCTTGTCTTTTTTCCAGTCGACTATAGCCCAACCCATTGCCCCTTTATCGTCGGCACCTTTATAAGTACAGCAGCCAAATTCTGTTATACATAATGGTTTTCCCAGGTTTTTGTAACTCTGGAGATCCTTAACATAAATAGCTTTATTGTAGGAAGCGCGGTAATGATCGATGCTAATCAGGTCAAATAAATTCCAATTAACTTTTTCCCATGTTCCTGACGCATAGGTAACTTGTCCATTAAACCGTTTTCGTACTTCTTCGATAGTTTCCAACAAAAAGCTGTCCAACCGCTTGTTATAAGTGCGTTTTATTCCTAAAATATTTTTTACAAGACTATAGGGCCCGAACATATTTTTAATTCGATCTTCACCCGTATCACCCTTTATAAAGCCAGATGTAAACAAAGTCAGCTCACAGCCAACCACCAATATTAAATTACCATATCGGGATCTAAGAGTTTCGGCAGCTTCTGCACTTTGCAAAATATACTTAAATGTGTCCTCCTGGTTTTCAAACTGCAGGGAGGGAGAAAACAAAACAGTTAGTTGTTGTGCGAGCGCTATCTCCGCTGCTTTTACAACCCTTTCGATATCGGTGCCGGAAATTCGAACGGCGTTACAGTGCAGTTCATTTTTAATGATGCCAATTTCTTTTACAATTCTTTCCTCTTCGAATTTTTCGCGGGTAAGGGAGCCGGTCAAAGTCCTGGTTCCTGTATCATAGTTTATTCCTTTGTAATTCATAACTAAGTGCCATTGCAATTTGAACTCTTTTATAACGAAGTGGAAACGGAATTTTGTATAGTAGTTTGATATCTGTAAATTATATAAAGTTTACAACAATCTCATCTTAACCCCAATATGCTGGTGGCAAAATAAATTACAAGAGATGCATTGCAATGAATTTGTTGTCATAACTTATTTAATTATAGTATTTTCGATAATTATCCATGGCCTGACCATTGATGAATATCCGGGAAATTAAAAACAAAAGATGAATAGAATTTTAGCCGGCTTAAAGGAATTGGCTGCTCATCGTTTTAATTTACAAAAGGGAAAAGCAGACGAGGCGGTCATAATAGCTGCGATCAAGGAAAATGTTGACTTCACCGGGGCTAATTTATTTGCCTTGATTTTCGCAATTTTCATAGCATCGATAGGTTTAAATGTGAATTCGACTGCGGTGATCATAGGTGCTATGCTGATTTCACCAATCATGGGGCCGGTTATGGGAATAGGCCTGGGCATTGGCATTCATGATCTTGATTTGGTTAAAAAAGGAGCGAAGAATCTTCTTGTTGCGACTGTTATCGGCATTCTCACATCTGCTGTTTATTTCTTAATATCGCCGCTCCACAACGCACAATCAGAATTACTGGCGCGAACATCACCTTCAACATGGGATGTTTTTATTGCTTTTTTTGGTGGAAGTGCAGGGATGGTGGCTGCTTCACGCAAAGAAAAAAACAACGTTATTCCAGGTGTTGCAATTGCCACAGCGTTAATGCCTCCCTTATGTACCGCTGGTTTCGGATTGGCGACCGGGAATTGGCTATATTTTTTGGGAGCTATTTATCTTTATTTTATTAACAGCGTTTTTATTTCTATCGCCACTTATGTAATGGCCAGGTACTTAAAAATGCATCATCAGCATTTGGGAGACGAGCAAATAAGAAAAAAAGCCGATAGATATATAATTGTCATTGTGGTAATAACTATAATACCAAGCATACTCATGGCTTACCGCATCGTTCAGAAAAGTATATTTGAGACTGCCGCCAGAAAATTCGTTAATGAACAATTTAATTATAGCGATACCCAGGTAGTGTCTGAATCATATCAGTACATGGGGAAAGGTAAATCCATCGAAGTCCTTTTAATAGGCAGAGAACTGAGTAAAAATGCAATTGACTCATTAAATAAAAGCTTACCAAAATACAAATTGGAAGGTGTTCAATTAATTGTGAGACAGGGATTAAACGCAAAACATCAAATCGATTTATCCCAAATTAAAGCAAGTATCCTGGAAGACGTATTTAATAAAATGCCGAAAATAGATAGTATAAAAACTAATGCATCAGCAATTAATATGAGCGACACCACTATTTTTGCCGAATTGAAAATTTTATATCCGTCAATTCGAAAATTCGGAATAAGTTCAATTGCGACTCGGGATATTAAGACCGCACTTACCGACACGCAAAAAATAGCGATGATCAGCCTCAACGAGCAAATGCGAAAACCAGACCTCGTTAAATTGAGCAAATGGCTTAAAATCCGTTATCAATGCCCTTCCCTTAAGGTTGTGACGGAACCACCTTTTCGACTCCAAAAAGAAGATCATTAAAAAGTTGTATAGTGTATACGACCGAATCGCAAATTTAACAATCATTTATTGGTCAGCACTTTGCTTTTCTTCCCTCAGAATCTTTGCAATATGAAACTGAACGAATGCGTCCATTGAATCTGATCTTTTATTATTATTATTGAAGTTAAGCGGCTTTATTAAATATCCGGATATCCCTAATTCCTGGGTTGCCTTTCTATCAGGTTCCTGACCTGACGTAGTCATCACGAAGACCTTGATATGCTTTAAGGCCGGCTTTTTTCTTAAAATCTTCAAAAATTCAATCCCATTCATCTTTGGCATATTTATGTCCAGTAAAATAAGATCAGGCAGCGGATCAATTGGTGGATTACCCTCTTTTGGGCAAAGCATTTCTAAAGCTTCAATGCCATTATATGCTGTAAATAATTCATATTCAAACTCTAATTTCCCCAATGACCGCTGTACGCTTATTACATCTAATTCATCATCCTCAACTAATAAAATTCTATTGTTTTTCATAATCAATTTTTTGGCCATGTGAATATAAAACTCGAACCATTTCCTTTAGAAGAATTGATTTTTATAGAGCAATTTTTACTTTCGACAATTTTTTTAACTATTGCCAGGCCAACACCAGTGCTTTCCTTATCGTTCTTCTCACGTAATGTCTGGAAAATTACAAATATCTTTTCATGATATTCCCGCTCAATACCAACCCCGTTATCGGTTACCGTAAATTCAAAAAGATTTCCTTTTTCAATACAGGAAATATTGATTTTTCCGTTATCGGCAGGTGTATATTTCACAGCATTGCTAATTAAATTGCTAAACACTTGTCGCAGTAGTAATTTTTCTGTCCACAGTTTTGGGAGTTCGCTTAAATACATTTGATGTCCATTTGAAGCGATTTCTTCAGCTACCTCATTTACAAGTATCGCGACATCTACCTCCTCTTTTGTTTGCTTTTCACTGCCAATACGAGCATAATCTAACAAGCCATCGATCAGATTTTCCATTCGTTGTATTCTTTCCGGGATAATTTCCAGATATTTTTGCATTTTAGGAGATATATTTTCAGCGAAATCTTCTTCAATCCATTGCATTACATTGTAGATTCCACGTGCGGGTGCCTTTAAATCGTGAGAAACAACATACGCAAACTGATCAAGTTCATCGTTTCTTTTTTTTAGTTCGCTTATATTATGGCTAAGTTTATTTGACATAGAATTGAGTGATTTTGACAAACTGCTAAGCTCATCCATCTTGTTATCATTGACTTTGGTAAAATCGCCTTGCGAAATATTTTCTGCCAGTTTAACCATGCCATCAATCCTTTTGGAGATTTTCCTGACCAGATAAATCGCGCCGCTTAACCCAATAATTATAGTAAGAGAACTGAAAAATATTGAAAATGTTTCTGTTTGTTTTATTGAATTGGCCAGCGCATATCGCCGGTCTTCGCGTATCTTATATTCGTTCCGATCAAACAACCGGAAAATATTCGTTATTTGATCAGTATAGTTTTTTCCAACCTGTTTTTTAAACAGCGTATTAAATAGATGCTGATATTCTTTAGCAAAGCTTGTATCGTTTGTGGCTTTCCTTTTTGTTTCAATAAGCAGATTAGCATAACCGAGCCAGGATTTTTGCAGAAGTAAGATCGAGTCCAGTTTACGACGTTGAGATGGCGAAGAACTGATTAGTTTTTTCTCTTGGTTTATCAATACGAATATAGCCTTTGAATTGTCATAATAGGGCACAAGAAAGCTTTCGTCGTTTGTTAGCAAATATCCACGAAATGCACTTTGAACATCAATTATGCCCTTATTTAATGTGCTCGAATTGCGGATGATTGCTTCGGAAATAGTTAAAAATGCAGCGTTGGTATTTACTTTCTTTGTGAGTGAATAATTAGTGTAAGAGTCAAGCAAATCAATCGATATTACAATAAAAAAACCGAGGGAAATTTGGGTAGCTAGTTTCATAAGATTTAACAAGATAAGTGTTAAATCTTATGAAAAAAAGAAAAGTTAGAACTAACCGTAATAAATCGACGTAAATTTCATTTGTATTTTGACGTCATACTATTTGCCTTTTCCAAATAATCATTAGTTTTATAAACCATTTATAAACCATGAAAAAAAAATCAGGCCGGAGGGATTTTATAAAAAACGTTGGCGTAGGCAGTACAATGGCTTTTATACCATTGAACATTTTGAGCGTAGCTGATGATAAAAAACCGACTCCCGCCCGGGATGCAGAACTATTGTTGGATAAGCTATCTGATAAAAGAAAATACGGCACACCTTATACTGGTGAATTCCTCAATCGTATTGCTTTCCCGATTGGCGGCCTGGGTGCCGGCATGTTTTGTCTGGAAGGGACGGGGGTGGTTTCGCAGGTATCGGTACGTAATCATCCTGATATATTTAATGATCCGGGAATGTTTGCCGCTATTTCCGTAAAGGGGGTTCAAAATGGCGCCAAACTGTTGGAAGGCCCTGTGCCCAACTGGAAAAAATTCGGGTTGCATGATGCCGGGAACGGGCTGACCGGATCAACCACCGGGCTTCCACATTTTCATTCTGCCAGTTTTGAAACTAAATTTCCATTCTGCAACATCAAACTTCAGGATAACGACATCCCATTGGCGGTTGAAATTACCGGCTGGAGCCCCTTTATCCCAACCGATGAAAATAATTCTGGTCTGCCTGCTGGTGCTATTGAATATCATTTTACTAATTCAGGCACCACCGCAGTTGATGCGATATTTTCCTTTAATGCGAAAAATTTCCTGAAAGTTGATGGCGGAAAAAATGCTATCAATCCAACTAAAAATGGCTTTGTTTTATCGGAAGCAGGTACAAAGGAAAAAACCTTTCCAACTGATTTTGCAATTTTTACAGAAGAAGGCGATACTGTAGTTGACCATTGCTGGTTCCGTGGTGGCTGGTGGGACCCATTTACGATGGCCTGGAACGCCGTAAAAGATGCCAAAGTCGTCAGCAATCCGCCGGTCGAACATGATGCGCCAGGTGCAAGCTTATATGTGCCCTTTCATTTATTGCCCGGCCAAAAAAAGGTGATCAAGGTAATGATGGCCTGGTATACCCCCGACTCGGAACTTACCTATGGCAAAATGGGTAAACGCAAACAAAACTGCGACCCGGAAAATGGCTGCTGTAATACTCCTGCCGATGTGGAATTGGATAAATACAATACGGGTTTCACAGGTAAGTTTTATAAGCCCTGGTACAGTAGTCAGTTTAACAGTATTAGCGCAGTTGTTGATTATTGGGCAAAAAATTATGAGGATTTAAGAAAAAAATCCAGATTATTCAGCACTGCGTTTTATAACAGCACTTTACCATCCGAAGTAATTGAAGTGGTGGCGGCAAATCTTACCATCCTCAAATCGCCAACGGTAATGCGCCAGTATGATGGTCGGTTATGGAGTTTTGAGGGCTGTGGCGACTCGTCAGGCTGCTGCCATGGTTCCTGTACACACGTGTGGAACTATGCCCAGGCAGTACCGCATTTGTTCCCTGCGCTGGAAAGAAGTTTACGGCATACCGAGTTCTGCGAAAGCCAGGACGAAAACGGGCATCAGAACTTCAGGGCCAACCTGCCCATAGAACCCGCTACGCATGATTTTCATGCCGCCGCCGATGGGCAGTTAGGGGGCATCATGAAGGTATACCGCGAATGGCGAATTTGTGGAGATAATAACTGGCTCAAAAAGATGTACCCCATGGTAAAGGTGAGCATGGATTATTGCATAAAAACCTGGGATCCGCGACACAAAGGGGTAATAGAAGAACCGCATCATAATACCTACGATATAGAATTTTGGGGACCCGATGGCATGCACACCAGCTTTTATATAGGGGCACTCACTGCCATCAGCGCTATGGGCGAATTTCTGGGTAAGGATGTATCGGCCTACCGGGAGCTGGCGGCAAAAGGGAAAGCAATGCTGGAAGGTGAGTTATATGACGGAGAATATTTTATTCAGAAAATAACAGTTTCGGGCCTTAACGCTAAAAATCCGGCAACGGAAATGTCATACGGTGGCGAATATTCGAAGGAAGCCCGCACACTGCTTGAAAAAGAAGGGCCAAAATACCAGTATGGTAAAGGCTGCCTTAGCGACGGCGTACTGGGGGCATGGATAGGGCGGATGTGCATGGTACCGGAAACCATCGATCCTAAAAAAATAAATACACACCTTAATGCGGTTTATAAATACAATTTTAAGGAGGATTTGAGTGAACACGCCAACCCCCAGCGTCCTTCTTATGCACTGGGTAATGAAGCTGGATTGCTTTTGTGTACCTGGCCAAAGGGTGGCAAACTTTCACTTCCATTTGTTTACAGCGACGAAGTATGGACCGGGATTGAACACCAGGTTGCCTCACACCTAATGTTAACGGGCAACGTACAGGAAGGACTTAAAATTCTGCGCGCCTCACGCGATCGATATGACGGCCGTATCAGGAACCCTTTTAACGAGTATGAGTGCGGACATTGGTATGCCCGGGCATTATCAAGTTACGGCTATTTGCAGGCGCTTACCGGTGTACGTTTTGACGCTGTAACCAGCACCCTTTATATCGACTCAAAAATCGGTGATTTTGTTACTTTTTTAAGCACAGAAACTGGTTTTGGAAATGTACATTTGAAAGGCGGGAAACCATCACTCAATATTTTATATGGAAATATCAACGTTAAGAAAGTGTTTATATCCGGAAGGGAAGCTCAGTTGTGATTAACGTGTTAAAGTGCTGAAAACTTAAGACTTAAAAATCTAAAAATGTGATTTTTTAAGTGCAAAAAAATCCTAAAAGTATAACTTGTGGTTAAAACATAGTTATATTTGTTACTAATTGATTTGTAAAAAACAGCTATGATTAAAAATATACTATTTTCCTTTTTTGGATTTTTATTTTATCTATTGTACATCATAATAGCCTGCATTATAATAGCAATATACTGGGTGTTCGGTGTTAAAGATACGAAAGCAAATATACCCTAATACTACATTTAACTTTCTTTAAAATTAGTTTCCTGTAAAGAAATAATTCTGGATATATTATTCAGTATTCCTATTTAAGTTTTGTAAACTTTAAAATAAAATGCCCCTAATAGAAACCTTGCCGCCTAATAACGTCTGCTTAAATTTTTATTAATAATACAACAGTACTTTGGCGCAATTATGAAAAAAATCTTTGGCGTCATTTTCTTTTTTACGTCGCTGTTAAATATTAAAATAGCAGCAAATGCACAGATAAAAACTTACACTGTTGCCGATGCACATTCGCATAATGATTACAACAACAGCATGCCATTTTACCGGGCTTATAATAAAGGTTTTGGTTCGATAGAAGTGGATGTATTTGCCGTTAACAGGCAATTGATGGTAGCTCATGATGCAAAGTATATCGTCGCAAACCGCTCGTTAAAAATACTATACATCGACCCGCTTCTTAAGAAATTCAAGACTGACACGATCCGGCAATTACGCTTGCTGATTGAAATAAAAGAAGATTATAAAGCGGTGTTGTCCCTTGTAATAAAAGAGCTTAAGCCCCTGAAACAATATTTTTCATACCCTAACCATCCCGGCAGGTTATCAATTGTAATGACTGGTGCAGTCCCGCCGGCAAATGAGCTCTGGAATTACCCGGATTGGATAACTTTTGATGTAGATCATTTAAACGGATTTACCCCTCATGAATGGGAAAAGATTGAGCTGGTAAGCTTCCCTTTTGCGAAATACGTAAAATGGTGGAATGGCACCAGGGTGTTAACCCCCGATGAAATCAGAAAGCTAAGGGGTAGTATAGACAGCGTACATCAGGCAGGCAGGAAAATCCGTTTCTGGGAAACTCCCGATACCAAAACCAGCTGGCTGACGCTGATGAAGTTAGGCGTTGATGTTATTGGTACCGACGCAATAGAAGAACTGGGGGATTTTTTGAATGATAAGGCCAGGGAGGAATAAATATACACGGATTACAAATTATATCAATGTTCTATTCATTTAAAATAAGATGCAGAAACTTTTCTATACTAATTGTTTTGACTTTTGGAAAGTCAATTGAATTTAGAATTTTAAAGTGTTGGTCGTTAGTTACGATATAATCGGCGGATCCTACTATTGCGGCATCGACATATTTGTTATCATCAGGATCGTTGTTGATTAATTTCCATTCAAAATAAACTTCAACCTTATTCAGATTATCCAAACTCAACAACATTTCAGCAATATTATTTGCCACGAATGAATTTGTTTTACGTTCAATAATCTCAGTATATTCTGATAATATATTGTTGCTGATTACCAAGTTGAATTTGCCATCGATCAGTGCATCAAGAATTGGACGGTAAATTGACTTTTTAGGGATGGAAACTAAAAGGGCATTAGCATCCAGAACAATTATCATGAATCGCTTTTTCTTAAATGTTCATTAGCCCAATTATTCATGGTATTATTATCCCAGCCCTTTTCGCCCCATAACCTATCCATTTCATCAGTGGCTGTTTTTGCAAAATACTTTGCAAGTATATTCCTGATTTCTGCCAATTGTTCTTCCGGTAAATTATATTGAAATAATTTCAGCAATTCAATTTGTACATTGGTAAGTTTTTCGGAAGCTTCCATAACTGCTAAGTTTTACATGCAGAGTAAGTTACCTTACATGCTTTATCACAAATATAATATAATCCCCGCATTATAATTGATAGTCTCAAAATCAATGGATGGTTGACTATCTATTATTATAAAATACTTTCAAATAACTTTTATCTTTAACTAACAATTTGAGTTAATTAATAAAACCAGATCAATATGAAAGACTATGTATTCATATTCAGAGGCGGACTTAATTTTGCGACTGCAGCCCCTGAGGAATTGCAACAGGCTTTGATGAAGTGGAAAACATGGATCGATGAACTTACCAAAGATGGCAGGTATAACGGCGGAGAACGATTGCTAAGAAATGGAACGGTAGTAAAAGGCAACCAAAAACAAGTTGTTGATGGCCCTTATTTGGATGGAGAAATCGCCGGTGGTTATACCAGTATTAAAGCAGCGGATTTACAGGAAGCGATTGAAATTTCTAAAGGCTGTCCTATTTTTAATTATGATGGGATTGTTGAGATAAGAGAAGTTGCAAAAATGTAATTGATTGTATGTAAGCGCGAGTGAACTTTTTTCAGTTTATATATAAAATACTAAAATTTTTAGCATATCTTTATAGCCCGAAATGAGCAATAAATGCCGGAGGCTAAAAAAGATATTATCAATCAGCTGCAAAAGGATATTTTGCTTTGGCAAGGTTTTACCCCGCCACCAACCGGTATGGCAAAAGGTATCGGATTAGGGCCTTTAGAATCAGCTTTTCCCAATGGTGTTTTCCCGACAGGTACTATACACGAAATGGTATGTCCCACACCGGAGCAAGCCGCTGCAGCCAGCGGCTTGATGGCGGGACTGTTGTCTTCACTGATGAAGCAGGGCGGTGCATGTCTTTGGATCAGTACGTCGCGAAAGCTTTTCCCACCGTCTTTAATAGCTTTTGACCTGGAACCCGACCGGATGATCTTTATCGATCTCCAAAGGGAAAAGGACGTGCTTTGGGCGATGGAAGAAGCTTTAAAGTGCGAAGGCCTTGCGGCCGTTATTGCCGAAGTGCGAGAGATCAGCTTTGCACAATCACGGCGTTTGCAGCTGGCTGTGGAAACAAGCAAGGTAACCGGTTTCCTGTTACGAAATGATCCGCGCAAGCTAAATACAACAACCTGCGTTGCCCGCTGGCAGGTTACCCCTTTACCAGGTGAACTGGAAAATGGGCTTCCGGGTGTAGGCTTCCCGCGCTGGCAGGTGGAATTGTTGCGGGTGCGTAATGGCAATCCAGGCACCTGGAACCTGGAATGGGTTGATGGCTGCTTTATGCCGATTGAGGGAAAAGTGCGGATAACGAAAGAACGTTTTACGCCGGTTAAAGAAAGAGAAGAGGTAATTGGTTTACCAAAAATACGGATAGCTGGGTGAGGCATGATGAAAATTACATCGTTGTAGTAATGAACGCGCTCCGGCACGAAACGTTCCTAAGGAACGTGAAAAGACTTTTCTGTTTTTTCTACCGACCAGACGTCCCTATAGGACGATCATGGCGAATAACCTGTCACGATGGATGATCATAACATAAAACCCGTCCCATCGGGACGTCTGGTTGGTAGAAAAAATGAATAATAGGCAATAGCGTTACATCGGAATGAATGGTGAAAGTAGAAGAATGGATTTTACGTCATTAACGTCCCATCGGGACGTCTGGTTGGTAGAAAAAATGAATAATTAGACAATAGCGTTCCCTCGGAACGCATGGTGAAAATGCGAAGATTTGAATTGCAGTCGTAGATTATACTAGCGACAATTTGAATCAAACACGACAAGGTATGATGAGCAGACGATTTGTTTCTTTATGGTTCCGTCACCTCACGACCGACTGGTTAACTCTTCGGCGGCCGGAACTGAAAGTGGTGCCTTTTGTTTTTGCTGCGCCGGTTCACGGGCGTATGATCGTCACGGCGGCCAATGCTTTAGCCGAAGTGCATGGCATAACCACTGGCATGGCAGCAGCAGATGCTAAAGCGATCATTCCCGATTTGCAGGTGATAGATGATATTCCCGGTCAGCAGGATAAATTGTTAAAAGCGCTGGGGGAGTGGTGCATCCGGTATACGCCGTTGATTGCTGTTGATCTGCCTGATGGTTTAATATTGGATATCTCCGGCTGTGCGCATTTATGGGGTGGTGAACGGGAATATTTGAAAGAGATTGTTACCCGGTTAAGAAGCAAGGGCTACGATGTACGCGGCGCTATAGCAGATACAGTTGGAGCGGCCTGGGCAGTTGCACGTTTTGCACGGGTAAAGCCCATCATCGAACCTGGTGAGCAAACGGATGCTTTATTGTCATTACCCCCTGCGGCACTTCGGTTGGAACCGCTTATCTTGGAGCGGCTGCAAAAGCTTGGCTTTCATACCATCAAAAGTTTTATCGGTATCGGGCGTTCTGTATTACGCAGGCGTTTTGGTGAAAGTTTTTTGTTGCGGCTTGACCAGGCTTTGGGTAATGAAGATGAACCATTGCAGTTGTTACAACCGATTGAACCCTATTCGGAGCGATTGCCATGCCTTGAACCTATCCGTACAGCAACGGGTATTGAAATTGCAATAAAGACGTTGTTGGAAAAACTATGCCATCGCTTACAGGGTGAGGGTAAAGGGATGCGAACCGCTATTTTAAAAGGCTACCGGGTGGATGGGCAAATTATACAGACAAATATCGGTACCAACAATCCATCGCACCATACCGGTCATTTGTTCAAGCTTTTTGAATTAAAAATACCGTTACTTGAACCGGCTTTAGGAATTGAATTGTTTACACTCGAAGCCTCAAAAGTGGAAGATATTGAGCCTGAACAGGAAGTGCTGTGGTCGCCGGAAAGCTGTAGTCTGGATAATGTGAACTTATCGGAACTGCTGGACCGGCTGGCAAATAAGATAGGAGCGGGCAATATCCATCGCTACCTGCCGCAAGAACGTTACTGGCCGGAGCAGTCGATCAAATTGGCGTTATCACTTAAAGAAAAACCAACAACAAGCTGGCGTACAGGCAGGCCACGCCCTTCTTTATTATTGAGCAGACCCGAAAGGATTGAAGTGGCTTTCCGGATACCTGATAACCCACCTATACTTTTTAATTATAAAGGTAAAACTCATTACATCAAAAAGGCAGACGGCCCGGAACGGATTGAGCGTGAGTGGTGGCTGGAGGAGGGGGAGCACCGGGACTACTATTATATAGAGGATCAACATGGGCAGCGGTATTGGGTGTTTAGGTTAGGGCATTATTCGGCAGAGAAAACTAACCAATGGTTTTTACATGGGTTTTTTGCATGAAAGGAAGCGATGTGATAGATTGTATAAACCTAAATTAGTTGGCTGGTATCGGCTACATCCGTCATCCTCATTTTTCCATCCGGGGCCCGCATTTTCAAACCGTTACAATTTGTAACGGTTTCATTTCCTGCATTTTCAAATCGTGACAATTCGTCACGGTTTCATTCACATTAAAATAATTCCTTAAAAATTCTTTCCGCATTTCTTTTGAATACTCCAATAATCCTCCTAAATTTACTAAAAATATTAGTAAAAAATGGTCCGCTATAGCGAACTTCAGGTCACCAGCAATTTTACTTTTATGCGGGGCGGTTCGCACCCGGATGAACTGGTGGAGCACGCCGCTGATTTGGGCTATACAAAGATTGCTATTACCGACCGCAACAGCGTAGCAGGTGTTGTACGGGCGCACCAGGCTGCAAAAATTAAAGGTATTGGCTTTATACCCGCCTGCCGGCTCGACCTGATGGATGGACCCAGTCTGCTGGCATTTCCCACTGATATTGCCGCCTGGGGGCGATTATGTGCTTTACTATCTAAAGGTAATCTCCGCACCGAAAAAGGAAAATGTGAGCTATACAAACAAGATGTATATGAACATAAACAAGGCATAAAGTTTATAGCAGTGCCGCCTGCAACGCTTAATGGTCGTTTTGATTTTGATGATGATTTTAAAGATGGCTTAAAAGAATACCAGGCAATTTTTGGTGCCGAACTTTACCTGGCTGCAGCCCGTTCGTATCATGGTGACGATGAGAAAAGATTTTACCGGTTGGCACAGTTAGGCGTTCCGATGGTGGCTACCAATGATGTACATTACCATGAGCCGGATAGGAGACAGCTGCAGGATGTGCAAACCTGTGTGCGCGAAAAATGTACCATTCACAACGCTGGCTTTAAGCTGCATGCTAATGCGGAAAGATACCTTAAGCCCATTGATGAACTGGAGCGCATATTCATCAAATACCCCGAAGCGCTGGGCCGTACACAAGAAATAGCTGATGCCTGCAATTTTTCGCTGGATACTTTAAAATACCTTGAACCTGAATGGGTTAGCCCCGATGGCAGATCGGCAGATGAACACCTTGCGGAGTATACCTGGGCGGGTGCGAAGAATGCATTTACTGAGGAGGAATTGCAAAAAGTAAGTGAGCAGATTGAGTTTGAATTGGCTTTTTTTAAAAGACGTAAACTGGCGCCTTATTTCCTGCGGATATATGAATATACAAATAAAGCCGAAGAGTTGGGTATTTTGCACCAGGGGCGTGGTTCGGCGGCCAATTGTACCGTATGTTTTTGCCTGGGGATTACACCGGTTAACCCTGCCAAATCCCGGCTGCTTTTTTCGCGTTTTATGTCGGATGCGCGCGATGAATGGCCCGATGTGGATGTCGATTTTGAGCATGAACGGCGCGAAGAGATCATCCAATGGATATATGAAACCTATGGGCGCGAACATGCTGCAATAGTTGCCACCGTAACCCAGGAACGGCATAAAGGCGCCATCCGGGATGTTGGCAAAGCGATGGGTTTATCGGTTGATACGATTAACAGACTATCCGGCGCTATCTGGGATTTTTCGGAAGAAGCTTTTGATCGTGAACGTATCCTCTCACAAGGCTTGAACCCGGATGATCCGCAGCTTCGCAAAGTATTGGAACTGACGGAACAGATGATGGGTTTCCCGCGACAGTTGGGGCAGCATACAGGCGGGTTCGTTATTACACAGTGCAAGCTTTCTGACCTGTGCCCGGTATTGAATGCCCGTATGGAAGACCGCACGCAACTGGAATGGAACAAAGACGATTTGGAAGCACTGGGTATTTTAAAGGTGGATGTATTGGGATTGGGCATGCTTACCTGTATCCGCAAAGCATTTGAGTTGGCCAAACAACATTACAATCGGGACTTTACACTGGCAAACGTACCGCAGGATGACATGGCTGTTTATGATATGATTTGTGATGCGGATACGCTCGGTGTTTTCCAGATAGAGAGCCGGGCACAAATGTCAATGCTGCCGCGCCTTAAACCGAGATGTTTTTATGATTTGGTGATCGAAGTAGCTATTGTGCGCCCCGGACCGATTCAGGGGGATATGGTGCATCCGTATTTACGCCGGCGTGATGGTATTGAACTTGAAGAATACCCCAAAGAAGAGTTAAGACCAATTCTGGAACGAACCAAAGGCGTACCGTTGTTCCAGGAGCAGGCGATGGAAATTGCGATGGTGGCAGCTAATTTTACCGCCGAAGAGGCCGACCACCTGCGCCGAAGCATGGCTACGTTTAAAGCCAAGGGCCTGGTTAGCGAATTCCGAAAGAAATTGATTGACGGAATGACGGCAAAGGGATATAAGGAAGATTATGCCGCGCGTGTTTTCAGGCAACTGGAAGGTTTTGGCAGTTATGGTTTCCCGGAAAGTCATGCCACCAGTTTTGCCCATTTGGTTTATATATCCTGCTGGCTTAAGTACCATTATCCCGATGTGTTTGCAGCTGCTTTGCTGAACAGTCAGCCGATGGGTTTTTACCAGCCGGCGCAAATTGTGATCGATGCTGAAAGGCATGGTGTTGTGGTGCGGCCGGTTGATGTGAACCATTCGCTATGGGATAATACCCTCGAAGAAAAAACAGGCCGGTATTGCGCGATACGATTAGGCTTTCGTCATGTAAAGGGATTGAGCGAGGAAGATATGCAAGCTTTAATAGCCGGTAAAGGTGCCGGATATAGCAGCATTAACCAGCTAAGCGATGCCGGTGTGCCGCAGGCCGCCATTGAAAAGCTGACCGATGCAGATGCGTTTCGCTCATTGGGTCTTGATCGTCGTGAGGCGTTGTGGGAAGTGCCTGCATTAAGCGATAAACCCATTGGCTTGTTTACGGGGCAACCAT
This sequence comes from Mucilaginibacter sp., assembly GCA_036498965.1. GTDB lineage: Bacteria > Bacteroidota > Bacteroidia > Sphingobacteriales > Sphingobacteriaceae > Mucilaginibacter. The sequence goes on from DASYEP010000163.1 coordinate 73,340, forward strand.
CGGAAAGCGCTAAAGAAGTGCAGATCAGTTTACCATTTATGACACAGGCCGAGCATGTGGTGCAGGATTATGCCGCTACCGGTCTATCCCTCAAAGCACACCCGGTAAGCTTTGTACGCGAACAATTGAAAATGCTGCGCGTAACCCCAACCGGCGACCTATCCACCCTTAAAAATGGCGACCCTGTAAAGGTGGCTGGTTTAATCACCGTAAGGCAACGACCCGGTACCGCCAAAGGTATTTTATTTATCACCATTGAGGATGAAACCGGTTTCAGCAACCTGGTGGTATGGGAAAAAGTATTTGATAGATACCGCAAAGAAATACTGCAATCGCGCCTGCTGATGGTGGAAGGCACGCTGCAGGTAGAAGGCAAGGTAATACACGTTATTGTGAAACGCTGCTTTAACCTCACCAAGTTATTGCGTGGTTTAAGTGCCGTTGAAAATGACGGCCTGCCGGTAATACTCTCACGTGCCGATGAAAAAACCGATAAGCCAGATGAACGCACTAAAGCAGCAGCCGTTGTGAAAGGGGAGAGGGAAGTTTTTCATAAAGGGAGGAATTTTAAATGAGGGATGACAACGCTTTTGCCTGAACTGAGAAGGGTTTTATGATGTAAAGCGCTTCTTCCGTGGTGGTTAATGTTTGTCCGTCCTGTCTTAAAGGGAAGTTATCGCAGATGAAAGGTGACAACACCAACAATGGCGGAAAGGCGAAAGGCCAAAGGATGGGAGTGAAAGCCAAAAGCTAAACCGTCCGAAATCAAAAATAAAAACCCTAACTCAAAAATGGACGGACGGGAATAGCCCGATGATTTTTAAGTTAGGGTGTTATGATATATCCTGCTACGGAACACCTAAAGCGGTTCTTTAGCACCGGTTAAATTTAGTGATGCATTAACTTCGAGGCCCACCACCAATATCTGTAATGGGTTTATTGCTTCTTTAGACGGCGAAAATCCATCGGCAGTCAGCGTTACATTAACAGCTTCCTGTCTTCGCAGATCGGGATACTTATTATTTTCGGCTGCTTTAACGGTAACGGTCATCCGGTGCCCTTCCTCATCGGTAAGCGCATAATTCCCCTGGTTCACCAGCCTGAAAACGGCAGCATCGCCCTTTTGCAATTTACGGGTATCGTAAACCTTTTTACCGTTGTGGGTTACTGTGGCGTGAAGGTTTTTTTGCGCACCGCTGATAAAGAAAACCACAATGCCATCCTGCCCTACAGCATACGGCGCATTGGCGTCGACGGGTTTTTTATTCAAATTTATCTGGATAAAAGTATCAAAGGCCGACAAATCTATATGTGCCTGCGCTTCGGGATTTGCTTTATCGTAAGTTAAAACAAATGAACCCAGCGGGTTACGGCCTGCATATACCTGGCCATAATAAACACCTTCTGCGGGTAGCTTGTGCATTATGGTACAAAGGTTATTCAAATTAGCAGTGCCTACTTCGCGATGTTTTAACAGGTTTTGATTTATTAAAAGGCTCATAATATTTTTAATTTAATGTTTACAAAATATTCGCTGAAATAACAATTTCCTGCGGCGCGTTAATGGCTACCGCAACATTCTCTACAGGCACCAAAACGGCAATGAGCCCGCTGTTATCCTGTATCATAGGGAATGGATCGGCAAACAAAAACAATGGCCACATCTGGAAAATGATATTTCCTAAAAAGGTCTCCAGCATATTTCCTATACCAAGGCTGCTCTGGAACAGGTTTTCGAGGAAGTTTAAAATGTCGTTCCCAATATCCAGTGCAGCGCCAATGGCGTCAATTACCGGCTGCAAAATTGCTTTCGCTATAGTGCGTATAGCCGAAGGTAGGAACGACAACAGTGCATCGGTAATCTTATCCAGTATGTTTATGGTAGTATCGCCAATATCAATAAGCTGCAGGTTACTGAACACATCTTTAAGGTGGAAGATCCATTTATCGGCCAGGTTACTTTTTACCGACGGCACGAAAACGTTGGCAATATCTTTAACCAACGAGCTCGGGAGAAGCGGTATTGCCGAAGAAATAATGTTTTCAAAATTGTGCAGTATTTCGTCGGAAGTATCTGTCGTAAGGTTAGCCTGGTGAGGCGTTAATGAACCTTTGGCTGCCAGCACTTGTTTTGCCGCCGTAACAGTAAACTCTCCCGAAAAGCTGGCCGCAAATATGCCGCTCAGATCAATTGGCACCGTTACCGTAGTTTGGGGAAATATTTCAATTTTAGGCAGGCAGGCACAGCCCAATATGGGTACGCATATACATTCGCCGCCGATATCAATCTCGGGGATAGTTACCGTCAGATCTAATTTCAACGGGTCGTAGGTAATTTCTAAATTGTCAATTTTAACCCCGCTGCTGGTTAGCGATATGGGATTAGCCGCACTGGAAACCTGGAAACCTATTGAAAAACTTGCTCCGAAAGGCCCGAGATTACCGCTTGCGGTTAAGGGTGGTACGGAATTGATTTTCGATTCCAGGTCGGCAAAGATTTTATTTAAAGTTTTTGCGTTTACCGCGATATTTACGTTTGACATAATAATTCAATTTAAGGTTAGAAAAACTTCGATTTGATCTTTCTCGATGGATGGATTAAAAGGAACGTTTGCCGAAACAGCAGTTGGCCCAATGGTTAGGATGTTGGCAATGTTAAATACCAAAGCATTCAGCGCCAGCTTTAATTTGGGTAAAATGCCCAAGGCAAGTGTTGTTTTAACATAACACTCAATGCTGTGCTCAAGCCCTAAAGGCCGTATCTCGGGTATTTCGATACCATCAATTATTAATGAGATAAATGGATTGTTTGTCGGGCCACCTTCCTCAACGTGCAAAACCGCAAAAACATCCAGGCAAAAGCATTGCATGGTCTTTGGCTCAAAGGGGAAAGGGATGGTTGGCGAGCTCACTACCAGTATACCTTTGGTGTCGATATTTGTGGTGTCGCCTGAAGCCGGATGGTTGACCTGGGTTAAATCACCGCTGTTAACTACAGGGAAGAAAGCAGGATCGGATACTTCGACCTGACTTAACGTTCGTGCAGTGGGACAGTCGAGTCCCGCACAAGCCTGTGCATGTAATGCAAACTGCTGACTTTTTAACGGAGGGTTAAGCCCCGCCGGCAGTTGGATGGTGTTTGACGGTTGAAAGTCGATTTGTAGTTCGGTAAACTGCAAGCAATACTCAAATCCAAAAGGGCCTGTGTACCCCAAAATTCCTAACAACGGTTGTTGTGTTACTACCGGGTTCTGGAAAAGGGTAACATCGGGATCGAGCTGTTGGAGAAACGAATTATTGCATAACAGTTTGGGATTTTTCACAAAAGAAATGGTCCCATAATTAAACAGCGAAGGCCGCTGGTTTTTAAGATCGTTAACCAGGTTGTTAAATGCCCCCTCGTTAATGGCGCCAAAAATGTCGCAGAACTGTGTTAATGCTGCCATAGGTAAAATTATTTAAGTTAATAATATTGGTTATTTTACCGGGAAAACCGTCGCTGTTGGCTTTCAACGGATATGCAAAGTTGGTATCCTCGCTCACGCTAAACAATAGGGGAAATACCTGATCGCGTGCGTAATTACCGTAATGTTGATATAGTAATTACCATATTTTTGTTAGTGAAGATTAAATGATATATGGGTCCATCGAAATTGACGGAATGAATATTATCTGGCGTGAAGTGTAAGGAGCAAAGGGCAACGGCTATTGGTGATGAAATAGATAAGATTCTTATTCACAGTCTATTTCGAAAAATAATCGCTAAACCCACCTGTGTACATAATAACCAGTGCTGGCCATTAAAAAAACTACATAAATACCAATCAACACTAAAAATGCTTTTTGCCTGTCGGGATGAAGCCTGTTGAACAAATTAATGCCCGTTATTGTCAATACAAAAAACAAACCGATAGTACTTATATAAACATATCGGTCGGCCATTAGCGCCCTACGTGCCATAGGTATAATACCAAGTGCCAGCAATAAATTTAAAATACAAAAGGCAGCTCCAAATATGATATAATATTTACCGGCTTTAAAGCAGCGATACAGGAATATCAACAGCGCTATTACGAATACCGGGTAAACATAGTATTGTACAGGCAGGGCTGAACCGGGCGCCATTGGAAAAGGATAAGATTCGGATAGCTTAAATGGAACCAAAAGTTTAGCGAGGTATTTGATCAAAACAAAATTGGCTAATATAATGCGCTGTCCCAAAGGGTAATAGAACCGGGTGAGCAGTTTGTGGAAGATTGCATTTGTGGCACTAATTTCGATAAACCCCAGTACCAGGGCAATGATGAAAAAACGCGGTTTTTCGGCAATTATTTTTTTGCTGCTGATATCGCGCCAAAAAAAATAGTCTATCGCGATTAGGCAACAAGGCAAAATAAGGGTTTGTTCTTTCGCCCCGAATGAAACCAAAAATAACATTACCGACAACAAAAAATAGTACCATCTTCGGCGATCAATATAACGCATGTAAAAAATAAGGGACCATAAAAACAAAAGGGAATACAATAAGACTTTTGATGCGGATATCCAGGCAACTGCCCCAACCTGCATTGGGTGAATTGCAAAAAAAAATGCGGTGATGAATGCAACTGTACGATGTTGGTTTTGAGGTATTTGTGGTTTCCTGGTTGATTTTGTAGAAAGATAAAGCAGGTATTTTATGAAATAAAAAACAACCAGCACATTTAACGTATGCAGGACGATGGAAAATAAGTGATACCAAATTGGCGACAAGCCCAAAACAGCATTAATGATGCCGAATGACAAGGTGATTAACGGACCGTATTGCCCCTTTTAATATGAACCAAAATATGCGGCAATATTAGAGGGCGACATATTAAGCACATATTTGTTTTGAAAAAGCATCCAATGATCATCGGCTGCCGAAAATCCTTTACCCAATATTGGTAAATATAAGCCGATAGTTATAACCGCCAGCACAATATTCAGTAAGATATTACTTTTGGGAAAAGTGATTGTTCGCATATGCTCAGGCAGAAAATAAGACCAGATTTTTTAGACCAAAACGATGCCCGGAGCGCGGGTAAAACTAAAGGTTATTTAGGTAAAATGAAAGCAGCTTAATGTGCACAACCTGTCGGTTAACAAAAAAGGATATTCCTCGCGGTTTAGGCGTGATTCTGTTAAGTGTCACAAAAAGCCCCTTAGATTGACCTTTTTGCCCCCTGTTATTCCCGGTTGTATTGGATAAATTTATCAGAGCTAAAATCAGTGTTTGAGACTAAACCCACCATTATGAATAATTTAATCAGTTTACCAAAGAAATGCCGGGATGCTTTTTCGCTCCTGGTAATCGTATTGATATTTACCCAGGGCTTGTTATTGCCCAACCGGGTTTTTTCCCAAAAGCCGGAGGATTGGAAACTTGAAAAAATGCCGGCCGACCTGGAAAAGGATTACGCCCTGAGCGCCCTGCCTCCTCATTTGCGAAAAGATGCAACCGTTTATTTATTGGATCCTGCAAAGGGCTATTACGTGGTTCAAAAAGGAACGAACGGGTTTATCTGTTATATTGAAAGAACGGTATGGGAATGGGGGGAATTCAGGAAGGACCTTACCATGCCCATTAGTTTCGATGCCGAAGGCTTCAGAAAAATTTTTCCTGTCGCCAGGGATGTGGCGGCGATGAGGGCAACGGGAAAATTTACAGGCCGGCAAATCAAGGATTCGGTGATAGCCCGCATCAGGAAAGGCATTTACAAGGCACCGGCACGACCCGGCATTTCTTATATGCTGGCCCCGGTGATGCGCGGATATCCGGGCATGCCGACTAATAATGAGATAATGACCATGAGCATGCCCCATTATATGTTTTATGCGCCCTATTTGAATGATGCTGACGTCGGCGGAGATGCATCACTGGGCCTCTTTGTAAATAATCCGGATAATACTGTGCTGGGAGATAAAAAGGGACCGTACGGATATATCATTTTGCCGGCGGGTGAAGCAGAAGCGGCCAAAATTGTAAACGCAAGCAGTAGCTTAATGAAACGGCTTATTGCCTACAAATCCTATTATAAGATTAAGTCGGCCGGTGGGTGAAAACTCGTTTGCCACAATGGTTAAAAAGAGTACTTTAATAATAACGGAGCTATATATAAAAAGAAATAGGACGTCTGGTGGCAGCATTTTGTCAGTAAAAAAATGCGATTTGGCGCGGAAATAGATTTAAAATAAACTGATAATGAGTCGATAACAATAAAATAGGGCTCGTTATGTGTGTTGTACTGATTAGGGTTGACACAAGGGGATGTCGAAAATGGATCAGAAAAGCATACGGGAACAAGTGATAAAAGAATACTTGTCAAGTGAAGTAAGCCTTCGTAGTTTGGCCACTAAATA
>DASYEP010000164.1:0-10830 GCA_036498965.1 Mucilaginibacter sp.
AAGCAAAAAAAGAAAAACGTGTTAGGATGTGGACAACGCTTAGCGTTCCCCACATTCTAACACGACACACAAGCAACAAATAGTTTTAACTTTATAAAAAAAAGTGTCAACCTTTTCCAGTACAACTCAATGAACGTGAACAATGAACATGAAAATGAGGCATTTGCCTGTCCTTCACGCTTAATTTTCCTCCGCCGGTTAAAGCACCTTTTGCTTGAACCGGGTTCAAAATGGCAGGAGTGCATAGCCTATAGGATCTGCGCTGCATATCGCGCCTGCAGGTTGATGAAATCGAAAGCATTTTCCACTGGCAAAGCGTAATTTATCATTCACCGGGTTGTGCCATTTTCAAACACAAAAAATAGGGGACTTACTTTTTTATTTCATTTCAAAAATGCCCCTTTTTAATCGGATACCACTTTATTATTTCTTAATTAGTTTTACCGGACAACAGTGATTCCAGAATTAAACTTTAGCCTAAGTACTATAGTTCCTTAATTTTAATATCGCGGAAAGAAACTACCGCGCCGTGATCCTGCAGTGCGATGTGGCCTTTTGGATAAGTTGCAAAATCTTTCCAGGTTTTAAATTTGCTTTTATCTATCATCGCATTCCATTCAGGACTCCCCATTTGCGTATCAATTACCTGTTTGCCGTTTAACCAAAAAGTAAGATGACCGTTCAGTTTTTTGATTTTTACCTTATTCCACTCGCCGGCTGGTTTCGCAGGGTGTGCCGGCGCTTCCATATCATATAACGAACCTGCAAGGTGATTTGCCTTTTTATTATCTTCGGCCTTTTGATCGTCTAATACTTGCATCTCTACGCCTGTAAGATAGGTTTGCTTATATTTAGGATCTTCGTTAATGCCAAAAATAATACCGCTGTTGCCGCCTTCGGCTATTTTCCATTCTAACGTAAGCTCATAGTTCTCATATTCCTTATCGGTTACCAGGTCGCCCTGTCCGGGTGCTTTTACGTCAAGCTGTAATGCACCGTCCGCAACTCTCCACGCTCCGGGGCCACTGCCCAGGTAAACATGCCAGCCATTAGTCGTTTTTCCGTCAAATAAGCTAACGGTTTGTGCCATAAGTGAACAGTGCAGGGCAGTAACTGCCAGGGTACTTAATAAGAATGTTTTGATTTTCATGGTTTTATTTTATATAAGAATTTAGTGGCTGCGCCACGGTTTAATTGGATAGTAAAATTAGGATAAATTTCTGTCTCAATAAAAAACTGTTGCATTGTACTAATACTGTTACCTTAAGAAATAGCTGATTGGGCTAAGCCTGATAGATATAATGAGTGGTTGATCAGTACATGCCAGACATAAATATTTTTTTTAAATGAAGCGCAGGTTTTTAATTTTCATTGTATATTTGATAAGGGCGCTCACCAATTGACCACCAAACCGTTATGAAGAAAGTTTCCAATATTCTTGCCCGTAAAGGGAACAGCGTTATCGCTATTGATGGCAGCACCACTGTTTTAGATGCATTGAAGTTAATGTCTGATAAAAACATCGGCTCTGTTGTAATTATGGAAGATGGTTGTTATGCCGGCCTGCTTACCGAACGTGATTACGCCCGTAAAGTAATATTGCAGGGAAAATCATCATTGGAAACCCAGGTGAGGGAAATTATGAGTACAGGGTTACCCCGCATACTTCCTGATAACTCCGTGGAAACCTGTATGCACATCATGAGTGAAAGCAATATCCGCTATCTTCCTGTTTTCAGGAATGACGATCTTTGCGGAATCATCTCCATCAGCGATGTGGTTACCGAAACCATCCTGTCGCACGAAGAGACAATTGAGCATTTGAAGAGTTATATACAGTCGTGAACCGAGGTCGGAAGTCAGAGGTCAGAAATCCGATCTCCGACTTTTGATTAACCTCTTCGGTTTTTTTCCGACATCCGACATCCGACCTCTGACCTCCTCCTAATTCTCCTCTACAATCTTAAAGCCCCATGGTGCTAACTCAGACTTCGTCGTATTATTTATCGCAGAACCAGACAATAATTCAGTACCCGTTTTGTACGGATAGGTAAATGACGCCGGCGCAGCTGAGTAATTAAAATAATAGTGAATAGTTTTTCCCTGTTGGTTAATTCCTGATTTTACAATCAGCGGAAATTTCAATTCCTGGTCGGTTCCCCATAAGCCGGCTTTTTTTACCGCATCTTCCATAATTGACCCAGTTACGGCATCACTTGTCATACAGCCTATATAAGTTGCAAGTCCTTTGCCATAAACATTTTCGGTAACGGCTGCGTATTTACCCCATACCGGGTGATTGTAGTAAGCCAAAACCTTCGCCGTAGTTGGAGTTATCAGCTCCATCCATTTTTTTACTGAGTTTTCTTTCCCAGCATGGAAGGGATCATCCTTTAACGAAACATTTTCGGGTATGGTAAACTCGCTGTATTCAATACCGCAGGCTTCACTTATTATTCCCGGCTGTTTAACAGTTCTTACTTTTACATTTTGATCGGAAAAGCCGCTTTTAAAAGTGTAAACAATATGGCCTCCATTTTTTACATATTGATTTAGTCGTTTCAGCAGATTGTCGGGCGCTGCATACAGAGCGGGTACAACAATCAGTTTGTAATCCTCAATATTGGTACTGGTGGGGTCAACAAAATCAACGCCAACGTTCATCTTGTAAAGTGCATCATAAAGCGGCCGTAAAATATCGTTGTAGGTTTCGCGTGCCCCCCAGCCAAACGAGAAAACATTAAAAGCAGTTAACGCCTCGTTGCTGAAGAGGACAGCCACCTGGTTTTTCTTTTTAAGATTGACCAATTTCGGGCTTAACCTGCTGAAATCAGCTCCAATTGTTTTTGCTTCATCATAAGTTGGGTTAGGTTCAAAATCGTGACTCAGCAAACCCTTCCAATAAGTCTCGGCTGAATTGTGGATCGAGTGCCAATGCCAATAAGAAACCATATCAGCTCCCGATGCCAGATGGCTAAAGGCTTGCAAGCGGAGTTGTCCCGGATAAGGCACCCATTGCGGAAAACCTTGTGCTTCTGTTTCCATCACCAGGTAATTTTGGCCATTTTTCATGGAACGCGCCACATCCCCGCCGAAGGATATTTCAATGCCGGTTAAATGATCCTGTGTTGGATGATAAATATCTACGCCGGCAATATCCATGGCCTTTGCGGCTGCGAAATGATCAACATCGGGCTGGATGCCGTAGGAGTAACCTCGCCAATCATAGTCAAAGTTTTGGGTGATGAATTGTCCCGGGTGTTTATATTCACGAACGATGCTTGCCTGCCATGCCAGGTAATCTGTTACCAGCTGGCGTTGAAATTTTGCAAATTCAGCTATTAAACTTGCATTGATGCTGCCATTTACAGAAGGGAAATCGTCCCAGTTGTTAATGCGGTTACTCCAGTAATCGAGGCCAAAAACTTTGTTAATGGTATCCAATGATTTAAATTTTTTTTTCATGTAGTCCACAAACAGCTTTTGCACATTCGGCCCGCTGGTGCCATACGATTTGGTTTCGTTATCAACCTGGTAACCTATTATTGCCGGCTGATCTTTTACATGTTCCATTATTTTGCGGATGACGGTTTCGGCATGCTCTCTGAAATGGACATTGGTGATATCCATATTTTGCCGGGCTCCATATTGATTTTGGCCACGGGAAGTAATAGCTAAAACATCGGGGTATTTTTTTGCCAGCCAGGTTGGGACCGCATAAGTAGGTGTACCAAGAATTACGCTGATGCCAGCCTTATGCATGGCATTTAAAACCCGGTCGATATGACTAAAATCATAAACACCTTCCTGCGGTTCCACGGTGCTCCAGGTAGATTCGGCTATGCGAACTACGTTGATGCCTGCCGCTTTCATCATCACAATATCCTTGTCCAGTCGGTCATAAGGCATATATTCGTCGTAGTAGGCCACTCCGAATAATATTTTATCTGGTTTTATTTGAGCAAAAGAATGCGACGCCGCAATCAAGATGACAAGCAGAGTGCTTAAAAAGCAGGTAGCGTTTAGTTTAGAAGTCATATTTGGTTATATAAGTGGTTGATAAAGCTAAATACTATTGTTTTATGATAGATCATTTATTTTCTTATTAATGAAAATTATCCCTGTATTGGAATTTCACAATTCATTGCGTCTTTATAACACAATGTTATAAATCTAATCCATCAATTTCATACATTGCAGCATATTTTTTTATTATGAAAAGAATCGCATTTTCAATTATAGCCGTCGCTCTGTCGTTATCGGCGATGGCGCAAAGCAAAATTGAATGGGTTAGCACAACTGAATCCGAAAATTGGGTGATACAGAAAAACTTAAAAACAACAAGCTCGCAAGGCAAAGTTGATGCTGAAATTTTAACAGACAAACCGCTGCAAACTGTTAACGGCTTTGGCGGATGTTTTAATGAACTGGGTTGGACGTCGCTTAGTTTATTAAGCGAAACCGACCGGAAAGGTATTTTTAAAGAGCTGTTTGCTCCTGGTGTTGGCGCTAATTTTACCATTTGCCGTATGCCGGTAGGCGCGAACGATTTTTCATTGAAATGGTATTCGTACGATGAAACCGATGGCGATTTTGCGATGAAAGATTTCAGCATAGCAAACGATATGCAAACGCTGGTTCCTTTTATACAGAACGCCCAGAGATATAATCCAAATTTAAAATTATGGGCATCGCCATGGAGCCCGCCGCAATGGCTTAAGAAAAACAAACACTATGCAGCAGCCATGGTACCATCAAAGGCCCGGCTAAAGGAATTTGCCGACAAAGGCTTTAAAATGGATGGCATGGATTTTTCGACTGTAGAAAATGGTCTCACTGCCAGCCAGGCTGGCAAGGAAGGTACAGATATGTTTGTACAGGATCCGCAATATTTTAAGGCTTATGCCCTTTACTTTTCCAGATTTATCGATGCTTATAAAGCACAGGGAATTAATATCGGGATGGTGATGCCGCAAAATGAATTTAATTCGGCGCAGATATTCCCAAGCTGCACCTGGACAGCCAAAGGACTTTCGGAATTTGTCAGTTACCTGGGTCCTGAAATGCAGCAAAAAGGAGTTGATGTTTTCTTTGGCACGATGGAACGGCCGAATGTGAAATTGGTAGATACTATCCTCACCACACCTGCAAGCGGGAAATATATAAAAGGAGTCGGTTTCCAATGGGCCGGAAAGGGCGCAATTGCAGAAATTCATAAGCGCTACCCCGGTCTTACCCTGTACCAAAGCGAGCAGGAATGCGGTAACGGCAAAAACGACTGGAAATATTGCAAATACACCTGGACGCTAATGAAACATTATTTTAACAGCGGCGCAAATGCTTATATGTACTGGAATATATCTTTGAAACAAGGCGGCATAAGCCATTGGGGATGGAAACAAAATTCATTGGTGAGTGTGGATACCGTCACCAAAAAATTCAGCTACAACCACGAATATTATTTATTAAAACACTTGAGCCACTATGTTAAACCCGGTGCCAAATTATTGACCATCAGCGGAGAGCTGAATAATATGCTCGCATTTAAAAACCCGGACAATAGCATTGTAGTGGTTATTCAAAATGATACCGATGCCGATAAAACGGTAACTTTAAAATTAGGCGACAAAACTATAGCACCGGTACTCAAAGCTGATTCGTTTAATACACTACTGGTGAGGTAGGATCAAATCACTATAAATAAAAGTGTCTTTAGGACGCAAACATATCAGTTTAGGCTAAGCATACGGTCATTTTCGTTTCTTTATCATATTCATCAAAAAATCACTATTTGGGTCAATATCTCTAATGATTACTTCGGTATTGGATTTGTTCTTACAATGATGACATTTGTACCTTGTTTCTTTTGTTAAAACAACCGATATCAAGTAATATATCATAAAGATTACTGATAGAAAAAATAATATCAGGCCCCATAAAATTCCAATAATTATCGGTGGTGCGAAATCTTCTCCATACAGGCCATAAACTATTAAGATTCCTATCAGCATAGAAATTATGGAGCCTCCGAATCTTAATAAATATTTTTTTCTGCTGTAAAGTGCGACATCAAAACTTTTGCAGTTTGCACATAGTATTATTTTCATTGTGTTTAAGGTTTGGCCCAAGTTAACGATTAAATCACCTTTATCAAACTTCCATCACCCCGCTCTTCCAACCATCCGATAGAAACAATACAATTTTCGTCAATTTCGTTATCCCGCAAAATATTTTCAAAGTAAGCAGCATCATCCGTATGTACAGCTATCAACAATCCCCCGCTGGTTTGCGGGTCGGCTAATATATGTTTCTGCATTTCTGTTACCGACCCTATCTTATGTCCGTAACTTATCCAATTGCGGTTGGTGCCACCGGGGATACAGCCTTGGTTAAGATATTCCGTTATGCTGGCAATTTTCGGCACTTTATCAAATTCAATGACAGCCTGCAGGTTACTGCCTTCGCACATTTCGGCAAGGTGTCCCAATAAACCAAAGCCGGTAACATCGGTCATCGCTTTAACTTCGTACAGATGGCCGAGTGTTTCGCCAATTTTGTTAAGCTTACACATGCTTTGCAGTGCAACTAAAGCATCTTCCGGTTTTAAAATACCTCTTTTTTGTGCTGTACTTAATATGCCTACGCCTAAAGCTTTGGTTAGATAAAGTTTACAACCCGCAGTTGCGGTTGAGTTTTGTTTAAGATTATTAATGCCTACAATACCGTTAACCGCAAGCCCGAAAACGGGCTCGGGGCAATCAATGCTATGACCACCGGCTAAAGTAATACCCGCCTCAGCGCAAACAGAACGGGAACCTTCCAAAACCTTTTGAGCAACTTCCGCAGGTATTTTATCAATCGGCCAGCCTAAAATCGCAATGGCTAAAACAGGCTTCCCTCCCATCGCATACACATCGCTGATAGCATTCGCCGATGCTATGCGGCCAAAATCATAGGCGTCATCAACAATCGGCATAAAGAAGTCTGTGGTCGATATCAGGGCTGTTCCGTTACCCAGGTCGAGTACTGCAGCATCGTCGCGCGTATCGTTACCTACCAGCAGACGGGTGTCAGGTATTTGCTTTATGGGGCTATGTAAAATTTTTTCGAGTATAGCAGGACTGATTTTACAACCGCAACCGGCACCGTGAGAGTATTGTGTAAGTTTAATTTGTTCTAAATCCATTTTATATTTTAACGGCTACGACAACGTAACCAATTTATGCTGATTAGCCAAAATTAAATTAGCGTTTGCTGTGGCGTCATTATTTTCGCATTCAATTTCTGTAATGCTTTCGGGCTGCCGTTTACTCAAACCGACCCTGTAGGTTTTGTCATAATAAGCTAGTGCCAGCCGGATAAAGTCAGCCATTCTCCCTTCATCAATTGCCAGTATGGCGTTTTTGGTTTGTTCAGGGCCAAGGCGCTTCCATATTTTTTGTGTACACTCTTTTAAAAACTCCTTGTCTAGTCTGCCGTATTCTTCAACCAAAAAATTAACACGTGCCTCCAATGGAACTTTTATGATCGTAACTTTTGCAGCACGCATCTCGTTCCATAAAGGTTTAGGGATAAAACGTTTGCCGATAGTGATGCTTTCATCCTCCATCCACACCTGTTGTATGGGATTCAATTGATCTAATTGCATGGCCAGAATATTTTCAAACTGTTCCTGGCTCGGCTGCTGCATTACATTCATCGACCCATAGGCCGATCCCTGGTGTTGAGCAAGGTCTTCAAGGTCTATCATTTGTTCACCCTTTGCTTTCAGTTCAGCCAACACCCTGGTTTTCCCAGACCCTGTCAATCCTCCAAGAATTTGAATATTAAATGTGTTTTCAAACTTGTCGAGTACCCAACGGCGATACTTTTTATAACCTCCCTGCAGCAGGTACACTTCAAAACCATATAAATTAAGGGCCCATGCCATTGCACCGCTGCGCATTCCTCCCCGCCAGCAATATAAAGCGATTTTCTTTTCAGGTGAGATTTCCAAAGCCCGCTTTATATATCCCGACCATTTTGGGCCGGTCAAATCGAAGCCCAATAATATGGCTTGTTCGCGGCCTACTTGTTTGTAAGTAGTTCCCACCTGTACCCTTTCTTCGTTGGTAAACAATGGTAGATTATTGGCCCCGCATAAATGTCCCTGTTCAAATTCGGCGGGTGTACGGACATCAGCAACCGGGATGGTTTTATCCAGGGCAAGAAAGGCGTTGATGTCGATGGTTTTAATCATTGTTTATTTGGCCGTATTAATCCCATTAGTGGGCATACCCATTATTTACATGCCAAAAGTAAAGGTTTACCGTTGTCTTGTAGTAAAATACTCGTTAAAACAACATTTTTTCCTAACTTGCAGTCCTCACCATAAAGATAGTGACATTTCAGGATTTCAATTTTAACGAACATTTATCAGAAGGCATTTCAAGTATGGGGTATACAGCTCCAACACCTATACAGGAAATGGCCATCCCGATCATATTAAATGGACAGGACATCATCGCCTGTGCGCAAACCGGTACCGGCAAAACTGGCGCTTACCTGTTGCCCGTACTCGATCATATCAGCAGACATAAAAAACACCAGATCAGTGCACTTATTTTAGCCCCAACGCGCGAGCTGGCTCAACAAATAGATCAGCAGGTTGAAGGCCTTGCTTATTTTACCGGCATCAGCTCTATAGCAGTTTTTGGTGGCGGCGATGGTATCGCTTATGAACAACAGCGTCGTGGTATCCAAAATAATGTTGATATTATTATTGCCACGCCGGGCAGGCTTATAGCGCACCTTACATCGGGTGTGTTAAAAATGAATCATTTAACGCACCTGATACTGGACGAGGCTGACCGCATGCTGGATATGGGTTTCCAGGATGATATCATGAAAATAATCAGCTATCTGCCAAAAACAAGGCAAACGCTATTATTTTCGGCTACTATGCCCGGCCGCATCCGTTCATTGGCCAAAACGGTTTTAATTAACCCACAGCAAATCAATATTGCCTTGTCGCAACCTGCCGTCGGCATCGATCAGCAGATATACCGTGTGCACGACCAGCAAAAAACCCCGCTATTGTTAATGCTGTTAAAAAATGGATCTTATTCGAGCACTATAATTTTTGCATCGAGAAAGGAAATTGTAAAATCACTCGCTAAGGAATTGAAGGCAGCCCATATTAATGTTAGCGCTTTTCACTCGGATTTGGAACAAAGGGAAAGAGAAGATATTTTACTGAACTTTAAAAACAAACAGTTGCCCGTGATAATTGGTACCGATGCTTTATCGCGCGGTATTGATGTTGAAGGGATAGACCTGGTTATAAACTATGATGTGCCCGGCGACCCTGAAGATTATATACACCGTATAGGGCGCACCGCCCGCGCCGAAACCACCGGCACAGCTATTACTTTTGTTAACCACCGCGACGAGCGGAAATTAAAAAGTATTGAAACGCTTATTGATAAGCCTATAAGGCTTATTGATGTTCCCGATGAACTGGGTGCTATTCAAATGGTTAAGCAGGAGCATTCGCCAAATAAGAGACCGCAAAGACGACGCTGGGGAAATAAATCAAAAAACAATCGTCCTTCCTGATAATGACCCTCAAAAGAATATTGATAATATTGCTTGTCGTGCAGGTTAGTCTTGCATCTGCCCAGAAAAAGGAATATTCGGGCAATCCAATAATAAAAGGCTGGTATGCCGACCCGGAGGCAAAGATATTTGATAATAAATATTGGATCTATCCTACTTATTCAGCCCCGTTTAATGAACAGGTTTTTATAGACGCATTTTCATCAACCGACTTTGTGCATTGGACAAAACACGACCGTATATTGGATTCAAGCTCAGTTAAATGGGTAAAAAGAGCGTTATGGGCGCCAGCCATCACCAAAAAGAACGGCAAATACTACTTGTTTTTTGGTGCGAATGATATTCACGACGACACGAAAGAAATTGGCGGTATAGGTGTGGCTGTTGCCAATAAGCCAGAGGGGCCATTTAAAGATTATTTAGGCAGGCCGCTAATTGGTAAAATATATAACAAGGCGCAGCCAATAGATCAATTTGTTTTTAAAGACGATGACGGTAAGTATTATATTATTTACGGTGGCTGGGGACAGTGTAATATCGCCAAGCTGAACAATGATTTTACTGGGTTTATTCCTTTTAATGATAGCGTAACCTATAAGCGCATAACTCCCGAAGGTTACGTAGAAGGACCGGTTATGTTTAAGCGAAAGGGCAAATACTACTTAATGTGGAGTGAAGGCGACTGGACCGGCCCCAACTACCGTGTAGCTTATGCCATCGGCGATACGCCATCCGGGCCATTTAAACGCATCAATACCGTATTGAAACAAGACACAAAAATTGGCACCGGTGCCGGGCACCATTCAGTTATACAAATTCCGGGAACGGATGAATGGTACATTATTTATCACCGCCGACCGCTCGGGGAAACTGATGGCAACCATCGCGTGGTTTGTATTGACAAAATGTATTTTGATGAGAATGGTTTTATAAAACCTATTGTAATTACGAATACCGGCGTAAACCTGTTGATTTTGAAATGATCCACTCCTGGTAATATGGTCTTATTGTCATTATTACAATAAGACATTCATCTATTTGAATTACAAAAATAAATCCTTACCTTTGCGCCCGATTTGGCGATGTTGCCAAATTCGTTATTTAAATTCATGAACCCATTTATTGAACTGGGAATCCGTCATGATATTGTTAATGCCATCTCTGAGTTAGGATTTGAAAATCCTACACCAATCCAGGAACAGTCAATTCCGGTATTGTTAACAGGCAGCAACG
>DASYEP010000165.1:0-11749 GCA_036498965.1 Mucilaginibacter sp.
AGATGAAATCTATACCTTATTTGAAGGGGCATTGATAGGAAATAAGGTTCATGATGACATCTGGCCGGTAAAAAGTGCAAGAAAAACAGTTGAACGGTTGCTTCAATAAATTAACTTTCTTAAAATCAAATAGTTGTTAGCTTGTAAAAAATAAAGCATCAAAATTTTAATATTTAAAACAGACAAGTCTGTTTTAAATATTTTTGTATATCTTTGAATTGTGAAATGAAAATCATCAGAGATGGAATTTTAAAAAAACAGAGTTGTCTGTTTTAACACAGAGTGAACATCTTACATTTTTACTAACAAAATAAAAAGCATATCATGAAAACACAACCAGTAAAGTACCTCAAAACAAAAATTGAGGACTTAAACATTTTTTACCGTGAATCGGGGCCGGCGGGTGCACCAACCATTTTATTACTGCACGGCTTCCCTACTTCATCACACATGTACAGAAACCTGATTCCCTTACTGAATGAAAACTATCATGTAATTGCACCTGACCTCCCGGGTTTTGGTTATTCTGATGCGCCCAAAAATACCGAATTCACTTACACTTTTGATAACCTGACTAAATACATACAGGGATTGATTGACCGGTTAGGTCTAAAACGTTTTGCCATCCAGGTTTTTGATTACGGCGCTCCGGTGGGTTATCGCATCGCTGTGGCTAACCCCGAAAAAATAACCGGTATCATCTCGCAAAATGGTAACGCTTATGTAGAAGGTTTAAGTGACGGCTGGAACCCAATTCAAAAATATTGGGCAGAACCAACCGAAGAAAACCGCAGTAATCTGCGTGGCATGTCAACTGCAGCGACCACCCAATGGCAATATTTTACGGGGGTTAGTGATCCCACCCTGGTAGCCCCTGAATCCTACACATTGGATCAACTTTTTCTTGATCGTGAAGGTAACGTAGAATTACAATTAGACCTTTTTAAAGACTATGCAAGCAATGTTGCCATGTATCCGGCTTTCCATGAATACTTCAGGAAAAATCAGCCGGCACTTTTAGCAGTGTGGGGCAATAAAGATCCGTTCTTCCTGCCACCAGGCGCCGAAGCTTTTAAACGCGATTTACCAAATGCTATCGTTAAATTCTTTGATACCGGGCACTTTGCTTTAGAGACTCATGTAAATGAGATCGGTGAAGAAGTTGTAAAGTTTTTAGCGACCCTTCCCCTTTAATTAATTGCAACTGAAGTTAAGGCAGTTGAAAAGCTGCTTTAACTTCTTAATTAATGTAAACAGAAATTAAATAAATAAAAGGTCATGAGCAGTGAAAATAAAAAAAAGAAAACGGAGATGATGTCGAATGAATCGACCCCAGAGCGTATCTACGCCTTCTCCGACGGTGTTTTTGCTATCATTATTACGATTATGGTGCTGGAATTAAAAAAGCCGGCAGCGGCCTCTTTTTCTGCCTTATTTCAATTATGGCCCACCTGGATTAGCTACGGCGTGAGTTACTTATTTATAGCAATCGTCTGGATTAACCACCATTATCTTTTGAGCTATGCGCGGTCGACCAGGCTCAGGTTAATGTGGGCCAATTTTTCGCACTTATTTTCGGTATCCCTGATCCCTTTTTTAACAGATTGGATGGCAGATACAAGGCTGCAATCTGTTCCTGTGGCCATGTATGCATTTGTGTTTCTTTTGGTCAATGCTACCTATTTATGGCTGGCCTGGGAAACCCTTTATAACTGTATGACCCCTGCTATTTCTAAAAAGGCGCAGCGTCTATTGAACTTGCGCTCATTTATTACCATGTCAATCTTTATTGGTGCAATGATTATTGCAATGTGGTCACCGTTCCTTGCTTTCGGGCTGATTATTTGTTGCCTTTTGCTTTATCTGAGGCCAGAACTCCCGGAAGTGATGGCTGTGAAAGAATAAAGCTAAAGTGCCTGTATTAAAAATTAACGAACACAATTCATAAAACAAAAAAGGCACAATGAAAACAAAAATTGCAATTGTAACCGGCGCCAGCGCCGGAATTGGGCGGGCAACGGCTATCAGGTTAGCCAAAGATTTTACCGGACTGGTATTGGTAGCCCGTGAAAGTGATGAATTGACAAAAACCGCAGAAATCATCAAATCCATGGGCGCCGAGCCATTGGTGGTCACTGCCGACCTTAGGCTGGTTGAATCTGTGGATAAAGTGATTAATGAAACCAAGGAAAAATTTGGCAGAATTGATGCCCTGATAAATGTAGCGGGTGCAGTCCCTCAAATCCACCTGTTTGAAATGACGGACGAACAGTGGAATGACGGTGCGGAAATGAAACTTCATGGCGCTCGTCGCCTGGCCATTAAGGCGTGGCCATTGTTAAAAGAGTCAAAGGGATCTGTTGTATTTATTTCGGGCAATTCAGCCGAAGATCCAAAACCGGGTTTTGCAGCAGTTGCAACCATAAACGCAGCCATTTGCGCATTAGCCAAAGCGTTTGCCGAACAGGGTATTTTAGATGGGGTTCAGGTGAACAGCGTATTACCAGGCCCGGTAATGAGCAACAGGAGAATTAATTTCTTAAAGAAATGGTCTGCTGCCAATAACCTGACCATGGAAGAAGCTAAAGGTAAATTTTTAGTGGATGCACATATTGAGCGTTATGGTGAGCCCGACGAAATTGGGGAGCTAATAGCTTTCCTGGTATCGCCTGGCGCCAAATGGCTGATAGGTGCTGCCATCCGAATGGACGGCGGCGAAATAAAAGGGATTTAGCTTCTGGTACGACAGGGTCACACAACAACAGCTTACAAATTGCTATCGTCGAAATATTTCTAAATAACAAAAATCAAATCTCACTTGAATGATGCACAAATTTTTCAATGATCAAACCAGGGCCTTGTTTAATTTAATATACCAGGAGCCGATACTCAGCCGGGAATTTTACGGCAGAGATCATGAAGACAAATTATTAACTATCGCCTGGAATCGCGGCATTGATCAGAAAATAACGATCGATAACGTAGCTTATACTTTTTCCTCTAATACCATCCATTGTTTGATGGTAAGCGAATCCTTTCACTTCGAAAACCCGGCAGATATTGTTGCCTGGCAATTCAACAGGGATTTTTACTGTATTGTTGATCATGACAAGGAAGTAAGTTGTGTAGGTTTTATCTTTTATGGACCACCTCAAAAAATGTTTATTCACTTGAGTGATACCGACCAAAAAAAGCTGGACATGATTTTGCAAATGTTGCAGGACGAGTTTGAAACTCATGATCATATTCAGGGTGAGATGATGCAGGTTTTGCTGAAACGCTTAATCATCATCGTGACAAGGCTTGCAAAGAATCAATTTATTAACGAAAATGAATTGCCGGGTGAAAAGCTCGACATCGTCCGAAAATATAACTTCCTGGTCGAAAGTCATTATCGTACCCAGCACAAGGTCAAGTTCTACGCAGATCAGCTCTATAAGTCACCTAAAACCCTTTCCAATTTATTTGCCCTGTATAATAATAAAAATCCGCTGTTAGTTATTCAGGAGCGGATAATTATGGAAGCCAAACGCTTGATGTTTTATACCGATAAAACGATCAAAGAAATTTCGTATGAATTAGGTTTCGAAGATGCCGGTCATTTTGGAAAATTCTTTAAACGACACACCGGTATGGTTACTTCAGATTTTAAAAAGATGAATATGACGGGGTGGAGAAAAAAAACAATAATGTTGAAGGCACTGAAAACATCATCGGGAAAAGTAGCCCATTCTTCGGGCAGTCCCGCCGTTTTACAAGGATGAAATTTGCACGACCTTTGAACTATCAAATCATCTAAAACAAAAACGTTATAAAAATGAAAAATTTAGAATTCAACACCGAAAATCAAGTTAGCCAAAATGCAATAATAAAATTTGCTGCATGGGTAACAAAGAAAAATCTCCCATTCCTGGTGATTAGCGCCGGCATGATCGTTATGCTGTTATGGGCCGGGTCTTTCAAAATGACTGCTCCGGGGGCAGACGGCATTGTCCCACTGGTTAATAATAGTCCCCTTATCAGCTGGCATTTTAAGTTATTCGGCGTGTATCAGGGCTCCGACCTGATCGGTTTAACTGAAGTAATAGCTGCACTGCTCATTATTGTTGGAATGTTTAAACCACAGGCAGGCATTATTGGGGGTAGCATCGCTGCAGTGATGTTTTTTGTAACCAGCACTATGGTAATAACTACTCCGGGGTCGCTTGTAAATGTAAACGGGTTTAATTACATGAGTTTTTTAGGGCTGTTTCTTTTCAAAGACGTAATTAATCTCGGTGCATCTTTATACCTGATAAGCAAATTTGGTCATAATGCGATTCTTGCTCAACATAACGCCAAATAACAAAAGAAACAAACAAGACAAATAAATTAATTACTAAAAACATTAATAAATATAACCATGGACACATTTTCAGTTCCGACCAGAGAACAAGTATCGCCAGCTAATCAGGCGTTATTTGATAACATGACTAAAACAATTGGTAGCGTACCAAACCTATATGCAGTGTATGCACATTCAGAAAATGCTTTGGGTAGCTACCTGGCGCTGTCAAATGCAAGAACATCGTTAAGGGCAAAAGAAAAAGAAATAGTAAATCTTGTAGTAAGCCAGGTAAATGACTGCAAATATTGCCTGGCCGCACATACTGCAATTTCTAAAAAGCAGGGCTTTACCGACGAACAAATATTGGAAATTCGCCGCGCATCAATCAGTTTTGACAGCAAATTCGATACCCTGGCTAAACTTGCAAAGAGCATCGCCGAAAACAAAGGCCATGCCGACCCGCAACTGGTGGAAAACTTTTACGCCGCCGGTTATAATCAAGGCTCACTCATCGATGTAGTAATGGTTGTTGGAGATAAAACGATTACAAATTATATCTACGCTTTAACGGATATACCTATTGATTTTCCAATAGCTCCGGCAATTTAAATTAACGGTTTCAAACAAGAAGGCTGTCTCAATTATGACACCAACATCTGGACAGGCCATAAGAAGTGGGCCACGAACTACTCCCGGCGCTTATTAATGTAAATGGTTTCAATTACATGAGTTTCCTGGGATTGTTCGCCTTCAAAGACATAATTAATTTAGGTGCCTCATTCTATCTGATCATCAAATTCGGTCATAAAGCGATTTTGGCTCAGCACAAGGTGGTGTAATAAGGGGAAGCTGGAGTTTTGTGAAGATAGCTTCTTCAGCCATTATTTTCAGCGTGCAGATAAGGTATCGATCTCACACCCTCTGATCTTTCAAAACGGTAAAATAAAAGGTTGTACCTTTTCCTTCTTCAGATTCCAGCCATATCTTGCCACCAAGACTTTCTATGATCTTCTTGGTGATAGAAAGCCCCATACCTGTACCCGAGTATTCTTCCTTGTTATGCAGCCTTTGAAAAATAATAAATATCTTATCAAAGTATTCAGGTGCAATACCAATTCCGTTATCCTTTATTGAAAACTTATAAAACACATCCGTTACCTCACATGACATGCTAATTATTGGCTTCCTGCCAGGACTATGATATTTCAAGCTATTGCCAATTAAATTTTGAAACACTTGTCTTAAGGGCATTTTATAAGTTTGAAATGCCGGCATATTTTCAAAGCGAACAACGGCTTTCAATTCCTCAATATTTCTTCGGAAAATTGCAAGCACTTCTTTAACAAGATTATTAAAATCCACCTCTTCGAGGTTTGCATCTGTATGCCCAACCTTTGAAAATTCAAGCAGATCTAAAATAAAATGCCTCATTCTTTTGGCCCCATCTGCTGCAAAATAAATATAGCGCCTTCCTTTATCATCAAGTACTCCACTATATTTTTTCTCCAATAACGTTAAAAAACTGGTTATCATGCGCAGGGGTTCCTGCAAGTCGTGCGAGGTTACATAGGCAAATTGCTCTAATTCTGCATTTGATATTACCAGTTTTTTAATGTTGCTTTCGAGTTCTGAATTCAATTCTTTTAATTTTTTTTCAGCAAGTCTTTGATCCGTAATATCCTGAGCCACGGCTAAGGATGCCCGCCGCCCGTTGTAGTCGATGAGTTGGCCCTGGACGTCCATATACATAATCTCCCCGGTTTTTCTCTTATGCCGCCAAACCTGCTGATGCCTGGTTTCGTATGTTTTTTCTGAACGGACAGCTTGTTCGATCAGTGGCACGTCCTCAGGCGGACGTATGTCATAGATCGTCAGTTGTAAAAACTCCTCTCTTGTGTACCCATATTTCTGCAGCATTTCTTCATTACAGTCAATAAATCGCCGGCTTTCAAAATCCCAAATACAAATGGGCAATGGGTTGTTGTTAAAAAGTGATCTGTAGAGTCTTTCCGAATTGGCAAGGGCCTCCTTACTTTTTTTTATCTCCGTGGCATCCCGGGCAATGCCGTACCTGATTTTTTCGGTTCTGTTGGCAACGGCCGACCAGTGTAAGGGGACGATGGAGCCGTTTTTGTGCACATAGTGATTCTCGATATTGGGCATTTTACGTCCCGCTTTGATCGCATCGGCCATTCGCAGGGTTCTTTCCTTGTCGGGTAAATAAAGAAAATCGAAAAGTGGTTTGCCTATTAATTCTTCGGGCTTATACCCCAAAATACGCTCAGATGCTGCATTAACACTGACAACGATATCATCATTGTCGACAGAAAAGATCATGTCTACAGAGGAATCCATAATCTTCTTCAACTCATCGTTAGTGGATTCAAGCGCCCGCGATTTCATCGTCTCCTCAGTTACATCGACTACGGTAGTGATCATCAAGTTCCGATCATAGCGCGGAATGTTTTTTATATTTACAAATCTGGTTTCCCCCGCCTTGGTGGCGATGTTAAGACCCTGCCAGGACATTCGATTGATGTCCCCGCTCGCTATATCATCCTTGATCCTTGTTATAATGCTCTTACGGTACAATTTGTCTGGAAAGACTTTAAGTAAAAGAACGCCTATATCCGTTATCGCCTCCTTAGGCCAGCCACATATATTGCAGAAAAGGTCATTCAAAACTACAATAGAGCTGTCGTCAATTTTGCTAACTGCGATGCCGACAGGCAGGTGCTGAAAAATGTCTCCTATAAATGATTCGGCTTCTGCTGTAGCTTTAAATATATCCATTGGTGCATTATCTTTTTTCATGGTTTGTTTCTTCTATAACAAAAAGCTATTCTGTTGCGGCATAATATCGAAAAAAGGTATTAATATAAGCTTAATCGAATTTCGTTAATGATCTCATTCGTCGCATTGGTTACCTTTTTAACTGAGTATCTCACTTCCCGATGTCTGCCCATTCCGGAACTATTAGGCAAAGGCTGTGAAACGTTTGCTATTTAAGTCCATAGAATTAATAGAATGATTAAAAAATTGACATAGGCTGCGGGCAAAGGTAAAGCGTCATTTAAATATTATTAGTCATGGTTTATTTCATTTTAGTTACATTCATTATTTATTGAACGTCAGAACAATTAATAATGGCGGCGGGCAAGGACTTAACCCGTTATTAGTAACTCATTAATAACCTGGCGTGTTTGAAAGAAAACTAAATTCAACAAATTTTTATAACTAGTCATTCCCTGAAGAAAAATGTGCCCTTAATGAGTTTCTCTATTTGTTAAGCAAAGGATAGTGCCAGCCAACCCGCCCGGAAGAGAATATACACTGACAAATAAGGGTGAGAAGTTGAGCGAAATATTGGGCGGATAGTGTGATTTTTCGGGAAATAAACTTCAGTTGATTTACTTGTTTCCAATTTTTGACGAGTATAGCTGTAAACCACATTCACATCATCAACAACACCTGCCAATCAAAGAAACACTAACCGTTATCGCTTTTACAATCACACCAATTTCCAATCCGGCCGCTCATAGTGGCATGTGTATCCGTACGGGTGCTTTATTAAATAATTTTGGTGTTCTTCTTCTGCATTCCAAAAATCAGTTACAGGCACAACTTCGGTTACAATTTTCCCTGGCCATTTACCGGAAGCGTCCATCTCGGCTATTAAAGTTTTCGCGGTTTCGCGTTGTTTTTCATCGTTAAAAAAAATGGCAGAACGATAAGAGGTTCCAACGTCGTTGCCCTGCCTGTTGCGCGTGGTAGGGTCGTGGATCTGGAAGAAATACTCCAGCAGCGCGCGGTACGAAAGTCGTTCTGTATCAAACACGACCTCTATACCTTCTGCATGTGTCCCATGATTCTTATACGTTGCATTGCGAACGTCGCCGCCTGTATATCCCACAACGGTTGAAATAACTCCGGGCAAATTTCGGATAAGATCTTCTACTCCCCAGAAGCAACCGCCGGCCAATATGGCTTTCTCAGTATTCATATATCAGCTTTTATTTATTGGATAAAGGTACGAGACAAATGGATAAAGGGCAAGTATAAAAAATGGAGAACGATGAACAAGGTTATTTAACGTTAAAAAAAAGGTGTTTTCACGGTAACTAATGCGGTAAAAAAATATTTAAATTTAACATAAAAATCTGACAAACAACAATTTACGAACAAGTGCCTTATGAAAGTTTTTCAATCTAAAAATGGTGTCAGCGTCACCGCTTACCAGGGCGACGCTATGACCTTGCTGGCCTTTGACCTGGCGGCCGATAACAGAGCAAACCTTACCGGCTTCAGCATTCTCGTCACGCCACTGGGGCGGCCGCCTTACTACTTGTTAAACTTGTTCGGTTACCCGGCCACAGTAACCTATCCACCTTCTAGCGGACCGCGGAATTTGAAAAGCACCGAGTTCTCGCCCATTCAGCGTTTCAGTTGGATTCACGTGCCTTCTTCCTATCATCATGTAAACGATGTGTTTTTTGGCGCCTATACCTATGAGATCACCCCCCGCTATCTCGCCGGAAATGTCCTTCAACCTATCGACCCAACGCTTACCGTTGCGGTGACCATCCAGGTTTGTCCATTCAATATCAAGTCGCTCCAAATTGGTTTTACGCGCAGCTTTATCGCCTCACAGGCTGCTGCCAGCCATTTTGGTGAAAAAGTTAAGCTAAAGCCAGATCATGGCGACCCCGGTTTCCAGCAGCTTTTGTATGATACCAGGCTCAATTCAGGGCACATGCAGCAAATGATCAATGGCGTGTTGACCGATGTTCCTTACAGCTACGACGACTTGTACTCCTATCTTGGCTGGCAGGTCCGCGCCCGTGTTATAGACTTCCTGGAAGAGGCGCTAAAAGACCCGGAAATCTCCCTGGATGTATTTGCCTTTGACCTGGATGAACCCACCATTTGCCAATATTTGTTAACGATGGCAGGGCAGGGTCGCATACGTATAATACTCGACAACAGCACCAGCCATGTCACCCAGCCAGGCGTCGCGTTCACTCAATTCGAAGACCAGTTCACTAACCAATTCAATGCCACAAAGACGGGAAATGCCGACATCAAGCGCGGTTGCTTTTTTAGCCTCGCACATTCCAAAGTTTTTATTCAACTCAAAAACAACCAGCCCGTGAAAGTGCTCACTGGTTCAACTAATTTTTCCGTCAACGGCCTGTACGTCAACGCTAACAATGTGCTTATCTTTAATAACCCCAGCGTGGCCGCCCTTTACGAAAAAATATTTGATGCCTCCTGGCCCGATACCAAGGCCTTTAAGGCCAATACGGATGTCTCCGCGCAAAGCTTTGGTTTCAACAGTCCGGCAGAGCAAAATAATATCAACGATCCAACCTTGCCGCAAATGGTTATCCGCTTTTCGCCGCATCCGAAGACGTTTGCTCAAAAAGAACTCGACGACCTTGCCGCCGATGCGGAAACCGCCCAAAGCATATTGTTCGCGATCATGAACGACCGCTCGGGCAGTGCGCTGCTCACCGCCATCATGGGCAAAGTACGTCACACCGAAACCTTCACTATGGGCATTACAGACTCTACTACCGAAGTGCTGCTATACTCACCCAACAGCACAACCGGTATCCATGTCGCAGGTAGGGGCTTGCGTCCTTTACTACCCTCCAATTTTAAACCCGAACCTACGATAGAAGGAATCAGCGTCCACCACAAATTCGTCGTACTCAACTTCAATACTGACAATGGCATTGTAATTTGCGGCAGCAGTAACCTCGCCCTCGGTCCTGAACAGGAAAATGGAGATAATTTACTCGTAATCAGGGACCCTGATGTAGTGACGGTATTCGGTATCGAAGCTATCCGTTTGGTTGATCATTTCCAATTCCGCGATAAATCCAACAAAGCCGGCGGCACCGGTAATATCACGCTACATACCGATAGCCTTTGGACCAAGGCCTATTTTACCGACGGAGACATGAAAAGCCGCGAACGCTTGCTGCTTACCGCCGACCAACCCAATCAATAAAACTCTAAAACAACATTAACATGGAAGACCCTACAAACGACAGCGGACAACCAAAAGACGAAAAGGTTGATGCGACAAACAAACCTGCGGTAGATCCGCCAAACGACGGAAAGGCTGATGCAACAAACAAACCTCCTGTAGGTCCGCCGCAAAACGGAAAGGATACAGATTCTGTAACACCAACCGTACCGCCCGAGCCCCCTTTAAATTGGAAGCAGAAATTTTGGGCCGGTTTTTTCATTATTTCGGCCATTTCCCTGGCGCTCTGGGTGATCATAGCTTATTGGCCTGACAAAATGCCAACCGGCACCAGTACAACCTATCGCTATGAGTTGATGCACATCACCCTGATTGATCCGCCATCGCCGGCAAAAGCAAAACCGGAAGAAAAACCGAAGTCCTTTGCCAGTACTGAAAAGGATTTAAAAAAAAGGGCAGATGATTCGGCAAAATTTCTTGTTGGCGAGGCGGAAAGAGCCGCTATTGCTTTAGCAGATAAGGCTAAAGAAAAGGAGGCC
Source organism: Mucilaginibacter sp. (assembly GCA_036498965.1). Classification (GTDB taxonomy): domain Bacteria; phylum Bacteroidota; class Bacteroidia; order Sphingobacteriales; family Sphingobacteriaceae; genus Mucilaginibacter. Next base: position 10,862 of record DASYEP010000165.1, read on the forward strand.
TCAGAAAAGAATCCCTGCGCGACGTCTGATGCATCCTGCCATTGCACAATTCAATTCGGCGCACTCATCCTCATCCTGGTGGCGGCCGCTGGCTTCCTTGGCAACATGGTTTATATTTCCTCGTCCTTCGCTACCTTCGTCGGCGCCGAAAAGTTTCGGCGCAGTTGGATACTTTGGTACTTTATCAAACCATTTACCGCCTCGGGCCTGGCGATCTTTATATATTTTTCGTTGAATAACAGTAACAGCAATCCGGGGGTTGTCAACGGCGCGGTTAATTTGAACGGCATCATGGCTGGGGCAGCACTGGCCGGCCTGTTCACCGACATTGCTACACAGAAACTTAAGGAAATTTTCACAGCCGTCTTCAAGCCCACTGACAACCGGCCTGATAAACTCACAGACGAGAGTGTGACGGCACAAAGCGTTGATCTTAAAACGATGCAACCCGCTAAAATCGATGTCAACCAAACGAACCAGTTCGTGATTACCGGGCATAACCTGGATCCACAAAACATAATAGTAACTATCCTGGGCAAGAAAATAGACCCTATTGCCGTTACCCCGGTGTCGATTAAGTTTAAATACGATGTGGACCCTGCGGATAAAGGAACTAAAAAATTCCCACTGCTTATCACTGATGCCAAAGGCGTTAAGGTGGATGGTAAAGATATGGTTGTCTAAAGGTATAAATTAGGGTTCACCGATTCGGAGGGGCCTGGCGTTGACTACCAGTAATGCTGAAATGAGGCTGTATCATAAATCATGATCAGCCTCTTTTTAATTAATGAATGTGAGGCATTAAAAAAGGGGTTATCCTTTAGTTTTTTCTTGAGTAATTATTTGGAATAATCATCTGATTTTCATATATTTAAGGTATAAACAGAT
>DASYEP010000166.1:0-6124 GCA_036498965.1 Mucilaginibacter sp.
AACCGGCATCCTCCAGCATTTTTTTGCCTATGGGATCGATACCGTCATTAGCTAATATTTTGATCATTGTTTAGTTGATTAAGTTGGATTGGGTTAGATTAGGTTGATTAAGTTAAATAGCGAACCACTCACTAAATCCTACTTAATCAACCAATCAACTTAAATTATTTATTGTTTTCCTGGAATTCCTGCATGGCATCGATCAGCACGTGTACGCTGGTGATGGGTAATGCATTATAAATTGACGCTCTGAAACCGCCTACGCTCCTGTGGCCTTTGATGCCGACAATACCTTTTTCATCACAAAATTTCAGGAATGGTTTCTCATGCTCGGGGTTTTCAACTACAAAGCAAACATTCATGTGCGAACGATCTTCAACCGCGCAAACGCCTTTGAATAATGGGTTACGGTCGATCTCGGTATACAAAGCTTTTGCTTTTGCATCATTTTCTACCTCGATTCCTGCCACGCCCCCTTTTGCTTTCAGCCAGTTAAGCGTCAGCATAGAAACATAGATAGCAAATACCGGAGGGGTATTGTACATAGAACCACCATCTATTTGCACTTTATAATCGAACATAGAAGGTATTTTACGACCGGTTTTGCCTAGTAGCGAATCTTTTACGATAACCAGCGTTACCCCCGCCGGGCCCATATTTTTCTGCGCCCCTGCGTAGATCAATCCAAAATCAGCCACGTTTACCTTACGGCTGAATATATCTGACGACATATCGCAAACCATAGGTATTGGTGATTTAGGGAAATGCTTTTGCTGCGTACCATAAATCGTATTGTTGGAGGTAATATGGAAATAAGCGGCATCCTTTGGTATTTCAAAATCCTTAGGGATGTAAGTGTAGTTGCTTTCTTTTGCGGTAGCCACTACTGCAGTTTCACCGAATAGCTTGGCTTCCTTCAATGCTTTGCTTGCCCATACACCAGTGTCCAGGTAAGCAGCTTTACCACCATCGGGTAATAGGTTAAATGGAACCAGTGCAAATTCTGTGCTTGCACCGCCTTGTAAAAATAATACGGAGTATCCTTCGGGAACATCAAATAGTTCTTTTACCAGCTTTACAGCTTCATCCAAAACAGCTTCAAATTCAGGCGAGCGGTGCGATATCTCTAATATAGATAATCCCGTTCCGTTAAAATTCATAACCCCTTCTGAGGCCTGTTTTAATACTTCATGTGGTAAAATGCCTGGTCCGGCACCGAAATTGTGTTTCATATCATTTTTGTTTATATATAAACCGGCCAATTGCCAACTTTATATTTGGTTCGGCCGAAGTTAATCAATTTGGCAATGTTTATGGAGAATGTTTGCAATTTTTTTATCATAATTATGAGCTTCATAAACAATTATACCCTTTTGAATAACAAAAAGCATTTTCCATTCAATTTTCATTGAATTATTATCGATTTAATAACAGAGGCCGGAAACTTATCCATTTTAAAGAAAGAGGCAGGTTATATTTTACAAGCCATTATTATTTCATGGAAGATAATCTAACCAGGAATTCATCTTTACGGCGTGTAGACACTTCCAGTTCTGTTTTGTCTTCTAACTCTACAAAACCGCCTTTACCTTTATGATAGCTTTTAATATAGGCCAGGTTGACCAGGTGGGAGTTATGTAATCTGAAAAAATTATAATCGTTTAAGAGCCCTTCAAACTCTTTTAAAGTTTTAGCAACCATCAATGTCTTTTTATCTTTCATAAAGATGGTGGTATAATTTACATCGCTTTGACAACGTATAATATCGCTGATCCTTATAAATTCAAGCCCGGTAAATGTGGGAACTGTGATCTTTGGATCCTGCTGATTTATATGCCTCAGATTATTAAGCAGCAGTTCAAATTTTTGCAAATTATCTTCCCTTTCCATTTTTTCTTTAAGCTTTTTTATAGTTAGTTTAAGTTCATCGGGATCAATGGGTTTTAATAAATAATCTACAGCACTGAATTTAAAAGCCTGGATTGCATATTGTTCATAAGCTGTAGTGAAAATTACGTCAAAGGGGAGAGAAATATATTTCTTTAAAAGGTCAAACCCGGTTTGCCGTTGAATTTGAATATCCAGGAACACCAATTGGGGGGCAAGCGTTTTAATAACGTCAAACCCATCATTAGTGTCTGATGCAGTACCAGTTACAATTATTTCATCGCTGCAATAATTATCGATCAGATATGAAAGCCGATCAATACAATGTTGCTCGTCATCAATAATTACTGCTTTTATCATAATCCTGCTTCTGTTTCAAACGGGAGTTTCACTTCCACTCTTGTTCCTTTCTCCAGGTCGACCAAATGGACACTGGCGTTTGTATTTTTCAATTTATTTAACAATGCTATTCTATCCGCGGTAATTTTAAATCCAAATGATTTTTTACCACTTTTAGGTTTTGCAGAACGCCCTATGCCATCATCTGTTACCACACAGTTCAACAGGGTATTGTCGCGGGTCACCTCAATCCTGATATGCCCCTCTCCTCCTTTTTCGGCAAGGCCATGCCATATGCTATTTTCTACAAAGGGTTGTAAAATTAGCGGGGGCACAAAGGTTGTGTCGGGGTTAATGTCTTTTGCCACCTCTATCTGGTAGGTAAATTTATTATTCATCCTGGCAGCTTCTAATTGTATGTACAATTCAATCATTTTAAGTTCATCAGTCAGTGAAATTTCTTTTTCTTCAGAACTTTCCAGTGTGCTTCGCATCAGGCTGGCAAACTTGGCCAAAAAGTAGTCAGCCGTTTTGGTGTCGTTCTTACTGATATAATTGCTGATGGAATTGAGCGAATTAAAAATAAAATGAGGGTTTAGCTGCAGGCGCAATACCTTCATTTCTATATCAGATACCTGTGCTTTAAATTCAAGCTCCTTTTGAACCAGCACCGCATCTCTTCGTTTTTTATAAAAAAAGAATATCGCCAACACTAAAATTAACAGGATGGCCGAACCTGCGACAATAGTATTTTTGATGATCTTTTGGCGCTGGATCTCTGCCTTCGACAGCGTTTCTTTTTTATCAGTTTCGTACTGCATCTCGCGACGCGAAATTTCAAGCTTTTTTTCTACACCGATCGAACTGTCTCTTAGTACAATATATTTTTTATAGGACTCCAATGCATCCACAGGCCTGTTCTCTTTTTGATAAATCCGCGACAGCAATTCATGACTTTCAAATTCCCTTTGCAATACTTGTGATTGCTGGGCCAGTAACAAAGCATTTTTAGTATTTTTTTCGGCTTGCGTATAATCCTTTAAATAAAAATAGGCTTCGCCGGTAGCTGCTAAACATGATATTTTGGATAATATATCCCCCAGGCTATCAGCATACATGATACCTTTTTGAAACAACTTAATGGCCTCACTATATTTGCCCCGTTTGGTCAGCACTTCTCCCTTGTCATTATAATATAATGGCTTAACAGCTGAATAATTGAATTTTTGTGCAACATAGTAGCTGCTATCTAAATAATAACCAGCTTTATCCAGCGTGCCTTTATCCAGGTAAACTAAACCAATAGAAAGATAAGAAACGGCTTCTAAATAATCTTCTTTCAATTCCTTGGTTAAAGGCAACGCTTTAAGCCCATATTCAAGACTTTTGTCATATTGCCTTGTGCCCGTATAACTATTTGCGATGTTGATATATATCCCGATGGCAAACTTTTTTTGTTTGGCTAACGGGACATTTTGCGCTTTCTCAATTTCTTTTAATGCCAGCAGCTGATAATTAATAGCCTGGTCAAACTCAGACATCTCATAATAAATTGCCCCCTTTTGACGCAACGCTGTATAAATGCCATTTTCCCAATTGCAAGCCCTGGATGTTTCAATAGCCTCATCGGTCACCTTCATAGCTAAAGACAGATCGGTCCTGATGATCAGGTGTCCCAATAGAATTTGATACCCTGCTAAAATACTGTCTTTTGCAGGATGCTTGCTTATGGCAGTTTTAAGTGAATCTATTTTTTTATCTGGCTTAGGTTGAGAGAAAACCGGGTTAAAGACGCTTGCAGCGATGAGTATAATGATTAGGATTGTAACGGATTGTGAAGGTTTAATCATGCATTTCATTTCGATAAGTCAGGAGTCAGAGAAAATAGTGGGGTAAACAAATATAACTATCTGAAATTCAAAATCTACATCATATAATAAATTATCTCCGGCGAAAAATAAATCGCACTTGACATGGTGCGCCCTTTATGTATAAGTTGGCAGAAAAAAAATCAAAAGGCAATCCTCCATATCGTATCCGTTTAATTTAATTGTGCGGTTAGTACAATGGGAAGTGATATTATTTACTGGTGCATTGATACTGTTATGGAGCAATATGATCCAGATACCGGTATCGGCCCAGCAGTGCATCCCCCTCACCTGTATTGATATTATTTTTGGAAGAACTGATGATAAAAAGCAATATCCCGTTTTACAATATAAAACTGCTTTTGTGTGGGTATTGCTGGCAGGGCTGGTTTCAATTACTGGCCTGGTGCGGGCCATAGTAAAAGTTAATGATAAAAAAGGCTATGGTTTTCTGCTCGGTCTCACAGGGGTAATTGCCCTGCTTATGTTGCAGGTAAGTTTAAATAACTTTTATAAAAACATAGCTGTACAATATACCTGGGCCTATTGGTTAATGCTGGCAAGCTTTTCGTTAGCCGGTACTATTAGTTTTTTGAAACGACAAAATCAAAATAATAATACCATTCAGGCTACAAATAATGGGAACAAGCCATTAAACATCAATATTATTACCACGCTGGCAAAAACCGGAAAGCGTAAAAAATCTCCCACACCCCGCAATGATGAAAAGTAAATAATTCAGTCAAAAAACAAAGTACAATAATGATTTTTCAAACAACAGCAAGGAGAATTCCCTTTGTAACAGGGCATCCAATTTGTTATTCTGATAAGGCTATTGAGGATTTTTTAAATTTCTGATAGCTAAAGGCTGATCGGCAGCTGAAAAAACCGAATTGCCTGCCACCAGAACATTTGCACCGGCATTAACGAGTTTCACCACATTTTGCTGTCCTACCCCCCCGTCGACCTCAATAAACAGGTTGGGCTTACGCTCGTCAGCTAGTGCTCTCAAGTCATGAAGTTTCTTATAGGTATTGTTGATGAACTTTTGTCCACCAAATCCAGGGTTGACCGACATGATCAAAACAAGGTCGAGATCCTCGATAATATCGTCCAGGAAAGCAACGGGTGTATGCGGGTTTAAAGCCACCCCTGCCCTGCAGCCCAGTTCTTTAATAGCTTGTACGGTACGGTTCAGGTGTGTACATGCTTCAAAATGAACGGTAATGCCATCGGCGCCTTTTTCGCTAAATTCCTTTAAGTACCTGTCGGGATCAACGATCATCAGGTGCACATCCAGGGTTTTTTGGGCATACCTTTTTACGGCCTCTAAAACCGGGAAACCATAAGAGATATTCGGCACGAATAGCCCGTCCATAATATCAACATGTATCCAATCAGCTTCGCTTTGGTTAAGCATTTCGATATCACGCTGCATATTGGCAAAATCGGCCGCTAAAATCGATGGGGCAATCAGGTGGTTCATGGTTCGAATATAGTGATTAGAGATTGGAGATCAGAGATTAGGTGAGCAGAATTTTTAAACAGACAGGAGACTTAAATTAAACCAATCAAAAACTAATCTCTAATTAACTAATCTCCAATCTCTCCCTCAATCACAATTCTGCAAAAGATCATAATATTTATTCATCAGCTCAACGTCATAGTTAACTAATGAATTATAAGCCTCCGCTACCACTTCGTTTAAAATAGAGGCGCCAAGCTGTCCACCGCTGTTAGGAATAGATTCGTAATATTTGATCAGGTCTTTGACACGAATGATCTCATATAGCAGCGATTGAATGAGATCCGTTTGCGGATTATTTTGCAGGCCTTTTGCTTCGGTGTTAAGAAAGCTTAACGGATCATATTTAGCCGCGGTCATTGTTGTAGCAGGGTCAGATTGGATAGTAATACGCATTCACCAACTGAAAGTTCTAAAAGACCTATTTTGTTTTGAAAAAATGAAAAAAAGTTTCTCCAAACAAAAAAGCCCTCACCAGGATTATCCGGGAGGGCTTTAATATAGA
>DASYEP010000167.1:0-130093 GCA_036498965.1 Mucilaginibacter sp.
AGCTAAGTAATTGATTGAATACCGGCTGTCCGGTAAAAAATGTACTTTTGGGCATAGTTCAATTTTTGAGTGTGGTAATTCAAAGTTAAACTATGCAGGGGCTTACGCCCCTGTTTTTTTATTTTTACCGGACAACAGTGACTCAGGACTAACGACTATCGGCTTGACAGTCTAATTTTAGCTGCCGGGGTTTGTAATTGCTGTAATCTTGGCCAGCGAGTAGGCGCCGATAGCCATAACAAGATCTCTGACGGCGACATCTAAAAACTTACCGCTTGCTATTAATGTTAAAGCTATTAAAACCAGCCATGCGCTAACCACATAAGATCCTATTTTTGTTTTTACCAATACCAATACTCCTGCGCAAATCTCTATTACCCCAACTATCATCATAAACACATGGTCGCTAAATGGCAGCATTGAGGCAATTGATGGATGGAGGTATTGCGACCAATTGGTAAGCAAATTTGTAAATTTGTCGGCACCGGCAACAATAGGCACCAGGCCATAAGTTAACTTTAAAAGGGTTTGAATTTTAGTTAATTCATTAATAGGTTTTTCCATGATCATTATATTTAATTTTAACTATTAGAGAGAGGCGGCTTAAAAAGGGTTACATATTTTATTTTCATGTTATTTGTAACCTTTTATTGCGCGGCAACTCACTCTTATATGAACAATTCTTTTTTACTTCATGATTTTTAAATTAAAGAACCCAAAAAGATGCTAAGTGACGAGGAAATTGCAGAACGCGTTATTAAGGGTGAAAAACACTTATATGAAAAATTAATGCGCAAATACAATCTTCGGTTATACAGGATTTGTATGTCGATTATTAATGATGACGAGGCCACCGAAGACGTTATGCAAACTGCTTATCTGAATGCGTATTTGAATTTGGAAAAATTCAGGAACAAATCCAGCTTTAGCACCTGGCTAACGCGTATATTAATAAATGAGAGCCTGCTGTATAAGAAAAAGAGAGCTAAACGTGAGGCGTTGCTTGAGGAAAAGCCTGGCAACAGTTATTTGACTGAAACACCATTAAATGGTCTTATGAATAAAGAATTAAAAGTCTTGCTTGAAAAGACTATAGCCGACCTGCCCGAGAAATATAAAATAGTATTCGTTATGCGGGAAATTGAAGAAATGAGTACTAACCAAACTATGGAAGTTCTTAATATCAGCGAATCAAACGTAAAAATTCGTTTAAACCGGGCCAAAGAAATGTTACGCGGCAATCTGAGTGGCTATTATAAGTCAAACCAGTTGTATGAGTTTAATCTCATTCACTGTGATAAAGTAGTAAACTTTGTTATGGAAAAGATTAATAGCGGGATCACTTCATAAGGATCATTTTTTTGATAGGAGACTGGTCATTTTGGTATAGTGCTTTCTTAAATTAATTCACCAGTGGTCTGGTGACAATCTGCGTCATAAAAAGTATATTGGAAGCGAAAAAGAAGCAATTAAACCTGTATACTTGTCCTGTTAAATACCGCAGACCATTTTAAGATGAAGAGTTTTTTAAACGAGGATTTTTTACTCGAAACGAAAACGGCGCAGCGCCTGTATCACGAATTTGCCGCCAGCCTTCCCATCATAGATTATCATTGCCATCTGCCGCCCGACCAGATTGCCGATGATATTAATTTTGAAAATCTCACTGCCATTTGGCTCTACGGCGACCACTATAAATGGCGCGCCATGAGGGCAAATGGTGTAAACGAGGCTTTTATTACCGGTAATAAAAGCGACTGGGAAAAATTTGAACAATGGGCAGCAACTGTCCCCTATTCGCTTCGTAACCCATTATATCATTGGACGCACCTTGAACTGCAACGGTATTTCGATGTACACGAGCTTTTGTCGCCGGCAACAGCGAAGAAGATTTATGAGGAATGTAACGAAAAGCTAAAGTCGCCGGAGTACAGCGTTCGGAATATCATAAAAAGCAAGAATGTAGAAGTTATCTGTACTACTGATGACCCGTTGGACAATTTAGCTCATCATCAAAAAATTAAAGCAGATGGGTGTAAGACAAAGGTTTTACCCGCATTCAGGCCCGATAAAGCAATGGAAACCGATAATCCGAAAAATTTAAACGGATTTATTGCCCGACTTGAAAAATTAATTGGTTCTGAAATTGGCGACTTCGACTCATATATCAACGCCTTAAAAAAACGCCACGATTATTTTTCTTCTAATGGCTGTCTGTTGTCTGATCATGGGCTTAATCAGCTTTATGCGGAAAACTATACCGACCAGGAAATCCGGCTAATATTCGTAAAAATAAGAACAGAACAGCACCTGTTACATAATGACGTAACAAAATTCAAATCGGCCATGTTGCACCATTTTGCGGTATGGGATAACGAAAAAAATTGGGTACAGCAATATCATATTGGGGCACTTCGGAGTAATAATACCCGGGCATTAGCGCAAGCCGGGCCTGACACCGGTTACGATTCTATTGGCGACTTTTCACAGGGAACCGGTTTGTCGAGATTTTTCGACAAGCTTGAATCCGAAAATAAACTGGCAAAAACCATAGTCTATAATCTTAACCCGGCAGACAACGAATTGATTGCAACCATGGTGGGGAATTTTAATGATGGAATAATTCCCGGTAAGATGCAGTTTGGCTCTGCATGGTGGTTTCTTGATCAAAAGGATGGGATGACCAAACAGTTAAACACGCTGTCGAACATGGGGCTGCTTAGCCGTATGGTGGGCATGCTTACTGATTCACGAAGTTTCATGTCCTTCCCTCGCCACGAATACTTCCGGCGGATATTGTGTAATCTTTTTGGTACAGACATCGAAAACGGTGAATTACCAGGTGATATTAATTGGACGGGAAAAATAATACAGGATATTTGCTATTACAATGCTAAAAATTACTTTGCATTTGATGGAGTAAAATGAGCAGACTATTAAAAATGAAAACGCATCCCGGTTCAATACTTTCTTTTGGCGAGCTATTGCTTCGTATTTGTCCTGATGGAGACGGCGAATGGCTGAACAGCAACCTGTTACCTTTTTATGTTGGCGGCGCGGAGTTGAATGTAGCTACGGCGCTGGCTTTATGGGACTTGCCTTCTAAATACTTTACTGCACTGCCGGATAATGGCATGTCGGTACAAATAAAAGAGTTTCTCACGAAAAAGGATATTGATATATCGTCGATATATAACGGCGGCAAACGGATAGGTTTATATTTTTTAACAAAAGGGCAGGACCTGAAGCATAACGCCCTGATATATGACAGGGCTGATTCGGCTTTCGCCGGATTACAGCCAGGTGTTATTGACTGGGATAAAGTATTGGATGGCGTGAGCTGGTTTCATTTCAGTGCAATATGCCCTGCCATTAGTCAGAATGTTGCTGATGTTTGTAAGGAAGTTTTGGAAGCTGCATCGAAAAAAAATATTACCCTTTCTGTCGACATGAACTATCGGGCTAAATTATGGCAGTATGGTAAACTACCGACGGAAATAATGCCAACGCTGGTAAAATACTGTGACCTGATAATGGGAAACGTTTGGGCGGCAGAAACAATGCTGGGTATACCAGTTACCCCTGGTATACATGAATCAGGATTAAAAAGCATATATTTAAAGGAATCTTTAAAAACATCAGAAAGCATTATAAGCCAGTACCCCAAGTGTAAAGCTGTGGCAAATACGTTTCGTTTTGATGCTACCGATGATATTAAATATTATACAACTTTATACACCGATAACCATTTTTACAATTCCAACGAATACGAAACAGGTAGCGTGACCGACAAAGTAGGTAGCGGCGATTGTTTTATGGCAGGCCTTATATATGGGTTTTACAATAATTTTGAACCGCTTCAGACATTAGAATTTGCTACGGCAGCTGCATTTGAAAAACTATTTATTAAAGGTGATGCGACTAGCAGAACGGTTGCAGAAATAAAAAAAGCAATAAAATGAAGTTAAAAAAAGCTGTTTTAAATAGTATTTTAACACAAGGGATGTTGCCTTTGTTCTATTACGAAGACGCTGAAGTGAGCCTCGACATAGTGCGTGCGCTTTACAGGGCAGGCATACGGGTAATTGAATATACCAACAGGGGAAAGCAGGCGCTTGAAAACTTTAGAGTTATTAAAAAAGTTCAGCCGAAAGAAATGCCTGAGTTGCTGGTTGGTATCGGAACTGTAAAAAATGTATCAGAAGCTGAGGCTTTTATAGATTTGGGTGCTGATTTCATCGTTTCGCCTATCATAAACCCTGAGGTAGCGAAAATAGCACACAAGTATAAATTATTATGGATACCGGGCTGCATGACGCCCACAGAAATTTATACGGCGCAAAAAAACGGCGCCGAACTGATAAAAATATTTCCGGCCAATATTGTCGGGCCTGCATTTGTTAGCTCTATTAAGGAGTTATTCCCCGGTCAGCTTTTTATGCCGACGGGAGGTGTTGAAATGAGCGCCGAAAGTATCAGTTCGTGGTTCCACGCAGGGGTATGTGCGGTGGGTATGGGCAGCAAACTGATCACAAAAAACATTTTAGATAATAAACTTTACGACCAATTATATTACGATACAGTGAACGCGATTGAATTAGTGCAAGCAGCAATGTAAACACCGTATCCAATTTAAACCAACTAATGAGCCAAACCAGAATAGGAAGATACAGGTGGGTTATAGCCACCCTGCTGTTATTTTCGACTACGATTAATTACATGGACCGCCAGGTAATCAGCTACCTGAAGGAGTTTTTCTCAACGCCCGTTGCAAAGGGTGGTTTTGGATGGAGCAATACCGATTTTGGAAATGTAATTTCCTTTTTTACCCTTTTTTATGCCGGCATGACCATATTCGCCGGCTGGTTTATTGATAAGATAGGTACTAAATTAGGATTGGCCTTATCATTAATTGTATGGTCGGTATTTGGCATGCTGAATGCCTTTGCGGGCAGTACGGTTGCGTTGCACGTAATAATCAGGAGCTTGTTCGGTATTGGCGAAGGAGGTAACTTCCCTGCTTCCATTAAAACTGTAGCAGAGTGGTTTCCAAAAAAAGAACGTGCCCTTGCTACCGGTATTTTTAATAGCGGAGCTAACATTGGAGCAATGATGGCTGCCCTATTTGTACCCTGGTGCCTGACGTATTGGGGAAACGATCCCGGATGGAAATATGCGTTTATTATAACTGGCGCTTTAGGGTTTATATGGTTGTTTTTTTGGTTTGCGCTTTATAATACGCCCGCTGCTCATAAAAAGCTTTCAAAAGAGGAATTTGACTATATTCATAGTGATGACCTGGTTGCCCATGTTGCTCCGTCGGAAGATGTGGCAGTTAGTCATAAAATACCCTGGGTTAAGCTGCTTGTTTACCCGCAAACGTGGGCTTTTTTTATGGGGAAGTTTTTAACGGATGGTGTTTGGTGGTTTCTGCTTTTTTGGTTACCCGACTATTTAAAGAAACAATTTGGCATGACAGGGGAGCAGGTGATGTGGCCAACATTTATAGTTTACGGGATTGCCATTTTTGGAAGCACTTTTGGCGGCAGTATTCCGTTATTCTTGATAAACAGGGGAATGAACGTTTATAAAGCCAGAATGACCGCTATGCTGATAATTGCGTTATTCCCAATGTCTTTGTTGCTAACGCAATACTTCGGCAATAAAGCTGCTTTCGGCGATTATGCATCAACTTTAGCAATTTGTGTTATTTGTATCGGCGCCGCCGCACACCAGGCGTGGTCTGCTAATCTGTTCACCACCGTATCTGATATGTTTCCCAAAAGAGCAGTCGCGTCGGTAATAGGTATAGGCAGCATGGCGGGTGGCCTGGGAGGTGTTATTATACAGCAATTAGCCGGACGTTTAACTGATTATTATAAAGCAACACCTAATATTGCCTATTCCATTATGTTTGGCGTTTGCGGCCTGGCATATTTAATAGCGTGGGTGGTTATAAAAGCGCTTACTTATAAAAACAAGGCGATTCCTTTGTAGACAAACAAATACTCGATTAAGGCGATGGTTGAGATGGATAATGTTGTAGAGACGCCCCGAACCATCGGGGAGTCGCTACACAATGCCGCCTAAAAAATCAAGAACAACCTTGTTAAATTCGTCGGGATGTTCCAGATTGGGCATGTGACCCGCATCCTCAATAATTACCAATTTATAGTTTTTAAGGTTTTTTGTCATTTCTTCGGCCATAGCAACGGGTGTGAATTGATCATCCCGGCCTACTATCTCCAAAGTGGGTATATTGATTTGAGGCAACACTTCGGTTAAATAATCTATCCGTTCAGCTCTGGCCCGCAACGCCGTAGCCGCAGCAACAGGCGACGTTGCTTTCATCATTTTTAATATGTGGCCTGAAACTTCAGGCATGGTAGCAACGTGTTCCGGAGTTATCATTTTGTGGATCGCTTCATCGGCGTAACCATCCATCCCCTCTTTCTCTAAACGACGGCCGGTATCGTAACGGCCTTTTTTTACTTCGGGAGTATCCAGACTTGCGAAAGTGTCTGCAAATATCATGCTCTTAATTCTCGCAGGTGCCTGCCTGTATATTTCCATTATTATCTGGCCACCCATGGATAAGCCGCCTAAATGAAAACTGTTTATACCCAAAGCGTCTAACAGCTGAAGTATGTCAGTGGCATAATCTTCAAACTTTGTGTTTGACCTATCGGGTAGGGTGCTTTCACCGTAGCCCCGCAAATCAGGGGTGATAACCTGGTATGATTCAGAAAACGCAACTACCTGAGGATACCACATGGTGTGGTCAAACGGATGGCCATGGATCAAAACAAGTGGTGTTCCGTTGCCGGTAGTTGCATAGTGTAAATCGATGCCATTAACTTTTGTTATAGCCATAATATGAAATGTTTGTTCAGATTTACGAAGATTCAAAACTTCGTAAATCTTTCTAAACTGAACCTCAGAACCCATTGTCTGTGTCCTCACAGACAACATTTACCAGCATACCTTTGGAGGGCAATAGTCGTCTGTGGGGACACAGACGACGGGTGGGCAGGGAATTAAACCTTACGTGGTGGCAAATCAAATGCTTTTGCCTCATGCTCGAAGTGTCCCTTGTGCGCGCCATCGCAAAAAGGTTTATTAGCCGACATTCCGCAACGGCAAATAGAAACGATGGTTCTGCCTTGCAACCCATATTGGTTACCCTGCATATCAACTATTTCAAAGTCGCCTTCTACCTTTACCGAACCGTTGTTATTTATAACAAGTTTTGTTTTTTCCATGTTTTTATACTTTGCTGCGAAGATAGCAATTGGGGGCTAAATACGCTTCTGGAAATATCGAATAATGAATTTCGATCCCGATAACTATCGGGGCGAACATCGAAGTTACAAATCACCGATTGCGATTTCTTTTTTATATAATCGTAAGTCGTAATTCCGAAATCGTAAATCCACATTAACTTCATCATTCGATATTTGAAATTCGGTGTTCAATATTAAATTTAAACTTTATAAAATTAGGACACATCTTTTATAGTATTCCTTTAATCGCCTGCCAAACATTATCGCCAACAATTTTAGCGCCTACGGCGGTTGGGTGTATGCCATCATGTTGATTTAAGGAAGGAATGCCGGCAACACCTTTTAAAAGAAAGGGAACCAATAACATGTGATTTTTCTCGGCAATTTGAGGGAAAATTGATTTAAAGTTATTGGCATAGGTAGCACCCATATTTGGAGGAACCATCATGCCAAGCATTACCAATTTTGTGTTTGGATATTTTGTTTTTACGCTATCAACTATCGCCTGCAGGTTCTCAGAAGTTGCACTTACCGGTATTCCACGCAAGCCGTCATTGGCACCAAGTTCCAGCACAAAAACATCTACTTTTTGTTTTAATATCCAGCCTATCCTGCCTTTTCCGCCTGCCGAGGTTTCGCCGCTTACACCTGCGTTTATTACTTTATAAGGGAGCTTTGCTGAGTCAATTTTATTTTGAACAACACCCGGGTATGCTTCTGATGGATCATCCAAACCGTAGCCGGCGGTAAGGCTATCGCCAAAGAACAAAATAGTTTTTGTTGAGGTGCTGTCGGGTTTATTAGTCGTTGCTGAAACGGTTTCACTCGAGGGCGATTTCTTTTCGCCGCAGCCGGAGAAAAGTAATCCAAAAAACAAGATCGTAATTGCCCGTCTTGAAATTTGGGAAACATAACGAACGCGCGTTGTCATGCTGAGCCCCGTCGAAGCACGTGCGCAGAGGCCTTTGCCCGCACGATTCGAGGGCCTCACCATGCCACCTTGGGAATCGGCCGTGCCTCTCAATGACAATTTGGATAATTTCTTACGCTTATGCATTACTTCTCAATATTTCCAGCGGTGGCTTATTCAACACACCCCTGCTATTTAATAATCCAATAATTACTGTTAATAACGATATAATTACAAACAATGCTATTGCAGGCAATACATTTATAGAAAATTGTATTTCGAAGCTGTATTTTGCCAGCAGCCATGTACCAACAACAGCAATTAAGATACCAGTTAACGCCGACAATGCACCCAAAAATAAATATTCCAAAGCGGTGATGGTAAAAATTTGTTTGCGGCTGGCGCCCAATGTTCGGAGCAGCACGCTCTCTTGTATGCGCTGGTATTTGCTGATTCGTACAGAGGCTATTAATACCACAATACCTGTGATAATACTAAACGCGCTCATAAACTTGATGATGTAACCTATCTTATCCAAAAGGTCATCAACAACAGTTAAAATTAAACCAAGATCAACAATTGACACATTGGGAAAACTTTTGACTACGGCCTGTTGGAAGCTTGCGGATACCGACGGTGATGGCACGTGTGTAAGCAATACATGAAACTGGGGTGCATCTTCTAATGTGCCTTTCGGAAAAAGGATCTGGAAATTTGTCTGGATCTTGTTGTAGTTTACCTGCCGTATGCTTGTCACAACCGTCTGCATATTTACCCCCTGAATGTTAAACTCAAGGTGGTCGCCGATGCCAATGTGGTTGCGGTTCGAGAAACGCTCTTCAACGGAAATTGGAATTTCTTTGCCTGGCTCCGCTTTTCCCGTCCAGGTGCCTTTCAGTATTTTTTCGGTGGCTGTTAACGTGTCGCGGTAAGTAACGCGGTATTCGAAGGTAAAGGCATGAATGGGAATTTTGCTGGTCGAATCTTTCTTTATATCAGCAGAAGTTTTTCCATTCACTTTTTCCAATCTAACTGCTATTATTGGCACCTGCTGTATTACCGGCAGTTTTTGTTGCCGTGTTAAATCGGCTATTGCTTTTTCCTGGCTGCTTTGAATATCAAACAAAATCATATTAGCCTGGTTACCGCTCGACGATAACTTAACCTGACTGATGAGGATGCTTTGAATGAAGAAGAGTGTACATATAAAAGCGGTGCTTAGACCGATAGATACGATTAAGATAATTGTTTGATTATTTGGCCGGTAGAGGTTGGCAAACCCCTGCCTGAATAGATAGCCCCACGAACTCTGAATAATGGCCCGCATCACTTTCATTAACAGCCAAGCCGTGAAGGCGAGTATTAAAAACGCTATTAATATACCAATGGTAAAGAATATACTTCCAATCCAGCTGCCAAGCTGGAAAAACGTAAATGAAACCACAAACACCAGGATGAGCAAATAAACCAGCCAGCGAAAGGGATCGCGAACCAGGTTAACGTCTTCGTAAGAGAGACGTAAGGTATTCAGCGGCGAAATATTCCTGATAGAGATGAGCGGCAACAACGCGAAAAGGATAGAAATGATAATCCCTAAAAGAATACCCTGCCCAATAGCCAGCCAAGAGATATTGGTGGAGATGGTAAGCGGTAAAAAGTCTTTCATTACTATTGGTAAAATTTGCTGAATTACCGTACCTAACAATGCACCGATCACCGAACCTATAATACCAATCCCCACTATTTGTATCAGGTAAATCAAAAACGCTTCCGAAGCCTTAACGCCCAAGCATCGCATAATAGCAATAGAGGCTATTTTTTCGCGGATATAGATGTGAACGGCGCTTGCCACGCCAACGCATCCCAATAGCAAAGCGATAAAACCCACCAGCGACAAAAAGCGGGTAAGGTCGCCGAATGAGCGGCCTGTGTTTTCTTTACGGCTTTGGATGGTTTCATAGTTCATCTCAGCCTTGTCCAACCGGTGATCAATGTTTTTGGTGATTTTATTCATATTCACCGGCTGGTCGTACTTATAGAAAAAGTTATAACTTATACGACTTCCTTTTTTTGAAAGGCCGGTTTGTTCCAGGTATTGCAAAGGAATATACACAATAGGAGCGACGCTCGCCGATACCCCTGTTTGCCCCGGCGCTTTATTTAAAACACCTGCTATTAAAAATGTAACATTGCCAACTTTTATCGAGTCATTAACTTTTGCATTAAACTGCAGCATCAGTGTTTTATCAACCAAAGCCATTTTTCCGGTTCGGAACGTTTGGCCCGATTGCACTGGTGTTGTTTCAAGGCTGCCATAATAGGGGAAACCGCCTTGCAGCGCGCGTACCTGTACCAGTCTTGTCCCACTGCTTTTCGGGAAATAGATCATGGAAACAAAATCCCGTTCTTCCGATCTTTTATCACCAAGCGAATCGAGTAATGGTTTGATATTGGCATCCACAGGTTTACTGCTTGATATTTGCAAATCAGCCCCGATCAATGTGGCTGCTTGTGCGTCGATATCGTTCTCCAGGTTAAACCGGAAAGTGTAAATGGCGACTAACGCTGCAATACCAAAAAATATGGCAGATATAAACAAAAACAGTCGCGAACGGCTTCTCCGACTATCTCGCCAGGCCATGGTGAAAAGCCAGGGGATATTTATTTTTCTTTTAGTATCCATCCTGGTTATCCGTTATTTGTTTTGTCGTCCGCAATCAGTTTTCCGCCTTTTATGCGGAGGATGCGTTGTGTTTTGGCCGCAAGGTCAAGATCATGCGTTACCAAAACGAGGGTAGTGCCTGCTTCTTTGTTAAGGTCGAATATGAGTTTTACCACCTTTTCGCTAGTTTCGGCGTCGAGGTTGCCGGTAGGTTCATCAGCAAATAATATTTGCGGAGCGTTGGAAAAGGCCCTGGCCAGCGACACCCGTTGCTGCTCGCCACCCGATAATTGGGCAGGATAATGATGCCCGCGATCGGATAGTCCAACTTTATCCAGCAAATCCATGGACCTTGCTTTTATATTTTTTTCTCCGCGCAGCTCCAGGGGAACCATCACATTTTCAAGCGCGGTTAAGGTTGGCAGCAGCTGAAAGTTTTGAAAGATGAAACCGATATATTGATTACGCACCTGCGCCCGCTCATCCTCGCTGAGTTTGCCAAGGTTGATATTATTGAGTTCAACAATGCCCGATGTAGAACTATCCAAGCCTGCACAAAGTCCCAAAAGTGTAGTTTTACCGCTGCCCGACGGACCAACAATGGCGTTGGTTGAACCCGGAGCAACCGAGAAATTTATATTATCGAGCACGGTCAGGGTACGACCGGCGCTTTGATATGTTTTACTAAGATTTGAAATATTAAGAATAGTGTCCACTGTATACTTTTATTGATATAGATAATTAAAACCTGCGTTTGTTACTGCAACAGGTTTCGTAAATATCCATGAATCAAATCATATACAGCGAAAAAAAGGTGGATTTTTAAGTTATGACAGAAATATGGTTTTTGAGGAGAAATTAATACACGATCCGTTAACCTCACGAATTATTTGTGCTTGTAATCTCTTCTATCAATTGTCTGCCATTGTTTTTTTGCTTGAAAATAGTGGCAATAAAAGCCCCTATAATAAACACACCAACGCACAAGCCGTAAGGGTCAGAGAATATCGCATATAGAACGTCCCCTAACATCGCCAATAGAAAGTATTTATACGATATAAAATAGGTTAGCGTCAGTTTGGTAACCCGATCAGATTCGGTGAGATAAAACATTCCTTCATCTAATTTCGATGAAGACGGACCGCGTATATAGAAAGAAGGGCCACAAATGATCCGCTCGCCGATTTGGTTGGGCCTTCTCCATAAATTTTCCAGGGCCTTGTACCGTAAATGGCTTCGCCGTTTACATCCAGCCATTTACCGGTTCCCAGTAAAACCTGCGTTTCCTGTTCGGTTATCGTACCGTCGGATTTTGGGCCGATGTTTAACAACAAGTTGCCATTTTTACTTACAATATCAATCAGGTTAGTTACTACATACTTCGCGTCCTTAAAAGTATTGGTAGTGGTATAGCCCCATGATTGATTGCCGATGGCGTCATCAGTTTGCCATGCCTGCGGCCTTATTTCACCCAACTTACCACGTTCCAGGTCGAGTACAGCGACACCATCCGGGTATGAGCTGTGTTTATAATTGATTACCACTCCTTTATTCCATTCCAGGCCTTTGTTATAATAAAATGCCGCGAAAGATTTTTTGTATGGCGTTAAGGCAGGCTGTTCAATCCACCAATCGAACCAAACCAGTTGCGGCTGATAGTTATTAACCAGCTCCACGTCGCGCAGCATCCAATCGTTCATATATTCAGGCGACATGGTTTCACTTTCCTCATGCGCCGGGCCATAATATCCCTCGTATTTAGGATTGAGCACATCAGAGTCGAAATGCCGGCCTCCATTAAAGAAGAACCAATGTTCAATCCGATGCGATGAAAGTCCGAATATAAGCCCCTGTTTTTTTACCTCGGCTGCCAGTTCTCCTACAACATCGCGGTGCGGTCCCATATCAAAAGCATTCCATTTAGAAAGCGAGGTTTTATACATGGCAAAACCATCATGATGTTCAGCTACAGGTACTACATATTTTGCCCCGGCTTTTTTAAATAAAGCTACCCATGCCTGCGGGTCAAATTTCTCCGCTTTAAACATTGGGATAAAATCCTTGTAACCAAATTTGCTTTGCGGGCCGTAAGTTTCAATATGGTGCTTATATTCTGGCGAGCCCACCTGGTACATCTGACGCGGGTACCATTCGGACCCGAAGACCGGTACTGAGTACACCCCCCAATGAATAAATATTCCAAACTTTGCATCACTGAACCAATCGGGGATTTTATATTTTGATAGGGATTCCCAAGTGGCCTGATATTTTTCCTGCGCTTTAAGGCTATTGTTCAATAGAAAAATCGCTAAAAATAATGTGATAATAGTTTTCAACACTCTCATAAATGGGTTGGTTTAGCCTCATAATTAGCTGAATAAGATATTATGATGTATTACAAAAAGTTATCCTACTAATATAAAATATTAAATTACAATACTCTTGTAACAAATTTAAATTCCTTATACCTATTGAGTGTAGTTACTTAAGAGTTAACGTTACGGGTTGCCTCACCTAAATCCTCTCCAAAGAAGAGGACTTTAACTTCGCTCTTTTTTAGAACCCTCTCCTTTGGAGAGGGCAGGGTGAGGCAACTTGGTTAAATGCAATAATGAAAATAATTTTTTAAAGTGGAAACTAAAGAAAGCCGGTTCCTGCAGCTGATAAACGAAAACAAGGGCATCCTGTACAAAATATGCAAAATATACCAGGACGACCAGGAAGATCGGGATGATCTTTTGCAGGAAATGATTTTGCAGTTATGGCTGGTGTTTGATTCGTTTAGGGGCGAGAGCAAATTCAGTTCGTGGATGTACAGGGTGGCGCTCAATACGGCAATCGTATTTTTTAAAAAACAAAAACGGCGACCTGACAACAACCAATTGCATGAACATATTGACCCAGCCGAAGAGCCTTCGACTGCTGGAGAAAAAGAGGAACAACTGGCCATATTTTATAAAGCAGTACAACAATTGGGCAAGGTTGAAAAAGCGCTAATATATCTGTACATGGAAAATCAACCCTATGAAGAAATTGCCACCAACCTGGGCATTAGCGAAGGGAATGTACGGGTGAGAATAAATAGAATAAAAAACAAATTGAAAGAATTAATTAAAAAAATGAATTATGAATATTGATGAATTAAAAGACGCCTGGAGGCAGGATAACCCAACAGGCTTGAATTTTCCGGTTAGTACCGCAACAATGGGTAAAACTAACTCGGCAGTAGGAAAAATACGCAGAAACATGAAAACCGAATTTATAGCGGTGCTGGTAACTTACATTGGTTTTGTGTCGCTGATGTTTTACGGCATACGATCTGCCTTGTTTTTCAACGTTGCCAGCATTTTTATGTTTATAATAATCGTATTAAATGCCTTTTACTATTTCCGGTTTTTTGTTTTCTACAAATCAATAAGCCGTTACGATCTGAATATGAGAAACAGTATCCGTAAGATCACCTACGAGTTGGAGCTCAATGCCGAAGTTTATAAAACTTATAATTTTTGTGTTACCCCGTTAGCTGTATTGATAGCCTTTGTGCTATTATGTGGTAACAAGGGCATTGGTTTTATGCATTATGTAGTGAGTTCAAATTTCCTTGAAACGCCTTCAAGTTTACTGTTCTCGTTTCTGATCATATTGATCTCGTTCGTGATAACTTATATCTGTATCAATCACCACGTACGCACACAATATGGAAAGTACATTACTGAACTAAAAGGAATAATGAATGATTTAGGTGATGATGATTAAATTAAAATTGAACTTACAAAGTTCCCTTCTTCAATTCGTTAACGGCATAGGTTGCAGCCCTTGCCGTTAATGCCATATAAAGAATCGATGGGCTTTGATTCCCGGTGGTAGTCATGCAGGCGCCATCGGTTACAAAAACATTTTTGCAATGATGTAATTGGTTCCACTCATTAAGAAGTGATGTCTTCGGGTCCTTCCCCATCCGGCAACCGCCCATTTCGTGAATATCCAAGCCGGGCGCTTGTTTGTTTTCGTAAGTTGATACGTTTTTACAACCCGCTTTTTCAAGCATCTCTTTACTTTGGATCAGAAAGTCCTGTATCATCCGTTCATCATTGTCATCATATTCAACGGAGGTGATGAGCAGCGGAATACCCCATTGATCTTTTTGATCTTTACTTAAGCGTACGTGATTAGTGATTTTAGGAACAGTTTCACCCTGCATATACATGTAAACCTTCCAACTGCCGGGTTCAGTGAGCGAATCTTTATATTCAGCACCGATCTGCCTATCGCTGGTTTCTTCGGGATGCCGTTCACGATATGCGCCCATGAACGTAGTAAACCCACCAAAGTAATCTGTTTCATGTTTATGAAGGTTCCGGTAATTGGCTAAAATAAGCTCTGTCGGGTTGCGACCGAAATAATACTTATCCAAAAATCCATCCATATCTGCAGTAACCGAGGCACGATAATTCTGAAAAGCAACATATTTTCCCAACAACCCATTGTCATTACCCAATCCATTCGGGAAACGGTTCGAAGTCGAATTCAAAAGCACCAGGTTACTATTTAATGCTGATGCATTTAAAAATATGATCCTGGCATAATAATCTATTACCTCTTTGGTATTGGTGTCTATCACCTTTACACCGATAGCTCTGCCCAACTTCTCATCGTAAATAATAGAATGAACAACGGAAAAAGGTCTGATAGTTAAATTACCTGTCCGTTTTGCCCATGGTAAAGTTGAGCTTACCGAACTGAAATATCCCCCGAACGGACACCCGCGCATACACAAGTTGCGGGCCTGGCATTGAGCCCGTCCCTGGTCTAAATGTATTTGGTTTGGTTTGGTCAAATGTGCCCACCGGGCGTGTACCAAATGCCTGTCGGGATAGTTTTCACTAATTTTTTTGCTGATAACTTCCTGTACGCAGTTCTTTTCAAATGGTGGCAAAAATTCACCGTCGGGCATGGCTTCAATTCCATCTTTATTTCCGCAAACTCCTATAAACTTCTCGACGTGCGAATACCAGGGCGCTACGTCATTATAGTTTATTGGCCATGCAATACCATAGCCAAAGCGCTCAGGGTTACTGAACTCAAACTGGCTCCATCGCTGGCAAGCCCGCCCCCATGTAAGCGATTTCCCGCCAACCTGGTAACCTCTTATCCAGTCGAAGGGTTTTTCCTGTATATAAGGATGGTCTTTGTCTTTTATAAAAAAGTGTGCGTTACCCTCGTCATATCCGGCGGCTTTACTAATTAGCGGATTTTCTTTTAGAAATGCCGTGGTCATCCGGCCCCGGTGTTTAAAATCCCAGGGGGGCATGTTAGCGGTGGGGTAATCTTTGTTATGCTCAACATTCCGGCCACGCTCAAGCACCAATGTTTTAAGGCCCTGTTCGCACAGTTCTTTAGCAGCCCAGCCACCGCTGATACCCGAGCCGATTACAATAGCATCATAAGTATTTTTGTCAGTTCCTTTTGGCATGATGGGATTGGCAGTATTTATAATTTGGTGAGGCAAATATAGGGGATGTTTTAGGAACATTAAACACTTTTCTCCCCATGTCAGAAATGGCAAGACGGGTGATTGGGCGTGCTATACCTCGTAAAACTCGACGGGCAATCCATCCGGATCCGCAAAGAAAGTAAACCGTTTGCCAGTAAACTCATCAATCCTGATAGGTTCGACGATTACCCCATGTTTATTTATTTGAGAAACCGCTTCTTCAATATCATCAACCTCAAAAGCTAAATGACGTAATCCCAATGCTTCGGGCCGGGATGGCCTTGCGGGAGGATTTGGAAATGAAAAAAGCTCAATCTGGTATTGATTACCAACTTCCAGATCAAGCTTATACGAATTTCTTTCTTCACGATAAACTTCAAGGAGAATTTTTAAACCGAGAATTACGCTGTAAAAATGCTTCGACTTTTCATAGTCAGAACATATTATGGCAACGTGATGAATACGGTTAAGTTTAAGCATTTAAGCGCCTAATATTTCATGCAGCACGTTATCGTAAACCATCTTGATATCGGTGATGTGGCCAAACAGCTTTTCGTCAACATTTAAAAAGCCGTTGGTAACCGATCCTAACAGGCTAAATTCTACTTCGCTGGTTGCCATCATTTCAATAAAACGCTCCTGGTCATCAGCGGTTACGCTTACCACTACCCTACCCTGTGCTTCACCAAAAAGGAATGCATCTTTGCGGATGGAGCTGTCGGTGTCTATTTCGAACCCAAAACCATTTGGGAGGGCCGATTCAATCAAAGCAATATATAAGCCACCGTCAGAAACATCGTGGGCAGATTGTATCATTTTATGTTTTATCAATTGTTTTACAACCTGGTGCATGGCATATTCTTTATCTATATCAAAATATGGAGCGGGCGCTGATAGCACTTTATGATACGAAGCGAGGTATTGAGACGAAGCAATATCGTTAACCGATTCACCTATCATATAAATGAAATCGCCGGGACTCTTAAAATCCAGCGTCATCAGGTTATCCAAATCATCCATCACGCCAAGCATGCCGATAGTTGGTGTCGGGAATACCGGCCCTTCATCCGAAGACTGATTGTAAAAGCTCACATTACCACCTGTAACTGGGGTTTCAAATTTACGGCAGGCTTCAGACATGCCTTTTATCGCACCCACAAATTGCCAGTAAACTTCGGGCTTGTAAGGATTCCCAAAGTTTAAACAATTGGTAATTGCCACAGGCTCACCACCTGCACAGGTAATATTCCTTGCGGCTTCTGCAACCGCTATTGAGCAGCCTTTTTGCGGGTCGGCATATACATAGCGCGAGTTACAGTCGAGCGTTAAAACAATGGCTTTATCAGTTCCTTTCACAGCTACAACCGAGGCGTCGCTTGGGCAGTTGGTTGTCATGGTCGAGGTTCCGATCATTGAATCGTACTGATCCGTTACCCAACGTTTGGATGCGATGTTTGGATGACCTATCAGGTGTTCTGCAACTTCCATCAAATCTTCCGGCTCTGCTATATCCTCAATTTTAAACTGCTGATTTTTACGATAATAAGCAGGTTCGCGATATTCGCGCTCATAAATCGGTGCGCCGCCACCTAAAACAAGGTCATCAGCAGGAACGTCAGCAACCAATTCGCCATTCATATAGTATTCAAGGCGTTGGGTATCGGTAACCTCGCCAATAATAGCGCAGTTGAGGTCCCATTTATCAAATACCGCTTCTATCTCTTTTTCCCTTCCTTTTTCAACTACAATCAGCATCCTTTCCTGTGATTCCGACAGCAAAATCTCATAAGGTTTCATGTGATCCTGGCGCATTGGCACTTTATCAAGATAAATCTTCATGCCATGCTCACCTTTTGCTGACATTTCAGAATTAGAGCAGATAATGCCTGCCGCCCCCATATCCTGCATGCCTATAACAGCACCGGTTTTTATAACCTCTAAACTGGCTTCAAGCAGTAATTTTTCCTGGAAAGGATCGCCAACCTGTACAGCCGGTAAATCATTAACTGAATCTTCGGTTATATCTTTCGATGCAAAGGCCGCACCGTGTATGCCATCCTTGCCTGTGGCCGATCCCACTATATAAACCGGGTTGCCTACACCATAGGACGTTGCCGACGCAGTTTCTCCAGCCTTTACAATCCCGGCCGAAAAAGCGTTAACCAACGGATTAACATTATAACATTCGTCGAAAAACAATTCGCCGCCAACAGTTGGGATGCCGAAGGCATTGCCATAATGACTGATGCCTTTTACCACACCTTTTATAAGCCATTTGGTGCGATCTAAACTCAAATCGCCAAAACGTAGGGAGTTTAATTGAGCGATTGGCCTCGCTCCCATTGTAAATATATCGCGGTTTATGCCGCCTACGCCCGTTGCTGCTCCCTGGTATGGTTCAAGGGCCGAGGGGTGGTTATGTGATTCTATCTTAAACGCACAGCCGATGCCATCGCCCAAATCCACAAGACCTGCGTTTTCTTCACCCGCTTTGGCCAGCATTCGCGGACCATCCTTAGGCAAGGTTTTTAGCCAGGTAATGGAATTTTTGTACGAACAGTGTTCGCTCCACATTACCGAAAAAATGGATAGTTCAGTAAAATTAGGCACACGCCCTAATATCTCTTTTATACGTTCAAATTCTTCGGGTAGTAAACCTAAATCTTTGGCGGTTTCAACGGTAGTTAACTCCAGGTGCTCCAATTTATTGTTGTTTTGAAAAGAAGCACAAAATTAGGAAAAAAAGGTGAAAGGGTAAAGGTAAAAGGCGAAAGGAAAGATGAAACGATAAAGGTAAAAGGCTGGTGTAACAGTAAAAATAAGGGAAGCGGGATTGTTATTAGTGATTGGATGATATAGATTAGAAGTTAGTTAATATTTTAGATCATGAATCGGGGGGTTAGTATTTTGAAAGGATTGTTTGGTTTTCTACCAATCTGTTATGATTCTGGAGATGATAGAATCATAAGGAGAAATCTATTTGTCGTAAGAACCTGCAAACTACTGACTTAAAACTGCGTACTTAAAGACGAGGGCGTTTCCCCGCTGATAGAAGCGGGGCCGGGCTATCCGCTCATACTGCACAAGGCCTTATTCACAGGCCGGTATCCGCTGCTATCCCTAACGCGGGATTTTGCTTTAATGATTGATTGCCTAAAGGTCGGATGTGAAAGAACTCATAGTTCAAATGACACAAGTTCACAACCGCCAAACCATCATTCCGTTCCCGCCGGGTCTCTCGCAGAGGACCCTGCGGTGGAAGGAAATGATCGTTGTTGTGAATTTCGACACAACGAAATTGTACTCCGCAGGGTCCTCTTTGAGAGACCCCGCGGGGACATAAAAAGTTACTTCTATATTATATGTCGTTCTCATATTAATCGTTACGGCCATAAATAACCACAGTGTCCGGCGCTGCCGCCCCGATGCATCGGGATCGCCCGCTGGCAGGTAGCGCGTTGAATTACACTAAAAGTAGTATTTTTATTCAAAAAACAAATTTGTCGTGACAAATCGGATACCTTGCATACGTATCACCAGCTGGACGCCGGCGGTAGCCCAGAAGAAATGCCTGTGGATTGAGTTGCCAAAATAAAAGCATTTATCATGGAGTTTTCAAACAATTTCGAAAAAAATGACAAGCCGTCTGACGTGGATTTTCAGGCTTTTATGAATAAAATTGATTTTCCCATTGATAACGACTATTTGGATTTTATAAAAAATCATGACGGAGCAGAAGGCTTACTGGATGGCGGTATTTATATCATGCTGTGGCGAATTAAAGATTTAATTGAAATTAACCGTTCCGACGAAGATCTACCGGAATGGGATAATTATTTTTTTATAGGCAGTGATGGGTCAGATTTAAGATATGCCTTTGATAAACGTGACGGATCCATAAGATTCATTGATTTGTATCAATTAGGGGAGGTTGAACCGGAAAACTTCGGAACTTCATTTAACCTGTTCCTTGAAGTACTATCGAAAAAGCCAGCTTTATAATCTGCCTTAGTCAAAAATGCACCTCATCCGGTATCGCCAAAAAAAAGCGAAAGGTAAAATTCAACGCCTTTTACCTTTCGCCTTTAACCTCTCGCCTAATCTTCAATTATTGTCGGCCAACTGAAAATTAATCGGTATATTATATTTAACTCTTACCAGTTGTCCGTTTTGTTTACCAGGCTTCCATGGTTTTGCCAGTTTTAAAACCCGTAAAGCTTCTTCATCAAATCCGTATCCGGCGATGTGTACTACCTCTATGTTCGACAAGCTGCCATCCTTTTCAATAATAAAACTGAGTATAACACGACCACTCACTCCACGCTCCTGCGCCTCGCCGGGAAACCTTAAATTTCTATTCAAAAATTTGGCCCATGCCGATTCTCCGCCTACGGGCATTGGCATTTCTTCAAGTCCAAAGGTGGTGTGTATAGTTTCGTCAGGCGCTGCTTGTGTACCTGGTCCGGGTGTAGTAGGTGTAGCATTAATACCGTCATCTTTCCCGGGTGTTGTAACCGGGCCAATAGGCCCTTGAATATCTACTATTACCGGTGGGTTAACAGTTTGAGTATTATCAGGTTTTACAACAAACTGGACCAATTGTGTTGTCCTCACGGCAGCTAACGGCTTTGGCGGCGTCACTGGCACATCTGGGTTTTTCGGTAAAGTAATAGGTTTTATAATCTTCGGATCGCTTAATGTTACTACCACAACATCATCCTTGTGTTGCGGAGCAGTTGGAGCATTTTTAAAAATCACACTACCAATAAACAACAATGTAATACCTGAGAAAGTAATAAACATGGCTCTATTCATATTACCGGCGTAGTGTTGCCTCAAATAATAAGCGCCATAGTCTTTGTTGCGGTTTTCGAATACAAGCTCGAGCCACTCGGGTTTGTACAAATCAAATTTTGAGATAAGCATGTTGATTGAAATTAGATTTTATTATATAACGTTCTGAAAATATTAAATATTGCCATTTTAATGCAACATTGTAACATTTAGCAATATTTCAACCAACTGCGAAAATTTTAATATTTTATTATATATATAAGTTATTTATTATAAAATTCATACTTAAATGCAACATTGTGTATTTAAATAAATAGGAATTATTGGGCTTTCTCACCAATTTTCTTTCAATTTCTACGCGGATACCATTATGCCTGTATTTTCATGTTCGGTTTACCACAAGAGGCAACCTGTATCTCAATTTTAATTTTTTTTCTATAAAACAGTAAAAATCATATCGATTAAACACAATTATTAAAAATATTGCATAAAATTCTGATTTTATTTAAAATTTATCTATTTTAGGACATGCAAATCCGGATTTTTAAAATAGCGCCGCTCTTTTTATTAATTTTCCCCGGATTTTTCGCATCAAGTAGTGAAATTACCCAAAACAATCACCAAAAAAGCTTCAAAAGTGGAGCTTTTGTTAAAGAATCAGTAAATAAAAATCCATATAACCCTTACAATTACGATTGTATAGTTAATACAGTGTCCGTACAAATAAATGTACCGCAGCACCGTAACGTACATTTCTGGAAGGTTGTAAACTGCAGCCCAAATACTTATATAACAACCGTACAGTATCTAAATTTTATTTGCGGACGGGGCAACCGTGAACTTTCGCGTTTCCGCAAACTCATCTTATTTCCGTTTCATGTTTTTTGGTAAAAATTAAAAGCAATTCAAAGTTTGCGCAGTCTGCGCAAACCTAGTTTAGTTTAATTTTTGATCCCGATCGAAATCAATTGATTCCGATCGGGATTAATTTCTCTTTCTTTTATCAATTTCCCAAAAAACTTAAACCATGAAAAAATTTGTGCCATTTGGCGTACTTATAATTGTAGTAATACTTGCTCTTATATTTCCTTCCGTCGAAACGGTAAGCGTTAAGGATAGCAAGATAAACTCAGGTGATACCGCCTGGCTGCTGGTTAGTACCGCACTGGTACTGATCATGACACCCGGACTGGCGTTCTTTTATGGTGGTATGGTAACCAAAAAGAATGTTTTATCAACTATGATGCAAAGTTTTGTTTGCATGGGTGTTATTACTGTTATTTGGGTAATATTCGGGTTCAGTCTTGCTTTCGGCCAGGACATGGGCGGCTTTATCGGCAACCCCGGCACATTCTTTATGATGAAAGGTATGTTGGGAAACGCAACGTGGACACTGGCTCCTACCATCCCTCTGGTACTATTTGCCATGTTCCAGTTAAAATTTGCGGTTATAACTCCCGCGCTGATCACGGGTGCGTTTGCAGAGCGGATTCGTTTTAACTCCTATATCATATTTCTATGCCTTTTTATGATTTTTATTTACGCACCATTAGCGCATTCTACCTGGCACCCCGATGGATTTTTATTTAAGCTGGGTGTGCTCGACTTTGCAGGGGGAACTGTTGTACACATGTCTGCCGGATGGGCGGCCCTTGCATCGGCTTTATATCTTAAACAACGAAATCAAAAATCACATTCACCGGCCCGCATCAGTTATGTATTGCTGGGTACAGGCTTGCTCTGGTTTGGCTGGTTCGGTTTTAATGCAGGTTCGGCTTTAGGCGCAAATGAGCTTGCGGCAACCGCCCTGGGCACAACCACTACAGCATCTGCGGCAGCGGCCATAGCATGGATATTTTTTGATATGCTTCGCGGTAAAAAACCTTCAGTAATGGGTGCGTGTATCGGCGCTGTAGTGGGTTTGGTGGCTATTACACCAGCTGCAGGCTTTGTTACAATCCCGCATTCTCTAATTGTGGGTATTGTGGCTGCTGTTGTAAGTAACCTGGTGGTAATATGGAGATCCTCAACAAGCATTGACGATACCCTGGACGTGTTCCCTTGTCACGGCGTGGGCGGTATGGTTGGTATGTTATTGACGGGTGTTTTTGCGCATGTAAACGTAAATTCAGCAAATACAACAGGCAATGGTTTATATTATGGCGAAACTCACTTGTTCTTTGTTCATCTTATAGCACTTGCCGGTGTATCCGCATTTGCTTTCTTTGGTTCATTATTATTATTAAAGATTACAGATATGATAAGCAGGCTGCGCGTTTCTCCCGAAGAGGAACTAATCGGGCTTGATAGAAGCCAGCACGATGAAGAACTTTGATAGTCAGAAGTCTGAAGTCAGAGGTCTGAAGTCAGATTTTGCTCTTTACGAATAGAATTATATTTAAAACTAAAGCTGCACAGTTAAAGGTGCAGCTTTTTTATTTTACTGTCAAAATCACCAGCCCCCATAGCTATCGGAACTAGTCATAAGTTTAGCATCAAATTTTGCTCTTTTTCTGGACCTAAGAATCAAGACTTTGGACTAAGGACTCGACCAAATTTTAAGAACAAAACGAACTACCACTTATCCGTAACCACCTTTTTTGTAACTTCTTCCTTTTTAGCAACTTCTTCCTTTTTCGGGGGATTAAGGATAAATTGTTTTAACCTATCGCCGAATTGTTTACAGAAAGTGCCGGTTTGATTAAGATAGTTGTCGACATCCTTTTTATCGAATTTTGCCTGGGCCTTTTCCAAAGGAATGTTGACGCCCATCTGAGGAACAAAGTTTCCGTACCTGTCTTTAACGTATGGTGTGAAAGTAAAATTGGTTAGCCAGTACCTGTACTTTTGATCTTCGACCTCTACATTTAACTCATAAATTATTTCACCGCTTTCTTTTTTTAAAATAGATGCGCCGCTGTATGTTGCAAATTCTCCCTCGCCGTTTATGTTTTTTTCATTGCCGCTTTTTAGTTTAAACTTGGGGTATGCGGTTTTTAAAAAGCATAATCCTCTTTTTTGTAAAGTGTCGGCAGGTAGGCCAGGTGTTTCTATTACCTGGTAATAAATGTATTTATTGTGTTCGTCAAATGATAGCAACTCCTGCTGAGCGCAAGTGACTTTCGCAAGAAGGATACAAATTGTTGCAACTATTATTCTTTTCATGCCATAAAGATAAAAGCCGCCCCGATAAATCGGGACGGCTTTTTCAAATAAATTATAGATAATAATTAAAATGCATATACGGCAGCTAACACAAATTGTGAAGCCGATGATGTAAAGGCGTTACTACTATTTGTAAACCAGTCGCTCTTCGAGCTGCTATCAAGCCTGAACTCAGGAATTACTGTCAAAGGGCCGGCTTTTACCGCAACGGTAAAAGTTGTGGCAAAAACTGACTCACCCGGAGCAGGACCAACTGTATAATAATCTCCTGTCTTAGTTTTGAAATACTCACCTCTCAAACCCAGTGTAACCGCTTTTGATACAGCTAGCTGTGGATACAATGCAACTCCGGTGAAACCACCTGTAAAACCCTCTCCCGCAGAAAAGTCTGCTGCGTTCAAACCTAATTTAAAGGCGTCGGTTATTTGATAATTTGTTGTAAGGTCTACTTCGGTTCCGGATACAGGGCCGGTAGCAAGGTTAATATAGGCAGTCCAGTTCTTTACCGGCACCACCATCAATTGCGCTCCAAAGGTATTTACACGGCCATATGACTGGTAAACGTTCCAGTAATCATTAAATATTCCTGCCATCAAACTTACCTTGTCCGAAAACGAATAGGTAGCCTTAAAACCGGCATTCTGGAATGGGCCATTGGTAAACAAATAAGAAGTAGAATAATTAAAGTTACCAACAGGGCTTATTACTTCATATCCAATAAAAGTCGACATATAACCCATTGTCAGATTAAGCTTGGGTGTTACGTTTAAGGATACGTACAAGTTTTGGATGTGATAGCTTGAATAAGCTGTACCTGTAACCGGGCTTCCATTTAAAGTAACCAATCCCGGGTCGGCGTTAGGGATTGATTGTTGTTGTCCCCGCGGTCCGAACGATAACTCACCAACAAAAGATGCGTTGCCTACGGTTTTCTTTAAGCCCAGGTCAATCATTCCGATTGATATAGAATTGTGTTCATTAGCAAAACTGGTTGGAATGTTGGCGTGGCCGGAAAAGTCATATTTGTAATAAGTATCAACAGATCCTGAAAACACCAGTGGAGGATCAGGGGTTGCAGCGGGTGCAGCCGCAGCCTTGCCTGTATCAACAGGCATAGTTGCTGCCTGGGCTTTAAAAGCAAAAACGGCAGCAGAAAATAAACAGGTAAGTAAAAGTATTTTTTTCATAATAATGGATTGATTGAATTGTTTGGATTGATTTATATATAATTTTTGATTGGTTTGTATAAATTAAAACATAGAGTATCCCCACCTGAACCAATTTTCACTTCCGGTTCAGTATTTTTTTTTGAAAACTTTAATTTTATAAAGAAGCCCTTGTATGATTGGTTATGTGCGGTAATTTGGATTAAAGAACCAACCACACAAGGGATATATCATTGTCAAGTCAAAAGTCTTATATAGTTATTTTCTGACTTAAGACTCAGGACTATCGACTTAAGACTACGCCGTTACTTTGCTTCCTTTTTCGAAAAGGCCGCTTAAGCTAACGTCGCCGCCGTCTTCATAATCATAAGCATTTACTCCGTGATCAAACATATCTAAACCACCAGGGCCTGTTTCGCCGTGTGCTTCAACACGCAGTTTCCAAGGATGTGGCAGCATCATAATAAGTTTCATCATAGTCCATGAAACAACGAATACCGAAATCGCAATGGTGAAAGTACCCAATGCTTGTGCCTGTAATACGCTGGTGCCACCGCCATAGAATAATCCCGTAACAGGTGCGGTGTTGTCTGCAGCATAAGGGCCTGTCACACCGAATTGACCTGATGCAAATAAGCCTAAAGAAAGTGTTCCCCAAATACCGCACATGCCGTGAACCGGAACAGCTCCGATTGGGTCATCAATACGCAGGTACTCTAATAATTTAACGCCTCCGAATACTACGAAGCCTGCCACACCACCTAATAGTAATGCACCCAGCGGGCTAACCCAATAACAAGGGCAGGTAATAGCAACCAAACCTGCAAGGAAACCATTAACGGTAAAACCTAAATCAAATTTTCCTTTAGTCGATCCCCACCATAAAGCCGCCATCATTGCGGTGAAACCACCGGCGCAAGCGGCTACAGTAGTGTTGGTAGCAACACGACCTATACCAATAGCATCCATCGCAGAAAGCGTGCTGCCCGGGTTAAACCCATACCAGCCAAACCACAGAATGAAACCACCTACCGCAGCCATCGGCAAATTGTGACCTGGAGGCATACCACCGCCATCACGGGCAAATATGCGTCCGATACGCGGGCCTAAAACTATTGCGCCTGCAAGCGATGCCATACCACCAATTGTATGTACAACGGTAGAACCTGCAAAGTCGCGGAAACCCTGGCCTAATCCAGGTAAGAAGTTACCTTTTGAACCCATTAAAGCTAACCAGCCATCAGGACCCCAGGCCCAGTGACCAATAATAGGGTAGATGAAACCAGTAATACCTATACTGTAAAGAATGTCGCCACGGAAACCTGTACGGCCAATCATCGCTCCTGAAACTATAGTTGAGCAAGTGTCAGCGAAAGCGTACTGGAATATCCAGTGTGCAATGATAGGAACGCCGGTAGTTAAATAAGTATCCGTGGGATTACCTATTGCAGTTCCCTGCAGGAAAAACCAGTGGTAACCGATAAACCCATTACCGTAACTAAACATAAATGCGTAACCAATTGCGTAAAACAAAATACCGCAAAGGCAAGTATCAAAAATACATTCCATTAAGATATTTACTGTTTCGCGCTTGCGGGCAAAACCAATCTCGAGCATGGTAAATCCCGACTGCATGGCAAACACCAAAAATGCCGCAACAAGGGTCCATACTGTGTTAATAGAATCCATCGAGGCTTTAGTCTGACTCAGAATGGATCTTTCGATTGCCGATGTGTCTGCTTTTGCAGTTACAGCCGCGTGAACGCTTGTACCGAGCAGGCCAGGCAAAATCATCATAGCGGTTACGATGAGCCCCAGGGCTATCATTTTACCTGCTAAGATAGTGGCGCCCAGTTTCCAATTCGCATCCTTCAGTTGTCGGACTGAACTGAGCAATTTGATGTTTGTAGTGTTTACTTTCATTGTTTGTTTAGTTTAATTTAGTTTGTCAGTTTAATTTATCTTAAAGTCGCTACGTTTCTTATTTTATAAAGAACTAAGCTATTTTTGTTATCTTGTTTTTATGAAAAATTTAATAAACACATGCTTTTTATAAATATTTCGATGAAATTAGCGATGAATTTTAATAAAAACAAATTTTTAACAAACTTTTTATCAAAAAAAAATGTATTTTTATGAAAATAGCAAAATTTGATTAAAAATTATCGCTATTTTTAAATAATTATCAATTAAAAAAACGCAGACTGTTATTTTTGAATAAAAAATTCGGATTATTTATTTTTTTGAGATTAATTTTGAGTTTTTTACCGATATTTTCGAAAATATGATGGAAAGATGCGATATATATAGCCCTTTTATTAATTTTTCACTTAAAAACTAAAATAATCCTATATTAAGGCTGTAGTTTTTTCATTTTAAAGGTAGATTGATATATTTTACTTAAAATTTATACATCTTAGCAGGATAGTTCTATTTTTGATCTTCAAGCTATACTAAATTTCATTTTCATGTCTAATATTCGCTTTCAAGCTTTACAAGCTGTCCTTACCAGGACAATACCGGAGGTAAAAATCCCATCTGCAAAAATTTCAGACTTTTTTGCTGCCAATGTTTTTGACAAGAAAAAGATGAAAGAATATCTTTCAGCAGAAGCCTACCAGGGTATTGTCAATTCGATTGAAAAAGGTGAAACAATTCCACGCGACCTTGCCGAGCAGATCGCTTCTGCGATGAAATCATGGGCCATGGGAAAGGGGGCTACGCATTACACGCACTGGTTTCAGCCGCTTACCGGATCAACGGCGGAAAAACATGACTCATTTTTTGAACCAACAGCTGATGGTGGAGCAATAGAGAGGTTTTCGGGCGACGCGCTCGCACAGCAAGAGCCTGATGCTTCCAGTTTCCCGAGCGGTGGTATACGGAACACTTTCGAAGCACGCGGTTATACTGCCTGGGACCCATCGTCGCCTGCATTTATAATGGCACGTACCTTATGTATTCCTACTGTGTTTGTTTCTTACACTGGTGAAGCGCTTGATTACAAGGTACCTTTATTAAAGGCATTAAGTGTATTAGATCAAGCCGCGGTTGAAGTTTGCCATTATTTTGATAAAAGCATTGAAAAAGTTAACGCATCACTGGGCATTGAGCAGGAATATTTCCTTCTGGACATTGCTTTGTTTAACGCCCGGCCCGATCTCTATTTAACAGGGCGCACGCTTTTCGGGCATATGTCTGCCAAAAATCAGCAATTGGAAGACCACTATTTTGGAGCAATACCTGAACGGGTGTACGCTTTTATGCAGGATATGGAAACTGAGGCCTTATTATTAGGCATACCACTAAAAACCAGGCACAACGAAGTAGCGCCATCCCAATTTGAATGTGCTCCTATTTATGAAGAAATAAACCTGGCTATTGATCATAACCAATTGCTAATGGATTTAATGGACAGGGTTGCCAAACGTCATAATTTTAAGGTTCTGCTGCATGAAAAACCTTATGAAGGTATCAATGGCTCAGGCAAGCATAATAACTGGTCGATGATTACCAATACTGGTAAAAATTTGTTATCACCGGGCAAAACGCCCAAAAACAACTTGATGTTCCTGACGTTTTTTGTGAATACGATAAAAGCGGTTTATGAGCATGCTGATTTACTAAGGGCGTCCATTGCTTCTGTAAACAACGACCATCGCCTGGGCGCAAATGAAGCACCTCCCGCTATTATATCCATATTTTTAGGAAGCCAGTTGAGCGATGTGCTTGACGAGATCGAAACTTCGAGGATAAGCAAAAAGATAAAGGACGATGCATCATTATGGCAGGGAATTCCTAAAATCCCGGTAATTTTAAAAGACAATACCGATCGTAACCGTACTTCGCCATTTGCCTTTACCGGCAATAAATTTGAATTGCGCGCAGTAGGATCCTCTGCCAATTCGGCCAGCCCAATGACTGTATTGAACCTGATTGTTGCCGATCAGTTGAAGAAATTTAAGTATGATGTTGATAAGCTTATTAAAAAAGGCGAGAAAAAGGATGTCGCCTTGCTCATCGTTATTAAAAAGTACATCAAAGAATCGAAAAATATACGTTTTGAAGGAAATGGCTATAGCGAGGAGTGGGAAAAAGAGGCAGCTGGACGAGGCCTCCCCAATATAAAAACCACACCAAAGGCGCTTGACGCGATGCTGTCGGAAAAAACGAAAATATTATTTACAGAAACCGGTGTATTTAGCGACAGGGAAGCGCATGCCCGCCAGGAAATTTTATTAGATAGCTTTTACAAAAAACTACAAATTGAAGCAAGGGTAATAGGTGAACTTGGTTTGAATGTTATTTTACCTGCCGCCATTGCATACCAAAGTAAACTGGTTGAAAATGCCAGGGGACTAAAGGACCTTGGGCTTGATAAGGGAACATACAGCGCTCAATTAGATATTATTAATAAAATAGCCGAACATGTGAGCTTTATTAAATTAAATATCGAGGCGATGGTTGAAGCACGCAAAAAAGCCAATACCATTGAAGATGTAAGGGACAAGGCTATCGATTATGATGAAAAGGTGAAACCATTTTTTCAACCCATCCGCTACCATGTTGATAAACTGGAACAACTGGTAGACGATTCTTTGTGGCCATTGCCTAAATTCAGGGAACTGCTGTTTATAAAGTAGGTGGACACTAATTCCACGAATTTGATCGAATAACACGAATTTGATTTGTGTAATTCGATCAAATTCGTGAAAATTAGTGCTCAAATAACTTGATTCGTCATTTCGGTCTGTTCTTCGGTATTTAAATCTTTTACGTATTGTATTTTGAGGTGGTCATAAAGTGAATGCTTGTCAATTAAAATAGATACAAGGCTCGCAACCATACCCGCCAGGATTAATTGAAATATAACATTATGACGATCTGTCATTTCCAGCACAAGTATTACTGATGTGAACGGCGAACGGGTTACTCCGGTTAAAAAAGCCACCATGCCTGCCAAAATCAGCATATTGGCATTTGTATCCGACAATTTAAACCATCCGGCTATCAACGAACCAACACTTGCACCCGCACCAAGCGCAGGGGCAAATATGCCCCCTGCTGCTCCAGTTGTAAAGGAAAATAGTGAACCAACTATTCTTAATATCGGCGTATGCCAAAGGGAATATTTATTGGAAGTAAACAAGGTTTTTTGCATGATCTCCTTGCCCGAGCCCAACACTTCGCGATTAACAAAAATCGCCAGGAATACCATAAGCAATGCACATCCAACCACGTACAGTATATGTTGCCATGTAAATTTAAACCGGGCCTTTAACTTAAAAATAAAGAGAATTAGTTTTGACATTCCGCTTCCCAACAGGCCGGAAATCATTGCTACAAGTGCTACGCCCAAAAAGATATAGGTTGAAAGGCCATCGACCCTCGGATAACCCAGGTATAAATAAGGCCCCAATAGTGCCTGTGCAGATAATCCGGCGATTATCACAGACGAAAAAATAGCTGTTTTATAATAACTAAAATGAGTTTTGGTTAACTCTTCAATTGCAAATACAATCCCGCCTAAAGGTGTATTAAAGGCTGCCGCCAAACCTGCGGCGGCCCCGGTTACCATCATATTCCTCATGGCAATTTTCGGCCACCATTTTGGCAGGAGCTTGTAGACAATTTTGTATATCGACGCCGCAATTTGAATGGTCGGGCCCTCCCGGCCTATTGCTCCGCCGCCTATCGCCATCACCAGGCTCGATAACACTTTTATGAATATGACGCGAAAACCTAAAAGATTGTCAATTATCGTATCATTTTTTTTGGTTGTGATTTCGATAGCCGCCATAACCTGTGGTATACCGCTGCCGCGGGCATACGGCGAAAAACGCTGTACCAGCCACCAGGCGGTTACGAAACAAACAGGTGATAAAATAAAAAGCACCCAGCTATGG
The DNA here is from genome assembly GCA_036498965.1 of Mucilaginibacter sp. Taxonomy (GTDB): domain Bacteria; phylum Bacteroidota; class Bacteroidia; order Sphingobacteriales; family Sphingobacteriaceae; genus Mucilaginibacter. The sequence goes on from DASYEP010000167.1 coordinate 31,381, forward strand.
TGGTCAAAAACAAAAGCGGTAATATCTTCAGCAGCAATAAAAAGTTTAGTATATAACACAGCTATCAAACCGGTGATTACCGAGGCTATCCAAAACGGAATTGCCTGCAGCGCATTCCTTTTTAAATTCTCATTTCTAATTCTATCAAAGGATCTTTTTAACTGAAGGCGGAGCCAGGATATAATTTTATTCATAGTTGATGATTCATAGATAATAGCAGCTAACGACCCGTATCAATCTACCTTATCTGCCATTAAAGTAATAAAAAGCAAAATAAAACATTTTTTTTCGGCCATGAGCTATCAACTATGAACTATCAACCATGAGCCATGAACTATTATTATATTTGCCGATGTTTTCTTCACAACGATATGATCAAAGGGGTGTTTCTGCTTCTAAAGATGATGTACATCAGGCAATAAAAAATATTGATAAAGGCATTTTTCCGAAAGCCTTTTGCAAAGTCGTGCCTGATATTTTAGCAGGCGACCCATCCTGGTGCAATATAATGCACGCCGATGGCGCAGGCACAAAATCGTCCCTGGCTTATGCATATTGGAAAGAAACCGGGGATGCTTCTGTTTGGCGTGGCATAGCCCAGGACGCTATTATTATGAACCTTGACGACCTGCTCTGTGTGGGTGCTACAGATAACATCCTTTTATCATCAACAATAGGCAGAAATAAAAATTTAATATCCGGCGAAGTTATAGCTGCGGTAATAAATGGAACGGAAGAAATCCTTGCCGAACTCAGGGACGCTGGTATTGGCATCTATTCCACAGGCGGCGAAACAGCTGACGTTGGCGACCTGGTGCGGACCATTATTGTCGACTCCACAGTTACCTGCAGGATGAAACGTGCCGACGTAATTTCGAATCACAATATCCAACCCGGTGACGTGATTGTTGGTTTGGCATCATATGGCCAGGCCAAATATGAAAAAGAATATAACGGCGGCATGGGATCAAACGGCCTGACTTCGGCACGGCATGATGTATTTAATAAAACCATTGCCGAAAAATATCCCGAAAGTTATGATCCTGCAATCCCCTACGAACTTATATTTTCCGGAAGTAAAAACCTTACCGATGAAATATCAGTTGGCGACGGACAATCCATAACCGCAGGCAAACTTGTATTATCGCCCACCCGCACCTATGCACCAATTATTAAAACAATGCTTGATAATTACAGGAGTCAGCTGCATGGCATGATTCATTGCAGCGGCGGAGCTCAGACTAAAGTGCTTCATTTTATTGATGACCTTCATATCGTAAAAAACAACTTGTTCCCTGTACCGCCATTGTTTAAACTGATACAGGAAGAATCAAAAACAAGCTGGCACGAAATGTACAAAGTATTTAACATGGGCCACCGCATGGAACTTTATGTACCTGAAGAAATAGCCGGCGAGCTGATAAGTATCTCTCAAAGCTTTGGTGTAAATGCTCAAATAGTAGGTTATGTAGAAAAGGCCGGGAAAAAACAGGTGACGATTAAATCAGAGATGGGTGAGTTTACTTATAACTGATCTTTTTGATCTCAAATAAAAAACCCGGCCAATCGGCCGGGTTTTATTGTTATAAAGATTTAGTAGGAATTAATTAAATATATACCTTATGCCAATTTGTGCCTGGTAGCGCGAAATTGGGTTGGTATCATATATAAATGATTTGGTAACCGGTATCAGGTTATTTTTATCAAGATATGGGAACGAGTACGTTGCATGCCCTGTTGCAGCGTCGATACCCTGGTATTTAAGCACTGTAGTAGCTCCGTTGTTAAATCCGCTGTACGAATCAGAGTACAGACCCCAGTTCCTGTTAATAAGGTTGCCAACGTTTATAATATCGATTGAAATTTCGATTGTATTTTTAGTCTTGCCGACATTAACAAAAAAGTCTTGTGCGGCATGAAAATCAAACCTCGAGAAATAAGGCAATATCACCGCATTGCGCTTCGCAAACTGCCCCCTGTGAGCGTTCAGGTACGAGTCCTGGTTGATGAAATTATTTAATTGTCCCCAAATTTGGGCAGCCGTGCGCGGATCTGCCGCAAAATCTTTTACCAATTCAATGTCATTCTGATTTTTAGGAATAAACATCAAATCGTTTGTAGCACCGTCATTATTAGGGTCGCCGCTTGTTACATATGAAATAGCGCCATTATTTGCGTATTCAAACAACAAACTCACGGTTGTCGCTGTATTCTTCCAATATTCCTTTTTATAAGCTACTGACGCTATAATACGGTTAGGCTGCACGTATGAACTATTCGACAAATTATCATCATTTGGGTTTCCGGCTACATACCGGGTACTCCATATGGTGCTTGCCGTAGAACCGCCATCATTTACGTCCTGTGATCCGCTATGCGTATATGCCACGTTGAAATACAAACCGTTGGTAAAGTTTTTTTGCAACTGGCCGGTAACAAAATACGAATTCCCCTTGCTGGTATTTGTCATGTAATATAATCCTGTGATAACCGGGTTAGAAGCGCTTACAGGAAGTGCCGGGTTTTGAGGTGTTATATTTTTCGATGCATAACGAATTTGACCTTCTACGCCCGGCAAAGTTGAATAAGCATCAGAAAGCACCAGGTTTTGGTGATAAATTGCGTTAATATCTTTAGTATAAGATCCTTCAATTGTTCCTATCACTCCTCCGGGAAAGCGGTGATCCAACGCTAAATTCGTTCTCCAGATTTTGGGATACTTAAGATTTGGATCGGCCACATCTAATTCATACGATGAATTTGGTGTAGCGGCCGCGGGGCGGTTAGCATTTACATTCGGATTGAATATTAATTGAGCATTTTGAGCCGGTGTGTTGGTGGGCGTCCCCTTTACTACTGTATACGACCCAAATAGCAAGCCGTTATTTGATGCCTGGTTTGATATCCAAACGAAAGGCACTGTTCCGGCAAAAAGTCCTGTACCACCGCGTAATTGATTAATTTGATCACCATTCATATCCCAGTTAAAACCAAAGCGGGGAGAAATTTGTATCCGGTTTTTCGGCAGTTGCGACGGATCGACCTTTATGCCTTGCTGAAATGTCAATGCCGCTGCATTTGGGTTTGGCGCCAGCGTTGTTGGAAAGGCATCATAATCAGCCCTGACGCCATAAGTTAGTTTTAAATTGTCGGTAACGTTATATTTATCCTGGGCATATAAACTAAATATAGAGGCCTTTATTTTCGCATACGGGAAAGATCCGTCAGGCAATGCCGAAAAGCGTGTGGTATAAGCCGCAGCAGGTAAACCATTTAAAAAGTCGGAGGCCGAATTGTAAGTATACAAACCGTTATAATCTGGTGCAAAACCATTTTTATAGCTCTGTATCTGGTCATTGGTTCCAAAAGTTATTTCGTGTTTACCTTCAAATATGGTAAAGTCGTCCGAAAACTGCGCAATATTGGTATATAGCAAGTTTCCGGCGGTATACAATTCATAACCGAAAGTGGTCAACGTTGCATTTGGCGCTGTAACAACATTTCCCAAAACATCGCTGGTTCCGTTGCCGATATCAACTAAAGGTACGGTGCCGCTGCCCAATGATGAACGAAAATCGCGTAAAGCTGAATAACCCGCAGTAAGCCTGTTAGACATCTTGCTGTTTATGCGTGTGTCTAACTCTATAATTCCTATATTAAAGTTATTATTGATGCGGTAACCTGAGCCATAAAACGGAAGTGTTGTTACTCCCGGCGCACGGGTGGTACCAAAACCTACGCCACCGTTGGTAATACCTGAATTACTTGCCGGGTGATCACCGTATGATTTCAGATAAAAATATTTAGCACTTAAAGTATTGTTTTTGTCGATATTCCAGTCAATTTTCACTGTTACCTTGTCGCTGTGAGTATCGTAGCTATATCCCTGGTAGGCCCCTGGGTCATAATTAGTATTATTTTTAGGATCTTTCAGGTAGGCTGTAATAGCATCAAGCGTTGCTGCACTGGCCTGCGATACGTTGGCTCCGCTTACACCCGAACCTGATGCGACATAAGAAGTAGCCGGTTGGCTGATCCGCTCCTGTTCACCTGATACAAAAAAGAACAATTTATTTTTGATGATTGGGCCGCCAAATGAAGCGCCTGTCTGCCTGTAGCTAAACGGTGTTTTCGCTACAGTTGTGGGGCCGGCATCGTATCCGGTAAGGCTTGTGCCACGTATATAATCATAAATGGTACCTTTAAAGGTATTTGTACCTGATTTTACCACCGTATTTATACCGGCTCCGGTAAAATTGCCCTGCCGAACGTCGTAGGGGGCGATATCAACCGTTATCTGGTCAATCGCATCTAGCGAAATGGGCTGCGAGCTAGTTTGTCCGCCCAGCGTATTTGACAAACCAAATGAGTTATTAAATAACGCCCCGTCAACAGTAACGTTGTTGAAAAGATTGCTTCGGCCTCCAAAACTATTTCCGCCAATGGTATTACTGTTTGCCGATGGTGTCAACTTTGTAAAATCGCTTAATGAGCGGTTAATGGTTGGTAAAGCATCAATCTGTTGGCGATTGATAGTTTCGCGTGCGCCTGTACGTGATGAATTGATAACTTTTCCCTGCCGGCCATTTATAACCACTTCATTCAAAGCAGTTGTATTGTCTTCCAGTTTGACATCAATTTTTTGATCTTGCCCAATAGTCAGGTTAATGTTGTCCTGGGCAAAATCCTTGTAACCAATAAAAGTAACCTTAAACGTATAAGGGCCGCCTACCCTTAAGTTCACCAGGTTAAAACGACCGTCGGCACGTGTGACCGTAGAATACACAGTACCTGTTGGTAAATGCGTAATGGTAACCGTAGCTCCAGGTACAAACCCCTTGTTGTCATTAACAATACCGTTAACACTCGCGGTAGTTACACCCTGTGCAAACACATCTTTGCTCATGAAAAATGTGATGCCGGTTAGCAATAATAATAAGAGTAAATGCTTCCTCATATCTTGTCTTTTTAGTTAAATGTTTAATCAAATTAATTTTTCGACAAAGATATGTAACGACTTTTTTACTAATGTTAACTTAATATTAACAGTTGCTATATATTTATCAACAACTAACAATAAATCTTGGATTAATTTTAATAAATATGATTATTTATTGTAATATTTATAAATATAATATTAGTTAAATATTAACTGTTTTATGATATACCGCCGATAAAAATGACACTAAACCAAGACGCGTTAATTTTTACATTCGCTACTTTTGATTAGATTTGGGCCGAAATTAAAAGCCTGTGTATTGCAACGATTAATAAGCTGAATGTCAGAAATTTAATAACCATTAAGGCACTTAACCTTAGCTGGCAACTTAGAAGCGGGCTTTGTTAAAATCAAAAAACATAAACAATCATTTAAACAAAACATTATAATCAAAAAATGAATTACGATTTAATTGTTATAGGTTCCGGTCCGGGCGGTTATGTTGCTGCTATCCGTGCTTCACAGTTGGGCTTAAAAACTGCTATAGTTGAAAAAGAATCCCTGGGTGGCATTTGCCTTAACTGGGGCTGTATACCTACCAAAGCTTTACTAAAGAGCGCAGAAGTATTTGAATATATTACTCACGCGGCTGACTTCGGCATAAAAGTGGGTGACAGCGAAGTGGATTTTGAAGCGATGATAAAAAGAAGCCGTGTTGTAGCCGACGGAATGAGTAAAGGTGTTCAGTTTTTAATGAAAAAAAATAAAATTGATGTAGTTGCCGGAACCGGAAAGCTGAAAAGCAAAAACACGGTTGAAGTAACTGCAGCAAATGGAACCAAACAAGAAATTACAGCAACGAACATCATTTTGGCAACCGGTGGCCGTTCGCGCGAGTTACCCAACCTTAAACAGGATAAAAGAAAAATAATAGGATATCGCGAAGCGATGATACTTCCTAAAAAACCAGCATCGATGGTTGTGGTAGGATCAGGCGCAATAGGGATTGAATTTGCCTATTTATATAACTCCATCGGCACCAAAGTAACGGTTGTTGAGTTCTTAGATAACATAGTACCCCTTGAAGACGAAGAAGTTTCAAAACAACTGGCGCGCATCCTTAAAAAACAAGGTCTTAATATCATGACCTCTTCTACGGTAGAATCAGTTGATACGAGCGGTGAGTTGTGCAAGGTTAACGTAAAGACAGCCAGTGGTAATGAAGTGCTTGAAGCGGAGATCGTATTATCTGCAGTAGGCATTTCGACTAATATTGAAGGAATCGGGCTTGAAGAAAATGGCGTAAAAACTGATAAGGGCAAAATTTTGGTTGACGATTTTTATCGCACCAATGTTGAAGGAGTATTTGCTATAGGCGATATCGTAAAAGGTCAGTCCCTTGCTCACGTGGCATCAGCGGAAGGCATTATTTGCGTTGAAAAAATTGCCGGATTAAACCCCGAGCCATTAAATTATAACAACATACCAGGATGTACCTATTGTTCACCAGAAATTGCTTCTGTAGGTTATACTGAAAAAGCCGCAAAAGAGGCTGGCTATGAGATAAAAGTAGGAAAATTCCCTTTCTCAGCATCGGGTAAGGCAAGCGCCGCCGGAGCAAAAGACGGTTTTGTAAAGGTAATTTTCGATGCCAAATACGGCGAGTTCCTTGGCGCTCACATGCTTGGCCATAACGTCACTGAAATGCTGGCCGAAGTTGTCACCGCACGTAAGCTTGAAACGACCGGGCATGATATTGTTAAATCAGTTCACCCCCACCCTACCATGAGCGAAGCGGTAATGGAAGCCGCAGCAGAAGCTTACGGTGAGTGCATACATTTGTAGTTTTTAAGTCCATGGACCATGGTCGATAGTCAATTGTATTTATTTTACAGAAATTGGCTATTGACTATGGACTATCGACTATGGATTACTTAAAAGACCATCTTCGAAAACAGGTCCCACAAAACAATACCTGCCGAAATAACTATATTAAATGAATGTTTGGTGCCAAACTGCGGGATCTCTATACAGGCATCGATATTTTTCATCACCTCGTCGCTAACGCCATTTACTTCATTACCGAACACCAGGGCATATTTTTCATCTTTTAACGGTTTAAATTCGTTAAGCATAATGCTTTTTTCGGCTTGCTCAACAGCAATTATCTGGTACCCGTCTTCGCGTAATTGTTGAACGGCCTCCATCACATCGGCATAATAAACCCAGTTAATGGATTGCGTGGCCCCAAGTGCAGTTTTTTCAATTTCGCGGTGAGGCGGCTGCGCTGTTATGCCGCATAAACAAACCTGCTCAACAGCAAAGCCATCGGCTGTACGAAATATAGAACCTATATTATGCATGCTCCGCACATTATCCAAAACAACTGCAACGGGCATCTTTTTTCCGGCCTTAAATTCGGCTATGGTTGCGCGGTTTAGCTCGTCAAGTTTTAGTTTCCTCATTTTTTTTAGCTGAAAGCGTAAAGCTAAAAGCAAAAAGCTTTATCTCATTTATTTCGAAAAGCAAATCTATTTATTTGTTGCAAATTCCTATTTCCGGTGGTGATATACAGTAATACACAACTGAAGATGAGTTTCCTGCTGCTAACTGCCAACTGAAAACTGCCAACTAAATCTCCCTTACCCCATCGCCTATAAGCGAACGGTAAACTGTTGGTGCATACCCTATTTTATCGGTATAATATGCTGTGATTTCTTTGCTGAAATTATCAAATGCGTTTTCTCGGACCAAGGCTATGGCGCATCCTCCAAATCCGGCGCCGGTCATACGTGCACCTGCAACATCCGTATTAATTTTACAATATTCTTCAACTGTATCCAGTTCTTTACCGCTAACTTCGTACAAATCGCGTAAAGAATCATGCGAGGCATACATCAGTCGTCCAAACTCACTGCGATCGTTTTTACTGAGAGCAACGGCAGCCAATTTCACCCTGTCGTTTTCTTCAATAACATGTTTGGCACGCTTTAGGATCACCTCGTTTTTAATTAAATGCTGATGCTTTTTAAAAGTATCGCCATCAATGTCGCAAAGGTTTTTTATGTTCAGTTCTTGCTGTAACGCTTTCAGTGCAGACTGACACTCCTCTACCCGTTCATTATATTTCGATTCGGCCAATTTGCGTGGCTTATTGGTATTTATTATCGCCAAAATATACTCGCCAAGATTACTGTCTACGGCTTTGTAATCAAGTGTGTCGCAATTTAACATCAGCGCCTTATCCTTCTCGCCAAAAGCAACCGCAAACTGATCCATTATACCGCTGTTTACACCGATAAAATTATTTTCAACTGATTTGGATAATTTCACGAGGTCGAGCTTGGAATATCCGCCGTTAAATTGCTCATTCAATGCATAAGCGGTTACCACCTCGATGGATGCCGAAGAAGATAAACCCGAACCAATGGGGATGTTTCCATAAAAAAGCATATCAAATCCGGATAACTGACGTCTCTCACTTAAAAAGTAGTTTATAACACCAAGCGGATAGTTAAACCAGCTATTCCCTGTTTTAGCATACCGGCTTTGTAACGGGATATCCAGCCTTTCATCAAAATTCAGGCTCCTGAAGCGGAACACATTTTCGTTATTTGGGGCAATCAGTATGTATGTGCCAAAGGTAATAGCGCAAGGCATCACCAGCCCGCCATTGTAATCAATATGTTCGCCTATGAGGTTTACTCTGCCAGGCGAGAAATAACTTTTTTCAGCTTTTTTATTAAATATTTTAGTGAATTCCTGATGCAAAGAGCTCTTCATTTGTGGTTTACTGATCAATATGAAACGCAAATATTGTAAAAAATGTAAAGTTTACATTTATTATTAATATTTATTTATTGCGTTTTCTAAAAAGGACTTGATTACGCTTATTTTTGATAAGAGTTTCTATCAATAAGCACCGGACTAAACACAATACCATTAAAGTGTGTTTAACATTTATAGATTAAATCAATTAAAATGAGCCAATATTTAATTACTGCTTACGATTATACTGATACCGGCGCTCTGCAACGCCGGATGAATGTTCGGCCCCACCACCTTGATGGTGCTAAAGAACTAAGAGAAAAGGGAAACTACATTTTAGGCGGTGCAATACTGGATGAAGAGGGAAAGATGATAGGTTCTGTGATGATCCTTGAATTTGAAACTGAAGAGGGGCTTGAAGTCTGGAAACAAAGCGAACCGTACATTACTCAAAAAATATGGGAGTCGGTTGATATAAAACCATTCAGGGTTGCCAATGTTGGATGATAAAATTCCCGTGCAAACGAACGGCTACAAAAAAACCCGGATAACTCAGCTATCCGGGTTTTTTGTTATTATCGGTTTGTTTTTATTTAAAAATGTGATAGTGTTATCCCTTTTTCAATTTTACACCGGTGACAAGATTGATACTATACACAGTTCCGTTAATCGTTAAATTAGCGGTATCATCACTTTTAAATACTAAAGTACCGTCAAAAGTGAATTTACCTTTTTTAGGCGTGTAGCCGGTTACAGAAATTGTTGCCGTACCACTTACAATGGTGCGGGCAGGTTTTAAAAGCGTAAGCCCGGTAACAACAATATCTACAGTACGATTACCGTGTTTTGTGGTGTCTATTTTCGAGTGGAACGATCCCTGGCGTTTGTATTCACCATTTAATACAAAATCAGTTGCTTGCGGCGATAGCCCTGTAACTGTAAAATTTGTAATGCCTGTATCGACTAATAGCCAAACTGGTCCGCTAAAGTTGCCATTATAATCTAATATGCTGGTCATATCACTCGGAACGCTGTTATTGCAATTTAAAGTAAAGTTATAAATTGAATTGTAGCTATAAGTTACCAACGCAGAATTACTACTACTATGACGTGAAACTGTATCAGTGATCATTAGTCCGCAGGCAAGATGTTTTTTATCAATAGCTGCTGCAATAGTATTCAGATTTGCATTAAGAGAATTAAAAGATGACCCGTGGGTTGAAGCAATTGAGCTGGCAGTTAAAGAAGTGCCTGTGTTAGTTATATCATCACTGACAGTAGCAAGCCCGTTGTAGTTTGAGGCCAGGGAACTTCCTACCATGTCGGCAGCATCGTCAGCTGAAACAGCATTAACGCTGTTAGGGTTGTTTCCGTTTTTTGTACATGCAATTATACACAATAACAAAACAAATAGGGGTAGTAATTTAACTGTTTTCATAATCATTCGTTTTTACTTTTTACGTTTTACATATCTTTTTGTTACATGGATTGTTTAAAACAAAAAAGGTTTAACAAACTGATTAAAAACATGTTACAATGTTTTTTCAATCAATTTATTAAACCTAAACGTAAATTATTTATGAAATAATTGGTATTACTGAGCGACTATCCCGTTCAGTTCACCGATGTCATTTTCATTAAGTTCTAAATCAGCTGCCCGCATATTTTCCTCCAAATGCGCAATGCTGGATGTTCCCGGTATCAGCAGTATGTTGTCGGCATGGTTCAGCAGCCAGTTTAGCGCCACCTGGTGCACGGTAGCATTATTTTTTTCGCCAATTTGTTTTAATTTGTCCTGACTGGCCAGATTGCCAGCATTAAGCGGGAACCAGGGTATAAATACAATATTGTGCGCTTTGCAATACTGCAATACATTTTCCCATTTCCTGTTATCCACACTGTACATATTTTGCACCGATACTACCTCAAAAAATTCCTGCGCTTTTTTTATGGTGTCTACATCCACTTCCGAAAGACCGATATGTTTGATCATACCTTCGTTCTGCGCATTTTTTAAGAATTTAAAACTTTCTTCAGCTGGTACATTGTTATCAACACGATGTAATTGATATAAATCTATCTGCTCCAGCTTTAAACGTTTTAAGCTGCCTTCCAACGCTTCTCTCAAATGAGCAGGACTGGCATCTACAGGCCATTGATCGGGCCCGCTGCGCAACAGCCCTCCCTTGGTTCCAATAACGAGGCCCGTTGGGTACGGATAAAGTGCATCTGCTATCAACTCTTCCGAAATATGCGGCCCATAACTGTCTGCGGTATCAATGAAATTTACGCCAAGCTGTATGGCGCGCTTTAAAACGCCGATAGCCTCGTCCTCATCTCTGGGTGGCCCCCAAATACCTTTACCTGTAATACGCATGGAGCCATAGCCCATCCTGTTTACAGTAAGATCGCCACCTATTTGCAAGGTCTTATTGAATGAAATTGCTGTACTCATCATATTAAATCGTTTAACCAAGAACAACGCCGTTTCTCAGCATTTGTTCATATTTATGTATATCCAATTTAACATACAGTAAATCAAATAATTGTATATTATCCCATTAATAATTAAGCATTATGAAAGATTATGCAAGTCACAGCCTGTTTGTAGTAGGTTTTCACCTGGTATTGGGCTCTTTGCTTGTAATAGGCACCGTTGTTTCTTTGGTAAATATTTGACTGCAATGTGCGGTGGGCAACCGCATCATGAGCCCTTTTTTAATTACCTTACTTTGTATTTGCGGGATGTTTCCTTTTTGGTTTACTCGTCAGTTTGCGGTTAAGGTTCAGGATAGGGTTTTATTGCAATGGTCGACAGGTCTGCGAAGGAAGGGCTATAGCCGGCTGTAACAAAGAAAGCCATTAAACAATGGCGGGCCGATCATCATCGGGTCTGATTATTTGCCTCACCAAACGGCCCGGCCTTCATGAATGCCTCTAATAAAAATAATAATAAATCATAATCCTATCCAAATGAGAAGATTATGATTTATAAGCTTTTAGAACCCTCTCCTTTGGAGAGGGCAGGGTGAGGCGGGAGGAAGTCTATCCCGAACCCACATTAATTATCTTTCTTTTCCGGTTTAGGCGGCTCAGGCTGCTTTTCCGCAGGTCTGGGCTGATCTACCCGCTGGGGCTGATTTGGTTGTGGTTGCGCTGGCCGTTGATTCATAATGATAGCTGGCCTTTGCTGTGGCGCTGGCCGATTCTGCTGTTGATTCGGATTTTGATTATTCCCTTGCCCGTTGCCCTGCCTTTGATTTGGCTGGTTCTGTTGCTGATTCGGATTTTGATTAACAGTCTGACCATTATTCGGTCTTTGGTTTGGCTGAGTCTGTTGTTGGTTCGGATTTTGGTTATTCCCTTGCCCGTTACCTGGCCTTTGATTCGGCTGTTGATTTGGATTTTGGTTCACAGTCTGACCATTATTCGGTCTTTGATTTGGCTGAGTCTGTTCTTGATTCGGATTTTGGCTATTTCCTTGTCCATTGCCAGGCCTTTGGTTTGACTGGTTCTGTTGTTGATTTGGGTTTTGGCCGTTTCCCTGTCCATAACCAGGTTTTTGATTGGGTTGGTTTTGCTGCTGGTCAGGATTATTCGGCTGTCCATCGCCCGGCCTTTGATCGTGTTGATTTTGCTGCTGGTTGGGATTCTGATTATTCCCTTGTCCATAGCCGGGCTTTTGGCTAGGCTGATTTTGCGGTTGATCAGGATTATTCAATTGTCCGTTGCCGGGCTTTTGACCATTTTGATTTTGAGGTTGGTTGGGATTCTGATTGTTCCCTTGTCCATAACCAGTCTTTTGATCGTGTTGATTTTGCTGCTGGTTGGGATTTTGATTATTCCCTTGTCCATAACCAGTCTTTTGATCGTGTTGATTTTGCTGTTGATTGGGATTCTGATTATTCCCTTGTCCGTTGCCGGGCCGTTGGTTTGGTTGATTTTGCTGTTGATTTGGATTCCTGTTATATCCTTGTCCGTTTCCGGAGTGTTGATTTGGCTGGTTTGAATGATTATCGCGGGTATAGTTCGCTACGTTTCTGGGAACAGGCTTCGTATTAGTCTGCGGTGAATTGATTGCAGGCCTGTATACCGAAAGCTGATCATTAGATAGCGATGATTGTCCAGGTCTTTTATTCTCATTTATTTTATACTGCTGAACTTTAATATTGCCCCTGGTTTCAACTTCGTTAATCCGTGGTCCCCGGTTGTATATAACTGCATTTCTGCCACTATTATAGCTGGTGTTACTATTAATAATTGTGGTGTTATGGATGACGGTGACATTATTTCGCACAACATAATTGTTAATATGCCTGTCGCTGATGTTTCTGGCGTAAACAAAATTCCAATCATTATTGGCCGGATGCCATCCACCATTAATATTTACCCTTGGCGGTAAAGCGGCCCAACCATAGTAATCGCCCGATTGGCTCCAGGTAACCCATGCGGGCGCCCATTGTTCGCCCGGCATCCACATCCAACCGTAATAGTCATCAAGGAACCAGCGACCATAGTGAAACGGCGCCCATCCCCAGTTATAGTCCGAGGCCCATGTCCAGCCATAGTCACTATAAACCCATTGTCCGTCAGAAACGTAAGGCTTAAAGTCGGCACCAACATTAGGCTGCCATACGTAACCATAGTCCGGATAATCTATCCATTGGCCGTAGGGGCTAAGTTCATCGTAAAAAACCTGACTGGTTTGCTGCTCATCGGCATAAACCGGCTGCGGTTGGTTGTTAGGAGGGGTTGGTGTATAACCAGTATATACAATTGGTGTGCAGCAAGTTAAAAAACTTACGGCTGCAAATCCCAGGTAAAATATTCTTTTCATAATAATATTATTAATACGGTTTATGCTCAGTTATAGTTATGACATTTATAAAATGCATAAGTTTAATCGTGAGCACAAAAGGTCAATATTAATAATAATTTGACGCGCTGACGGAAATATTAATCTGAAATTTAATTGTGGTTTGAATAAAACGGCGGCAAATTTTCTATCGCCAAGCGCCTATAATTGCCCCCATTATGGTCAACGAAACAAGACTATACCCGCCGTTAATAAAAATATGCCGCCAGCTCCTGAGCTCAAACAAACTGTGGATTGCAATAGCGCAAAAGGTGAGGATACCTGCATGAAAACCGATTGCAGTTCCCCTGGCTACATCCGTTTCTGGTGCTGAAAGAAACAAAGCAAGGTTTGCAGCCATGATGAGCGAAAAAAGTGCCGTAAAGCCAAATGTTCTAGCCATACTTGACGATTTTATTTCATCCATAGTTAATTTGCTATCGGTCATCCAGGCATTTGCAAATAATGCTTTTGAGTACCAGATACCACCTACTAAAAATGCAGATGCGCCGGCTACTATGGCAGCCAGCCAATTAATGTGTGAAAAGTGCATGGTTTAATAATTTAAGTTTGAAATAAATATAACTAAATTTTTAATAATCAAATGGTTCGATATTAATGCAAAGTTCAAACTTAAACCTTACCCTTTAATTGCAGAAAAGTTTATGTTTGTAAGTATTGTCAATGACCCGTTTATTCTGCGGCATTGCCTTAAATTAATCTAAAGAATGAATTTACACACCATAGATACCGGCTTTTTTAAACTGGATGGAGGCGCGATGTTCGGCGTTGTGCCCAAATCCATTTGGAATAAAACCAACCCTGCCGACGAAAATAATTTGTGTACCTGGGCCCTGCGCTGCTTGCTTATTGAAGATGGCAACAGGCTGATATTAATCGACACCGGGATTGGAGATAAACAGGATCAAAAATTCCTGAGTCATTATTTTTTACATGGCGCGGCAAACTTAGATAATTCGCTGGCCGCAGCTGGTTTTCATCGTGACGACATTACCGACGTGTTTTTAACTCACCTCCATTTTGATCATGTTGGCGGCGCTATTATCCGCGATAATGAAAAATTAGCCCCTGCTTTTAAAAATGCCGTTTACTGGAGCAACGAAAAACATTGGGATTGGGCCGTGAACCCCAATGAACGCGAAAAAGCTTCGTTTTTAAAAGAAAACATCCTACCAATTAAAGAAAACGGACAACTAAATTTTATACCAACGAATGACGGCATGCAGTTTACTGACGACGTAAATATCCGCTTTGTATATGGACATACAGAAGCAATGATGCTCCCGCTTATTAAATATAAGGAAAAGTCTATCCTATACATGGCCGATCTTTTACCGTCGGTTGGGCATATACCACTCCCCTATGTTATGGCCTATGATATGTTCCCACTGCAAACACTAACCGAGAAAAAAGTAATTTTAAACGAGGCATTGGAAAAAGATTATATATTATTTTTGGAGCATGACCCTGTAAATGAGTGCTGTACGTTACAGCAAACAGAAAAAGGAATAAGATTAAATAAAACTTTTAGGTTAAATGAATTGTAGTAACTTACGGATAAATAAACGTGATCAGATCAGGCGTAAATGACGCTGAAAATCTGTTAATTGACAATATATAATTTTTTTTCAAATATCCTAAGTGGTTTAGATATTTAATAACAAATTTGTAGCTTTGCACGTTCTATTCTAAAACAAAGAATCGAGGTTAATAAATTAAATGAGACAACTCAAAATAACGCAATCCATTACCAACCGTGAGTCACAATCACTCGATAAATATCTTCACGAAATTGGTAAAGTTGATCTGATAACAGCCGAAGAAGAAGTAATATTAGCTCAAAAGATAAGGGAAGGTGACCAGGCTGCATTAGAACGTTTAACAAAAACAAACCTTCGTTTCGTGGTCTCAGTAGCAAAACAGTACCAAAACCAGGGTTTAACTTTGGGCGACTTAATAAATGAAGGCAATCTTGGTTTAATTAAAGCCGCCAAACGCTTTGACGAAACCAAGGGTTTTAAATTTATATCGTACGCAGTATGGTGGATCCGCCAATCCATTTTACAAGCTATTGCCGAGCAATCACGTATTGTACGCTTACCGCTAAACCAGGTAGGTTCACTAAGTAAAATCAGCAAAGCGTTTTCAAAACTTGAGCAAGAGTTCGAGCGCGAACCTTCACCCGAGGAGCTTGCGGATATGCTTGAAACCACTGTTGACAAAATATCAGATACTTTAAGCAACTCGGGCCGCCATGTGTCCATGGATGCGCCATTTGTACAGGGTGAAGAGAATACGTTACTTGATGTACTGGAAAACCAGGAGCCTAATACCGATTCAATATTAATCAATGAATCATTATCCGAAGAAATAAAACGCTCTCTTTCAACACTTACCGAACGGGAACGCGAAATAATTGTATTGTTTTTCGGTTTGGGCACCAACCATCCGCTGTCTTTAGAAGAAATCGGCGAAAAATTCAACCTCACACGTGAGCGTGTAAGGCAGATTAAAGACAAGGCGCTGCAACGGTTACGTCATACTTCACGAAGCAAGATTCTGAAATCGTATTTAGGGTAATTCGGGAATCAAGAGCTAAGAATCAAGAGCCAGGATTTGAGTTTCAGACTTAAATTTTGGCCTTTTTTTTGCGATTTTTGGTTCTTGATTCTGAGTTCCATACCCTTTTTTAAAAAACCTGTAACATCCCCGCATAAAATATGGTCTATTAATTATTAATGGCAATTTGATGCGTAAGCTATGTTTTCTTTTATTAATCCTGATTGCTTGCCTTAATTTTAGCGTTTCGGGTAGTAAAAGAGCAGCCATTGGCGGCATAACTTTTAAGAATGCTACAATTGATCCCGACCCACCCCCATACGGCGATTTTAAAACCCTTATAGTACCTATAAAAAGGGCAGGCAATTTAATTATCATTGAAGCCAGGGTCGATTCTCTCGAAGGCAATTTCGTGTTTGATACCGGATCGCCGTACCTTGTATTAAACGAAACCTATTTTAGGGACGCTCCAAAAATTGAGGAAGACGAAGCCATAGGTGTTACCGGTGCATCATCGGGGTCGTTTAAAACCGTAGTCCATAATTTTTCCATTCTCGATCTGCAATACAGCAGGCTCACCGCCGAAGTTACTGACCTCTCCTCTATTGAAAACGGAAGAAACACCAAAATACTTGGATTACTGGGCACCCGTTTGTTTACGAGTTTTGCGGTTACGGTGGATCTTTTCAGAAATGTACTTTACATTCAGAAACTTGATAAGGATGGTAATATCCCCGATCCAGAGCGAATTTTTCGTGACCGGTTTATGGTAAGTACATTTCGTTATTTAAACGATATAATTTTTTTGAAGGGTACGGTTAATGATAACACCCTATGGTTTGCTTTTGATACAGCCGCCGAAACAAACCTTTTTGATTATAGTCAATCTAAAAAGTTAACTGAAACGATGGAGGTTCTTGGTCGTCAAAAATTAAAGGGAGTCGGCGGTTCAAACATCGAAGTAGTTTTCGCCAGGTTTGATAAATTAATTATCGGTGATAGGATGTTTATGAAAAATCGTATCTTATTAACCAACCTCGAAAAAATGGGAGAAGACTATGGCCATTCGATTGATGGCGTTTTAGGGTACGACTTTTTTGTGAGAGGGATATTCACTATCAACTTCGTGAAAAAGGAGTTTGAAATGTACATTTACACTAACCAATAAAATGAAGAGGCGTTACGGACATATAGTGATCATATTAGTATTGCTTGGCAATATGAGTAATGCTATTGCCCAAAGACACAATACGCTGATCATCGCCGACGACCGGCTGGTACTGCAAATGGACCTGCAATCGTCAAAAAATGAGCTCGACAGCATACTTAAAGTTGCCGGGCTTGATAGTTCAAACACAGAAAAAATATCAAGGGCTGATTTTTCAGGGCTAAGTGCTGATGGTTGGAACATGTCAAGGCAGGAAAACAGCATGGTAGAATTTAACAGGTCATTAATGGATCTGAACAATGATCTGCAAAGTAAACCCTATTGGATCACTACCCGGATACCACAGATAAATGGAAAGCCGGGATACCCTGCAAAGGTAAATTACGGGATTAACAAATATGCTAAAGTGACGGTTTATGAACTGGCTTCCGGGTTTACACGGTTTATATTTCCCGGCGCTCAGCAAGCCAAAAGGGTATTCCTATCCGGGAGTTTTAATAATTGGAGCACATTAAAAGGTGTTATGAAAAAAACCGATGGCGGTTGGTTACTTGATGTAAAACTTCAACCAGGAGCTTATGAATATAAATACATTGTTAATGGCAGGTGGACAACGGACCCAAACAATTTATTAGTAGTTGATGACGGCGCCGGAAATACCAATTCTGTTTACTACAAATACAATTATACGTTTAAACTCCCCGGTTATGCATCATCGCACAGGGTAGCAGTTGCAGGAGATTTCAATGGTTGGAATGCCAACGAGATTGTTATGGACAAAACGGCGAATGGATGGCAAAAGCAACTCTATTTAAACGATGGCATGCATGTTTATCGTTTTATGGTTGATGGACAATGGATAACTGATCCTTCAAATCCGGTTAAAATAAAAGATGAATCAGGTAATGAAAACTCGGTTATAAATTTAGGGGAAACGGTTTATTTTAAACTTGCAGGATACGCTAATGCAAAAAATGTTTTTTTAGCCGGCGACTTTAACGATTGGAAACCAAACGAATTAATCTTAAAACGAACAATTGATTCGTGGGTGTTGCCGATGATACTGATACCCGGCAATTACCAATATAAGTTCATAGTTGATGGTAAGTGGATCACCGACCCGGTAAATGCGCATTATGCTGTGGAAAAAGGTCAGACAAACTCTTTTTTGTCCGTTCGGCCTAATCATACTTTTAAATTAAAAGGGCTTGGCGACGTAAAGACGGTTGTTTTAACCGGAACTTTTGACAACTGGGATCCGCGTGGATATACAATGGAACATACAGGCGATGAATGGACGATCGATCTTTATCTTAAACCAGGTAAATACTTGTATAAGTTCAGGATTGACGGCCGGTGGATAATAGACCCAGGAAATAAACTCTGGGAGAAAAATGAATTTAATACTGGAAATTCCGTATTGTGGATGGAGTAAAGGCGAAAGGTTAAAAGGTAAAATCAGAAAGGACACGGGTATTTTTTAATATTTGTTGATAACAAAACCTTTTGCCTTTTACCTTTCAGCTTTTACCTCTATTTTTACCTTTCACCTTTTACCTTTTACCTATAAAAAAATGACTATCCCTATATACCAGGCTGACGCCTTTACCGATAAACTTTTTGGCGGCAATCCCGCCGCTATTTGTCCGCTGAACGAATGGCTGCCGGATGAAATAATGCAGAAGATTGCTATAGAAAACAACCTCGCTGAAACCGCCTTTTTTGTAAAAAATAAAGCGGGATATAAATTACGGTGGTTTACACCCGAATATGAGATAGACCTTTGCGGACACGCCACGCTCGCTTCGGCACATATTCTTTTTACGGAGTTGGGGCATCATAGTGATACTATAGATTTTGAGACAGTAAAGGCCGGCACACTTCACGTAAAAAAGCATAATGATAAATACACAATGGATTTTCCGTCGAGGTCGGCAATTCCCATCGAACTGCCTATTGGCTTAGCCGCGGCGTTAAGCGAAAAACAACCGTTGGAGGTGCTGAGATCAAGAGATTACTTGTTGGTATATGAGTCTGAAGATGACATACTTGACATTTCGCCTGATTTTTTTGCTTTGTCAAAGATGGATACCGTTGGCGTAATTGTTACCGCCCGTGGTAAAAAAGCTGATTTTGTATCTCGCTTTTTTGCGCCTGGCGCTGGCATACCTGAAGATCCCGTAACCGGCTCTGCACATTGTAACCTTATACCCTATTGGGCGGCAAAACTCGGAAAAAACAAATTACATGCATTGCAATTATCGGCTCGTGGCGGTGAATTATGGTGCGAATTAAAGGGAGAAAGGGTATTGATAAGTGGCAAGGCAACTACTTATTTAAAAGGAGAGATATTTATTTGAATGAGAGGAAGCAAAAAGGAGTGGTGTCATGGTAAGACTCTCGAACCATGTGGGCAAAGGCCTCTGCGCACGTGCTTCGACGGGGCTACCCATGACAACCCTTTTCTAAAAACCTTTAAGCTTTCGCCTTTTAGCTTTAAGCTAACTTCGCCAGTTCCTCCGCCATTGCAGCACCAATTTCGGCTGGTGATTCAACAACACGGATACCGCACTCGCGCATAATTTTCATTTTAGCAGCTGCTGTATCATCAGCACCGCCTACAATTGCACCAGCATGACCCATTCTACGACCCGGAGGCGCTGTTTGGCCGGCAATAAAGCCTACTACCGGTTTGGTTCCGTTTGCTTTTATCCAGCGTGCAGCTTCTGCTTCCATGCCACCGCCAATTTCACCTATCATAATGATGCCGTGCGTTTCGGGATCGTTCATCAACAATTCTACTGCTTCTTTAGTTGGCGTACCGATTATCGGGTCGCCACCAATGCCTATCGCTGTGGTGATACCTAAACCGGCTTTTACCACCTGGTCAACAGCTTCGTAAGTTAACGTTCCTGACTTTGAAACAACGCCAACATTACCTTTTCTGAAGATAAAGCCTGGCATAATGCCGATTTTGCTTTCGTCGGCCGTGATAATACCAGGACAGTTCGGACCAATCAAACGTGAGTCCCTGCCAACTAAATATTCTTTAACCATGATCATATCCTTTGTTGGGATACCTTCAGTGATACATACAATAACTTTGATACCAGCTTCAGCAGCTTCCATAATTGCATCGGCAGCAAAAGCAGGGGGTACGAAAATGATGGATACATCAGCGCCGGTAGCTTTAACAGCTTCCTGTACCGTGTTAAAAACCGGCTTGTCTAAGTGCAGCTGACCGCCTTTACCGGGGGTAACACCGCCAACAAGCTGTGTACCATATTCAATCATCTGCGAAGCATGGTAAGTGCCTTCGTTACCTGTAAAACCCTGAACTATTACTTTGGAATCTTTATTTACGAGAACGCTCATTGATTTTTGATTTTGTAGGGCAAAGCTAAAGTTTTTGATTGAATGTCAAACCCCCTTGCCCCCTAAAGGAGGAATATTTTTACAATAGATTTTAATTGCCGGTCTGCAATTCAAAAACTCCCCCTTCAGGGGGCTGGGGGGCTAAACTCCCCTTCACTCTTCGCAATCACAACAGTTGCAATCCCGTTTCCAATCATATTAGTGATAGCCCTTGCTTCCGACATAAACCTGTCTACTCCCAGCAATATAGCGACACCTTCAGCCGGGATTATCTTTATAGCAGCAAGTGTCGAGGTTAAGATTATAAAGCCGCTGCCGGTTACACCAGCGGCACCTTTGGAGGTGATCATTAATATGCCAATGATAGTAATTTGCTGCATCAGCGTAAGCGGAATATGAAACACCTGCGCCAAAAAAATGACCGACATAGATAAGTAGATGGTCGTTCCATCCAAATTAAAAGAATAGCCTGCTGGAATAACCAGCCCTACTACTGATTTTGAACAGCCGAACTTCTCCATTTTATCCATCATAGCCGGCAATACGGATTCGGACGATGAAGTGCCCCATACAATCAATATCTCTTCTTTTATAAATTTAAGATAATGCCAAAGACTGAATTTATACAACCGGCAAATAATGTTAAGCGCCACAAAAATAAACAGGAACATGGTTAAATAAACCGCACCCATCAGCGAAGCCAGTGGCTTAAGCGTATCGATGCCATAAGTGCTTATAGTAAAGGCCATGCCGCCGAAAGCGCCTATCGGCGCAACCCGCATAACCATGCGCATGATATTGAAAAATACCTTTGATAGCTTTTCAAACAAACTGATCACCTGCTGACCCGACTCGCCCATATGGCTCAGGCCAAAGCCAAATAATATGGCAAAAAATAAGATCTGTAAAATATCGCCCCTTGAAAAGGCATCAAATATATTGCCGGGAACAATGTGTGCTAAAAAATCGCTCCAGTGCATATCTGCCGCGGCTTTCTGGTATACGGCAAGCTTGGAAGAATCCGCTGCAACTTTGTTTATAAAACCATCGCCGGGCCTCAGTATATTGGCAACAATAACACCTATCACCAGCGCAAATGTGCTTACAATCTCAAAATATAATAATGCTTTCCCTCCTACCCTGCCTACCTTTTTCATATCGCTCATCCCGGCTATTCCCAATACTATCGTGAAAAAGATAATGGGTGCTATAAGCATTGTAATGAGGCTGATGAATGTTTGGCTGATTAGCTTTGCCGTTGGCCCGAACGACTTAAAACAAAAGCCGACAAGGATGCCCAATATAATACCGGTAATTACCTGGAAATTCAGGTTGGTTAAGAGTTTCTTCATGCAAAACAAGTATACAATTATATAGGAAATAAATAAAAGAATAAATGCCTCACCTAAATCCTCTCCAAAAGGAGAGGACTTTAAAAAAACGACGCTAGAACCCTCTCCTTTGGAGAGGGCAGGGTGAGGCGAAGTTCCCAAACTTTAATTGGGAAATCCTTCATTGTCCCATTGTTACATTCTGTATTTTATGTTTTAAATAAATTTAAGTACGTTTGGGCAAACGTGATTTTAATTACTAAAACTGACCCTATTATTTAAAAATGAAGTTATTTATTAAGAAACCTATAGCGCAGCTGATGGCTGCTTCTAAAGAGACGGAAAAGACGCTAAAGAGAACGCTGGGCGTTGGCTCTCTCATAGCATTGGGTATTGGAGCAATTATCGGTGCAGGTATCTTTGTCCGCACAGCAGCGGCCGCCGGCGAACATGCCGGGCCAGCGGTTACTATCTCATTCCTTATAGCCGCCTCGGGCTGCGCACTTGCCGGATTGTGCTATGCTGAGTTTGCAAGTATGATACCAATTGCAGGTTCGGCCTACACCTATTCATATGCTACCATGGGCGAATTTATTGCCTGGATAATTGGCTGGGATTTGGTGCTTGAATACGCTTTGGGTGCCGCGACTGTGGCTATTGGCTGGTCGCAATATTTTAATGAATTTTTAAATACATTCTTTCATTTTCATATACCGTTTGTCTGGTCGCATGCGCCCTGGGAAACCAATATATCAACTACCGGCCTGTATATAAATGAAGCTCATGGGCATGGTTTCATCAATCTTCCCGCTATTTTTATAGTATTCCTGTTATCCATGCTGCTGATCCGCGGTACCGCCGAATCGGCTGCCGTAAATAACATAATAGTAATCATTAAAGTTGCCATCGTTTTAATGATCATCGCTTTAGGTTGGCACTTCATTAATCCGGCAAATCATACCCCTTATTTAATACCGGCTGATGCAGGATCTGTAAAAACCAGCACAGGCACTGTTGATTATGGCGCCACCTTTAACCATGGATGGCTTGGCGTGTTGCGCGGTGCAAGTGTTGTGTTTTTTGCTTTTATCGGTTTCGATGCTGTTTCAACCGCCGCTCAGGAAGCTAAAAACCCGCAGCGTGATATGCCTAAAGGTATTTTAATATCGCTTGCATTTTGTACCATATTATATATTTTGTTTTCGCACGTTTTAACAGGTTTAGCTCCTTATAAAGACTTTTTAATCAAAGGTAAAGAAGCATCTGTTACTTATGCCATCACTCAATTTATGCCTGGTTACGGTTGGCTGGCCTCTTTGGTAACCGTTGCCATCCTTGCAGGTTTTTCATCGGTGATACTGGTAATGCTTTTAGGGCAAACCCGGGTATTTTACACCATGAGCAAAGATGGATTAATACCTCCTATCTTTTCAAAACTTCACCCGAAATTCCGTACACCGTATAAATCGCAATGGTTGTTTTTTGTATTTGTTTCCATATTCGCGGGATTTATTCCTGACAGAATAGTGGGTGACATGGTAAGCATAGGTACACTGTTTGCGTTTGTACTGGTTTGTTTTGGCATTTTTATATTGCGCGGTACCGATCCTGGACTGGTTCGTCCGTTTAAAACTCCGTGGTATAAAATAGTTTGTCCGCTTGGCGCGCTTATCTGTTTGGCTATGATCGCTTCTGAAGGGATCGAAAACTGGGCCAGGCTTATTATTTGGCTGTTGATAGGATTTACCATTTACTTCACCTACTCGATCAAAAAATCGCATGTACGCCATGGCAAGGTTGAGATACCGGATAACCCGGGCAATCCAACATTAGTTGAGTAACATTATTGTTATCTTGAAAATACTTGTAACAAAAAAGGTTCTGAATTGTCAGAACCTTTTTTGTTGATACAATATTTGCCTCACCCTGCCCTCTCCAAAGAAGAGGGTTTAGAAAAGAGTGAAGTTCAAGTCCTCTCCTGTTGAGAGGACGAGTGAGGGCTACGCCGTCTAGGTGAGGCGACATTAATCGGATAAATCTGCCCATGAAGACCGATAAAAACCTCTGGATATTAGTACTGGTATGCGTAATCAATTCGCTTGGATTTGGCATTATTGTGCCGGTGCTTTATACCTATGGTAAAACATTCGGGCTTACCGGCACGACACTGGGGATACTAACTGCGTCGTTTTCAATCGCCCAGTTTTTCGCAACCCCAATATTGGGTTCACTTTCTGACAAATGGGGTCGCAAGCCCTTGCTCGTGATCAGCCTCGCAGGTACCTGCATTTCTTTTTTGCTTTTTGCAGAAGCGGGCAGCTTGTGGGTATTGTTTGCAGCGAGAATATTAGATGGTTTAACAGGCGGCAATGTGTCTGTTGCGCAAGCCATGGTGGCCGACACGGCAACGCCCCAAAACAGGGCCAAGCGGTTTGGAATTTTAGGGTCAGCATTTGCGTTTGGGTTTGTGATAGGACCTTTGGTGGGAGGATCATTCACGGCGCTGAGCCCGCAGGCGCCGTTCTTTTTTGCAGCGGGCATTTCATTGATCGGAACTCTTTGTGCTGCATTCCTATTAAAAGAAACCAATCCCACCGACAAAGAAACGAGAATGAACCATAAGGACAGGTTCAAATTTAAAACGCTGATTACAACTTTAAAACGCCCCACAATCGGCACAGCCGTTTCCATTGGTTTTCTGCTCACCATGGCGCAATTTACCATGGTCATTGGTTTTCAAACCTTTAGCGTGGATATATTGAAGATAAGCCCGGTTACCATGGGAATCTTCCTTGCTGGGTTTGGAATTTGCGGCATCGTTATGCAACTGAGCGTTCCGTTTTTTATAAAAATATTTTCGTCCAAAGCTGTAATACTATTGGTGTCTACTATATTATGTTTTGCTGCGATGTTTGTATCGGGCTTTATTACAGCTATAATTCCATTTGCAATATGCCTCTGTGTTTATGGACTGTTTAATGGTTTGCGCAATCCCATGCTCAATGCTACAATTGCCGATAACATCCAGCAAACCGAACAGGGCAAAATACTGGGTATCAATCAGTCATATGCTTCTATCGGCCAAACGCTGGGGCCAATAACGGCGGGTGTAGCAGCAGCGCTCTCCGTACATACTATATTCTTTTTATCGTCTTTTTATATTTTAGTTGCATTTTTGCTTTGTTTTAGATTGAAGTCAAAAGAGTAGAACAGGGATCAAGTATACTTGCCATGCGGGCAATTTACTCACCCCGACTACGCTGCGCTTGTCTACCCTCTCTACGACAAGTCGTAAAGAGGGTAGCTTCAATTTTCACCATTTTTTTTGCCTGCAAAAGAGAGGGTGATCCAGCGAAGCGTAGATTGGGTGAGTAAAATATGCGATATTAGAGTAATTTACATAACGCCTTAAAACCATGCAGCCATTTATTTTCAGAGAGATCCTCTCCGTTACAATGATTCTTTTCGCGATCATCGATATTTTGGGCGCCACGCCGGTAATTATAGAGATGAGGCAGCGCGCGGGGCACATTCAATCGGAAAAGGCAAGTATCGCCGTCCTGGTTATAATGATTGGTTTTTTATTTGGCGGCGACGAATTATTATCTATCATAGGGCTTGATATAGCCTCATTCGCTATTGCCGGTTCGCTGGTAATCTTTATTATCGCGATGGAAATGATCCTGGGCATTAAATTTTTCAAGGAAGAGATGCCCGAAACGGTCTCGATAGTTCCGCTTGCCTTCCCGCTTATTGCAGGCGCAGGCACCATGACTACCCTGCTATCCCTTAAAACGCAATATCAAACCAATAATATCGTAATTGGAATAATACTCAACACGCTGTTTGTGTACCTGGTATTAAAAAACGTAAAATGGATTGAAAAGCTGCTGGGTAAAACAGGCCTCAGCATATTACGGAAAGCTTTTGGTATAATTTTATTGGCTATAGCGATAAAGCTGTTTAGGAGTAACACACATCTTTAGCCCCCAGCCCCCTAATGGGGGAGTTTTTAATTTGCGGATGTGCAGTTATACTATTGTTTAATTATAATTAGCGATAAAGAACGGGTTATAAAAATTTTCTACTAAAATTTTTACAAGACCCCATCGGGGTGAAATCTCGGTAGAAAAAAAATAGACAAATAGAAATTCCATGCCGTAGGTATGGAACCCACCGTATTGCACGCTGGCTATGTTGCGTACCTATGGCACGCTAGATGTTTTTTCGTTGTGGTTACCGATATTTTGCGCCGATGGCGCACTTCGAAATAATCAAAAGCTCCCCCTTCAGGGGGCTGGGGGGCTCAGCCTACTTACAAACATCGTATCCGCCTTACCATCATACCCCTTTAGAACTTTTTGCTCCTCTAGTTTTAGCCCCAGTTCTTTTACGATAAAATTTACCACATCTTCATTTTCCGCTTTAAACGCGGAACAGGTAATATAAATCAGCGGCTTGCCGGGCTTCAGGTATTTAACAACGTTGCGGGTGATGTCTTTCTGCAGGCGCTGAAAAAATTCTATTTTATGTTCATCAAACTGACTTATCATTTCGGGAGTACGCCCCCAGGTACCAGAGCCGCTGCAAGGGGCATCGAGAATGATCCCATCAAAAGCGTAATCGTGTAAAACCGAATCGGGGTTTTGGGTAAGATCGAGAAGCTTTACCTGGTATTTGCGTAAACCGGCCTGCTGAAAGCGTTCATCGAGATTGCTGAGGATAGATTCGCGGATATCTGATACCACCAGTTTTACGGTCGGCTCCAGATCATACAATAATAATGACTTTCCGCCCGAAGCTGCACACGCATCCCACCAGTTCTCCCACTTTTGCGGTTTAAAATATTGTGCGGTTTGTTGAGATGACAGGTCCTGCACCTCGTAGGAGTGTTGGTTAGGAAATACAGTTTCCAACCGGGTACCGTTGGGTAAGGATAAGCAACCATTGCCTTCGTCCTTGTACACAACTTCGGCAGCAGCCAAGGCGGCTTTTATCTGTAATTCAAACCCTTTGTGTACACGAATAAAAAGATCGGGCTGTATAAAAAATGATTTCAAAAATGCCTTCTTGTCAATATCTGCTGACATTTGTTTTGTCCAGGGAAATACATCTTCGAGTTTGAAATCAGGGTAAGCGGCTTTTACCATATTCAGCTTTTCATCGATAGTAAAGCCAACGCACAATGCCCATTCTGGCTTAAAATGCTGTAAAAATGAATTTAGTTGTGTATTGCATAAAAACTCAGCTATAAAGAGTCGTTCCTGTTGGGGTATGTTCAGCAGCGCCTTGCCCAGGCGGAAATAATTATAGATCAACCTGTTGGCAATACGCCTGTCAGTTGAGCCCATTTGTTTATTTTGACGATAAAACCCGGGTAAAAACTTGCTTAGTGGCGTTTCGGCCGGATATTCATCCAAAATTCGCTGAAACGTTTTTAGCTGGTTTATTGCCTTCATTCTACCTTCTTTAGGTCAAAATTAGCATATTTAAAAATATCTACATGGGTATTCACCCATCCTAAACCAGCAATTTTTTGAAAACGAAAACTATTATCGAGCCCGCTAAAGTTTGTTTGTGTTATATTTTTGAGGTTATCCGTCGCCAGCAATTGGCCTAAATATAGGCCTTCATCAAAACCTTTAATGGCGTAGCCGGTAGCTTCGGTATTATAAGCTGCACGGTAGCTGCGCATAAACGTTACGGTGTTAGTTGCTTTATAGTCAACCTGGTCAGTTGAAGTTATATGTGTATTTAGCCTTTGAAGTAAATCTGCTTTTAAGAATTGGAATTTTTTCCAGCTCGGATGTCCAAATAAGGTAACCGGGTAACTCTGAGCCAGGGAATCCAGCGTATTTAGTGTTACCGTTAAAAAACGCTGGTTTGTTGCAGGTACGATAAAAACATTCTGCCCGGTAACCGAAAGCTGTGGCACCAGCGAATTTAACTGACCGTGAACAACTGTTATGGCGATCACTTTTATTTGTTTATTGCTTAAACTGTCTATGGCTTTTTTAAAAGGAATGATATAGTCATTTTCTTCGCTAAACCCGGATTTAAGAATAAATATCTTTTTTGGCTTTATACGGTTGTTGATATAAGTTGCTGCACTCAATGCATGATATTCAAGAGGTGGAATAGCAGTAATGAGTTCCTGGCTCTTGAATGTAGCCGGCGATGCCGCCGAAAGCGGTGAAACGATAGGTTGTCGCTGATTGGCGTAGATACCGGTAAACTCTTTCAGATCATCCGGGAATACCGGGCCTATAATCAAATCGCTGGTACGTACTGCCGGGTTGGTAGCAAGGCTATGCGATTGCGCCTTATCTCCTTTGGTATCAAATACCAGCAACTTATAGTTATAACCCTGCCCGCTCAATGAGTCGAGCGCCAGTTTAAAACCTTTGTAATAGTCGAGTGCAATATCAGCCTCCCTTAAACTAACTGTAGTATAAGATGATCCGGGCTGCAAGTGGTCGAGGCCAAAGGGCAACAACAGTGATATGGTTGATACCTTGGGTTCAACCGGTTTCTTTACAACGGGCGGGGAACTCACAATTGGCTTTTCCGGCACTTTTTTTGGTTGTACGGCAACCGGCACCACTTTTGGCGAACAGGCTGCTATAATCAGTAAAAGTATTCCTGAAAATAAAAACCACTTACTCCCACTCAATAGTAGCGGGCGGTTTGGAACTGATATCATATACAACCCTGTTTATTCCTTTTACATTGTTAATAATTTCGTTTGATATTTTTGCCAGCAGGTCATAGGGCAAATGGCACCAATCCGCCGTCATCCCGTCCAATGACTCCACCGCGCGCAAACAGATCACATTCTCATAAGTACGCTCATCGCCCATCACACCAACCGACTGTACCGGCAAAAATATAGAACCTGCCTGCCAAACATTATCATAAACACCGGCAGCACGCAAATTGTTGATATAAATCGCATCTGCCTCCTGCAATATATGAACTTTTTCCGGGGTAACTTCGCCAAGTATCCTGATAGCCAAACCAGGACCAGGAAAAGGATGGCGACCTAAAATATTCGGATCAATGCCCAAAGCTTTACCAACCCTGCGCACTTCGTCTTTAAACAAGGTATTTAACGGTTCAACTACCTTTAACTTCATAAAATCAGGGAGGCCACCGACGTTGTGGTGCGATTTTATGGTTGCTGATGGCCCTTTCACTGACACAGACTCAATAACATCAGGATAAATGGTTCCCTGGCCAAGCCACTTCACATCTTTTACCTCGTGGGCGGCATCATCAAAAACTTCGATGAATACGCGGCCAATGGCTTTACGCTTCT
This sequence comes from Mucilaginibacter sp., assembly GCA_036498965.1. Taxonomy (GTDB): domain Bacteria; phylum Bacteroidota; class Bacteroidia; order Sphingobacteriales; family Sphingobacteriaceae; genus Mucilaginibacter. The sequence continues at coordinate 60,715 of DASYEP010000167.1, forward strand.
TTTCCGGGTCGGTTAATCCTGCCAACGCATCGTAAAAACGTTGTTTGGCATTAATGCCTTTAATATTCAAACCCATATGTTGGTATGAGTCCAATACTGATTGATATTCGTCCTTGCGCAGCAAGCCGTTATCGACAAATATGCAATGAAGGTTTTTACCGATGGCGTGGTGCAGCAAAACTGCGGCTACGGATGAGTCAACCCCACCTGAAAGACCTAATACCACCTTGTCATTACCAAGCTTTTCTTTTAGGGCAGCGATAGTTGTATCTATAAATGAATCCGGTGTCCAATCCTGCTTGCAACCACAAATATCTACCAAAAAATTGAACAGCAATTGTTTGCCGTCGGCACTATGCGTAACCTCAGGATGGAATTGTATACCATATGTTTGGGTACCAGTAACCTGGTAAGCTGCTATCTTAACCGTATCGGTGCTGGCAATCACTTCAAAGTTTCCGCCTATGCTGGCAATGGTATCTGCGTGCGACATCCAAACCTGTGAACCCGGCAAAATAAGCCTGAACAGCGGATTTTTATCATTAATATAATTCAAATTGGCGCGGCCATATTCGCGGGTACTTGAGGGCAATACCTCGCCGCCGTTAAAATGGGCGATGTGTTGAGCACCATAGCAAACGCCTAAAATGGGTAGCTTACCATGAAACTTTGCGAAATCAAAATGCGGGGCATCACCCTGCCGTACCGAATAAGGGCTTCCCGAAAGGATAATTCCTTTTACGCTGCTGTCTGGTTCGGGGAAATGATTAAAGGGATGGATCTCGCAGTAAATATTGAGCTCCCTGACACGGCGCGCAATAAGCTGGGTGAATTGCGAACCAAAGTCAAGAATGAGGATTTTTTCTTGCATGGGCAAAGATAGCGTTTTGATTTGGGAATTGGGATTTTAGATTTCGGATTTTTTTGTAGAGCAATTGTTGGAAGGTTGAAATGTTGGAAAGTTGGAATGTCATTATTAACTAGTATTCATTTTGGGGTTGTAGAGACTCAATACTTTGAGTCTATGATACGGTTATATTAATTTGATTAAAGATTAAGTGTTTTATTTTAGTTTTACGTCAATAAAAAATGACAATTACTACACGCATCGCCACTTTCGATGACATTCCTCAATTAAATAAAATGATTGCTTTATCCGTTCGTGGACTAAGTGCCGCCTATTATTCTTCCAGCCAGATTGAGAGCTCCATAAAATATATTTTCGGTGTGGATACCCAGTTGGTGACCGATGGCACCTATTATGTTGCCATGATTGGAGATGCTATTGTTGGGTGCGGCGGCTGGAGTAAACGCAATACGCTTTATGGCGGCGACCAGCACAAAGAAATTGGAGACCCATTGCTCGACCCTAAGATTGATGCGGCGAGGATACGCGCTTTTTTTGTTCATCCCGACTATGCACGGCAAGGTGTGGGACGCCACATCATCAACGTGTGCGAAACAACTGCGAGGGAAAATGGCTTTACCAGTTTTGAATTGGGCGCTACCTTATCCGGCGTGCCACTTTACCTGGCAATGGAATATGAAGTTATTGAAAGGATTGATGCCGCCCTGCCTGACGGCGAACTAATAGGTATAGTTAAGATGAGAAAAATATATTAAGCCCAACCCTCCCTTAAAAAGAATGGCTGGGGTTAATGATCGTTATTTGCCTCACCTAAACGGCAAAGCCCTCATGAATGCCTTAAAAACAAATAATGTTATGAATAATCCTCTCCAAAGGAGAGGACTTAAACTTCACTCTTGTAGAAACTTGCTTATTTTAGGAGCCCTCTCCTTTGGAGAGGGTTGGGTGAGGCATAGTAACTCTTTGTCCGGAACCGAGGTTATTTTATAGGAAAACTAACTCCTAAATTGAAACTATAGCGGAAATTGTACAGGGCATCGCCCTGATAATCTGTTGTTATGTTACCCAATCCGGCCTGGCTGTCATATTCAAAAAACAGCTTGGCGGCTTTGCTAATCGGAAACTTAACACCTACACCGAAAGCAAATCCACCGTCTACAGTATTGAAATTATCTTTTACGTTAGCGCCGCCAATGGTAGTGGCATCAACCAAAAATCCTATATAAGGGCCAAAATTCATGTAAAATACCTGCCCAAAATGCCAGTTTGCCATCACCGGAACGGTTATATAGTGCAATCTGAAATCAACTCCATTAAATACATTTCCATTGTTATCAACCAGGTAACCGTCAGCCCAGCCTTTTTGGTCGTAAATGGCTTTTACTTTAACGCTCCAAAAGGGTGCCAGGGGATAATCTAAGGAGATACCGGCGTTAAATCCGCTGATACCCGGACTTCCGTAATAATCGTATGGTTGAAATACCCAGGCGCCGTTATAGCCAAAATCAATGCCGATTTCGGGCTTGGGTCGTGCTAGTGCGTGGCCTTGAGCGTAATATTGTGCGTAAGATGCGGTACAAATACCTGATGCAATTAAAAATAGAGTAAAAAACTTCTTCATGGTTTTTGATTTATTAAATTCAGATGTAGCGATTTGCGAAAAATAAAAATTATATGAGTGATTTCATTAAAAAAAATTTATTGAGAAGGTGGCACGGAATGCAAGGCAATCCTGTTTCCTTCCGAATCTAAAAATACCGCCATGTGACCGTGCTCCGGTGATATCTGGGTTTTTGGTAAAATGATTTTACCTCCTGCAGCTTCAATTTTATCAAGGACGTTTTGTACGTCCGGGTTTGCGTTCAGATAAACCACCGGGCCGCTTTCGGCAGATGGTTTATAAAAATCTCCGCTACAACAAATAGCGCCACCAATACCCGTCATTGGGTCTTCTATTGGAAATGTCCGCATTTGTAATTGGGGCATATCCATAGGATACATCTTGATGTCAAATATAGTCTCGTAAAATTTCTGTGCCCGGTTGATGTCGGTTGATGGAATTTCGAACCAGCTGATGGTATTTTTAAAGATCATAATGTTGGTAGAATGAGTAGAATTGTGTTATTTAATTAAACCAAATTACAAATATTTAAGAACATGTTTTGATTTGACTACTATATCTTTTAATGGTTTAATCCGTATTATGTTTTCTTATCAAATTTTTAACCAGTAATATTTACCTATGAAGGTCCTCATATTATTCGCGCTCGCACTTTTTGCCTTAACCGTGTCGGCCCAGCCACAGCAAAAAACAGCGCAAATTACTGTTGACGGCATCAAACGCCAATTTATCATCTATATCCCTTCTTTAACAAAAGCAACCGACGAACTTCCCGTTGTTATTTCATTACATGGGAGACTTGGTACGGGGAAAGGGATGATGGATTTTGCCGACTTCAGGCCGCTTGCTGAAAAAGAGAAATTCATTATTGTATGTCCTGATGGGATCGACAAGAGTTGGAACGATGGCAGGCCCACGCCAGCACAGAAAAAAGGAATTAATGATATTAAATTTATAGATCAATTGATTACTTACATCATCAACACCTATCATGGCGATGCGGGTATGGTTTACGTTACAGGGATGTCGAACGGCGGTTTTATGTCGTCGCGAATAGCTTGCGAATTGAGCAACAAAATTGCAGCTGTTGCAATAGTAGCGGCATCGATGGATAAAAACATGGATTATCATCCGCAGCGATCTATCCCTATCATGTACATACAAGGAACGAGGGATCCGCTGGTGCCTTATAACGGTGGGACAATGAAAGGCGCGGGTGGAGAAATTTATAGTCACGATGCGGTTTTAAAACTTTGGGCTGATGCCGACCTTTGCGACAACAAGCCAGTAATCACCAATCTACCCGATGCAGCCAATGACGGCACCACTATAATAAAAGAAGAATATACAAATCCGGCCAACGGAAAAAAAGTTATTGGCTATACTATAACTAACGGAGGCCACACCTGGCCGGGGGGCGCACAATACCTGCCTAAATTTTTAATAGGCACTGTTTCGCATAATATAAATGCTTGCCAGATGATATGGGATTTTTTTAAAGGGTGTAGGTTGGTTGATTAGGTGAGCGGTTGTTTTTTGATTCGTTTTAACTTAATCAACCATTCACATAATCAACTTAATCAACCAACAACCAAACACAGCAAGTTCCGGGTTTTACAGCCTGCGGTTCGTAGGTACATTTGTTCTATAAATATTAATATCATGAGCACACAGGAAAATATAAATTATCATCGCATTGAAGAAGCGATCAATTACATAAAGCTCAATTTTAAAGAACAACCCAACCTGGATGAGGTTGCTGAGAAAGTAAACTTAAGCCCCTTCCATTTTCAGCGGCTGTTTACCGATTGGGCTGGCATAAGCCCTAAAAAGTTTCTTCAATTTCTTACTTTGGATTACGCCAAAAGCGTATTAAAAGAGAAACAAGCTACACTGTTTGATACCGCATTTGAAACCGGGCTTTCAGGAACCGGTCGTTTACACGACCTGTTTATGAATATTGAAGGTATGACGCCTGCCGAATATAAAAATGGCGGTAAAGCGCTTGCTATCAATTATAGTTTTGCCGAGAGCCCTTTCGGAGATATAATAGTTGCGTCAACACCAAAAGGAATTTGCTATATGGCATTTGCCGATGACAGAACCGAAGCTTTCAACAGCCTGGTTGCCCAATTTCCGAACGCTACTCATAGTCAAATGGTTGATGTCGCCCAGCAAAATGCTTTATTTATCTTTAAAAAAGACTGGTCGCAACTATCAGCTATTAAGCTTCATTTAAAGGGGACAAGTTTCCAGCTTAAGGTTTGGGAAGCCTTACTTAATATTCCAGTTGGTGGCTTGTCTACCTATTCAGCTATTGCGAAAGAAATTCACCAGCCAACTGCCAGCCGGGCGGTAGGGAGTGCGGTGGGTGATAATCCCGTTGCTTTTTTAATCCCTTGCCACAGGGTAATCAAATCAACCGGCGAATTCGGCCAATATCATTGGGGTGCTACCCGTAAGTCAGCAATTATTGGTTGGGAGGCGGCAACATTAGATCAGTCGGCTTAAGCATATGGAAATACAACAAAGAATTGACCTGTTAAATTGGGACGGGATCACTGCCGATATGAACGAAAAGGGTTATGCCTGCATATCAAAAATTTTAACCGGTGAAGAGTGTGATCAATTCATATCTCAATACAAAAATGAATCACTTTACCGCAAAACCATCAATATGGAGCGGTACCGGTTCGGCTTGGGAGAGTACAAATATTATCAATATCCACTGCCTAATCTGATTCAGCAGTTGCGCGAAAACATTTATCCCCAACTTGCCCCAATTGCCAATAACTGGATGCGCGTATTGAATATTGATCAGCATTTCCCCGATAGTTTGGGTCAGTTGCTTGAGCATTGCCATGAAAAAAATCAAACAAGGCCAACGCCGTTGGTATTACAATATGGAAAAGGCGGATACAACACACTTCACCAGGATTTGTATGGCGAGGTTTACTTCCCCATGCAGGCAGTTCTATTTTTAAACGAACCGGGTGAGGATTACGAGGGAGGGGAATTTGTTTTGATAGAACAAAGGCCGAGAGCACAATCAAAAGCTATTGTACTCAAACCCAGCAAAGGCGACATGCTGCTGTTTACGACCAATTTCAGGCCCGTTAAGGGGACCAAGGGCTATTACCGGGTAAATATGAAACATGGGGTTAGCGAGCTTACCGAAGGCAGGCGTTATACCCTGGGAGTAATTTTTCATGACGCAGCGTGATATCACATACTGAATTGGACGATCATCCGTTTAAACGAAGCGCGAATTTAAAAGTGTTTGCTATACATAGCATTGAAATGCTTACACTGATTATATTTGACGGCGACCACTCTTATGTCTAAGAAAACTTTTTTAATACTATCGATACTCTTTGTTAGCCGGGTAGCTTTCGCCCAATCTGCCGCTGATTCTGTTTACAATAAATACCTTGACTTTAACCTTGCCCGTTTACAGGGCGAACAGGATAAGATAACGGAACTTGGCAACGAAATTATTCCGAATGCGAATAAGCTCCCTGAAAAAGCGCGGATAAACTTCTATTTTTCGGTAGGTAAGATGTATGAAGATAATGACCAGCCAGGCAAAGCTTTGCCTTACTACGAAAAAGTAGCTGCTGCCGTACCCGATTATTATGTGGTACACCGGGCATTGGGCTATTTATACCTCGATGATGTAAAAGCCATTGAAAAGAAATTAAACGCAGCTCAAACCGACAAGGCATTAAACGATAAACTTGCAGCGAGCTATGAAAAGGCTGTTAGAAAAACGTTGCCGCATTTAGAAAAAGCCCAGGCCTGCGATCCAAGCGATGAAACGCTGACAATAATTAAACTGCTTTACAAAAATATTAAGGATACAAACGGATTAAATAGCCTGGATACCAGGTTAAAAACGTTAAACCAAAACTGCATTGACATCCTGGACGATCATTAAGGCGGATTTTATTTATTTTTGCCGCTTATGAAAACAAGCAGAATCGTAACAAAAATTGTTATCCGACTTTTCTTTTTATTGTTGCTTATGGCGCTGGTTCCTCCGTTTTTTATGGGCGATCAGAACAAACTGAAAAATATCTATTTAGCTTTTCGCCATAAATGGGAAATGATATTCCCGGCTATTCTGATCATTTCATTCGTCACCCTGCTAATTATCGGTGCCGTCAAAAAATTCAAGGAAACAGATTTAAACTGGCTCCTGGTATTGAATACAGTGATACTAACGATTTATGGTATTGCTATTTACGTTAGGGTGCTGCATATGATGGGCTAAAGGCCATCATAGCTGAAAGCAGAAAGCGCAAAGCCTTTTGAACGCTTTTTGCTTTACGCTTTCTGCTTTCAGCCTCTTTTACGCTTGATCCACCTCCCTTGGTGTCATTCGTTTTGTTTTTGCTTTCGTTTTTTTCTCTCCACCACCCAATAAATATCCCCATGGTTTCAGGCTGTCAACGCGGTCGAATATAATTTTCATTATAGCCAAAATTGGAATAGATAAAAACATGCCTGATAATCCCCATATCATTTCGCCTAAAATAACCCCAATGAATGTTACAAGTGCATTCAGTTTTACCTTTGAACCGACAATAGTGGGCAATAAAAAATTAGTGTCAATTTCATGAATAATTAGCACCGTAAATGCCACCAGAATTGTGTTTTGAATACTGCCGGTGGCAAAGGTTATAACGCTGCTTAAAAAAAGGGCCGTAAAAATACCGAGATATGGTATCAGGTTAAACAAACCAATAAGGATACCCATCAATACCGCGTATTTTACACCAATTATCCAAAATACGGTACAAGCCAAACTCGCCACCACCAGCATCTCCAGCAATAAGCCAAGTATGTACTGCCTCAAAATTTTTTGAACATTTTCTACGATGTCGTGTACAATAGCCGAATGCTCGTCGCTAAAAACCCACACGATGAATCTGATGAGCAAGCTCCTGTAAAGCAGCATAAAAAAGGTGAATATCAATGAAAACACGTTGAATACCATTACCGACGATACCGCTCCGAATGTTGCACCTATCACAGAAGTACCCGAAGCCTCTATCTTTTTTGCAGTATCGTCTACATATTTTAACTGACTGCTTGCATTTATATGAAATGCGCTTTGTATCCACTGTGAAAGATCCCTGAGCGATTGGTTTACCTGGCTCTTAAGCATCGGCCAGTCATCGGTCAGTCGCGATATTTGTGCTCCAACAAAATATAGTATCGTACCGATAAAGCTTATTAATAAAATAATGGAACACACAGAAGATATAGTACGCGGAAAACGGAGCCGTTTTTCGAGGAACTCTGCGATTGGCAGTAGTAATATTGAATACAGAAATCCAAATACTATTGGGTCTATTAAATCCTTACCCAGTATTACCAGGTAGCCCAACGCGATTAAGCCAAGAAGTACTAACGAAAGTTTTTCATAAAACGGAGCGGCAATTTTTCTTTCGGGCATGATGGGGATTTTAAAGTGAGAAAGCCATTAAAAAGGTATTTGAAGGTAACAATAATTGGTTGATAATGCCCTTTTTTAAAAAAAAATTGGGGCATATTCGATATAATTTTGGCAGAAATTTTGCTTTATAACTTAATCATTTACCTATTTATAAACGTCATGGCAAAGTATTCAGAAAAAGCACAGGAAAAAGTAGAGGAAACTATGCACGAAATGAAAGAAGGCAAGTTAAAAAGCGGCAGGAGCGGCAAAAAGGTAACAAATCCTAAACAAGCAATAGCCATCGGCCTATCAGAAGCCCGTAAAGAGGGAGCTAAAGTGCCAAAGAAAAAATAGTTGTTTGTGACATATCTTGCTTAAAAACCTATTGGCTAAACAGATTATTTAGCCGTTGTATCCTTCGTGCCTACTTAGTGACCATTGTGGTTAAATTTCACCACTAAGTACACTAAGAATTTCACAAAGCGCGCGAAGTTTTCCCATCACTTAAAACACAATTCTGTAAGCATTTTCCTGGAATTCCTTTTGAAGCGACATCTTCATTTTTTTGTAAACGCATCCATAATATCCATCAACACAATCGCTTCATCTATTGAGCAGGGATTTGGCCCTTCGCCATTAAAATAAGCTACTATCTTGCCGATCATGGGCTGTTGTATGTGTTCGGGATGGACAAAATTTAAGGTTTCATCTTCTGTTTCATTTTTCCAGTTGATACATGTTCCAAAAAAGGGAAAGGTTATCTTTCCTTTCGTACCTATTATCTCGCAGGTATCTGTTGCTTCGCTTTCGGCCACGTTAAAACACCAGGAGCCGTTAACAACCACTTTGCTCTTAAAAAGTATTTCACCGCAAACATGGTCGTCAGCAGGTGTGTGGTTCGATTGATTCAGGGAAAATCCATGATATTTTTCAGGCTCTCCAAAATAAAACAGCATGAGGTCGAGCTGATGAGGAGCCAGGTCGTGAAAGTAGCCACCGCCTGATAATTCGGGATGTACCCGCCAGTTGGTTTCAGAATTGGCTATCAAATCAGGTCGCGATGTTTTCCACATCCTGATTTGTACGGTCCTCACTTCACCAATAGTTCCGTTGCCAAGCAGCTCTTTTACTTTTAAAAACATGGGCAAAGCACGACGATAATGGGCTACAGTTAACTTGCCGCCACATTGTTTAACAGCGGAAGCCATTTGCCTGGCTTCCTCAGCATTGCGTGTAACCGGTTTTTCCACATATACATTCAAGCCCTTTTTTAAAGCCGCTAATGCATATTCCAGGTGAAAAGCGGGGGGTGTGGCTATAGATACCGAGTTAATATCCGGATCGTTCATTAATTGCTCAGCATCGTTGTACCATTTGCCTACGTTGTGACGTTTGGCGTAATCTGCAGCCTTTTCAGCGTTACGGCGCATAACTGCCACCAGGCTGCTATTTGGAATTTTATTATAAGCCTGGCCGCTCTTTTTTTCCGTCACATTGCCGCAGCCAATTATACCCCAGTTAATTTTTCCCATAGTTGTTTTTTTTGCTGAGAGTCAAGAACCAAGAAGCAAGAGTCAAGAAAGGCCAAACAACAGCTTCGAATTGATTTCTCAAGTCTTGGTTCTTGACTCTTGGCTCTTGATTCTTTCCTACAGTATGTCTTCAATTTTTGCGAGTTCCTCCTCCGAAAACCGGATATTATCCAGGCATTTCAGCGAATCGGTTAATTGCTGTGGTCTGCTTGCGCCGATAAGCACGGATGTTACCCGGCTATCTTTTAAAAGCCAGGCCAGAGCCATTTGAGCAAGTGTTTGTTCGCGCTTTAAGGCTACTGCATTTAGTTGCTTAATTTGATTTATCTTCCCCGGTGTTATCTGGCTTTTTTGTAAAAACCCGGTCGATTTTGCTGCCCGTGAATCTTCAGGAATACCGTGTAAGTATTTATCAGTCAACAAACCCTGCGCAAGGGGCGAAAATGGTATACAGCCCACGCCCTGTTCTTCCAATACATCCAAAAGTTCCTCTTCTGCCCATCGTACAAACATCGAATATTTAGGCTGGTGTATAAGGCACGGCGTACCTAACTCTTTTAAAATATTGATGGCTTTTTCAGCTTCCCCCGCCGGATAGTTGGAAATACCCACATATAAAGCCTTACCCTGCCGCACAACAAGGTCAAGCGTGGCCATTGTTTCCTCCAGTGGTGTTTCAGGGTCCGGGCGGTGATGATAAAATATATCTACGTAATCTAAACCCATTCTTTTCAAACTCTGATCCAAACTGGAAACCAGGTACTTCTTCGAACCCCAATCTCCGTAAGGGCCGTCCCACATGGTATAGCCGGCTTTTGTGGAGATGATCATCTCATCACGGTACCTCTGGAAATCCTCTTTTAAAATGCGACCAAAATTCTCTTCTGCCGAGCCGGGGGGCGGCCCGTAGTTATTGGCAAGGTCAAAATGCGTGATACCGCTATCGAAGGCAAGCAATAAAATGCTGCGAAAATTTTCGGCAACATCCACATGTCCGAAATTATGCCATAAACCCAATGAAATAGCGGGAAGCATAATACCGCTTCGTCCGCAGCGGCGGTATTGCATGTTTTTATATCTGTCGGAAGCGGGTTGGTAAGACATAACAATAATAGGCTGATTCGACGGTAAAAATAGAATTTTTAAGTTATCTTATCTATCACGTTGAATCTTTCATGTAGAAATTACAATACTTTTTATTTAATTAGCAGATAGATTATTAGTATGTGTTTCACCGTAAAACGACTTCAAAAAATATGAGTATCAGGAAACAACCATTAAACATTAGGCTGCTATTTTCCATAGGCTTATTATTGGTAACAGTTCCGACGCTAATCAAAAACTATGCTCCCATTCCCGATTTTTTCCGCGGTTTATTATTGGGCATCGGGTTAGCATTGGAAATCGTCGGTATTGTTAAAATGAAGCAAAATCAAAAAGCAGGTTCTTCTTGCTAAACTACTTCGGCAACCACAAACGTACTGCCCCCAACAAAAACAAGATCATTTTTAGTTGCAATATGTTGGGCAGCGTTTAAGGCAGCTTTCACTGAAGGATAAGCTTCCCCGTGTAACCCAAAGCTTTCTGCTTTAAGCTTTAAGCTTTCTGCTTCGAGCCCCCTGGGGATATCGGGTTTGCAGAAATAGTAAATGGCATCTTTGGGGAGCATGTCCAGGATCTTGCTGATGTCTTTATCATTGACCACGCCTATTACAAAATGCAGTTGATCGAATTTTGTCGCTAAGATATTCTGTAAAACCTCATGTATGCCTTCGGGATTATGGCCTGTATCGCAAATGGTTAGCGGGTTTTTGCTCAAAACTTCCCAACGACCATGCAAACCGGTCAATGTTTTTACCTGACTTAACGCAGTCTTTATTTGTTCATCGTTAATTTTAAAACCCTGTGCTCTCAATTCATCAACTGTGCATAAAACTGTTTTTACATTTTTAAGCTGGTAAGTACCGATTAAATCAAGTTGGAAGTTTGAGATAAGAGGTCGGAGGTTGGAAGTCTGATTTCCGATATCGGAATTTATTTTGGGCCATGAAATTTGAACATCCAAAAATTCTTTTGCGCCATGTTCTGACTTCTGACCTCTGACCTCCGATATCTGACCTCCAACTTCCGACTTCAAATCAGACGCAAACAAAATACTACTCCCCTGCTCTTTTGCTTTTTCTATAAAAATATCGGCGACTTCTGGCTGACGTTCACCAATTATTACCGGGACACCCGGCTTTATAATGCCGGCTTTTTCGGCTGCGATAAGTTGCAGCGTATTGCCCAGCAGGTTCATATGATCCCAACCTATATTGGTAATTACAGAAACCAACGGCGTTATTATATTGGTGGAATCCAAACGACCACCCAAACCAACTTCAATGATAGCAATGTCGACCTTTTGCTTTGCGAAAATATCAAATGCAAGCCCAACTGTCATTTCAAAAAATGAAGGCTTGATTTCCTCGAAATCATTTTGATGTTCGGCTACAAAGTCTATCACCTCCTGTTCGTTTATCATTTGTCCGTTAATTCGGATGCGTTCTCGGAAATCTTTTAAATGTGGGGATGTATATAAACCAGTTTTATAACCGGCAGTTTGTAAGATGGCCGCCAGCATATGCGAAGTAGAGCCCTTTCCGTTTGTACCCCCTACGTGTACGCTTTTAAATTTATGCTGTGGATCGCCTAACCGCTTACATAGCTCGATGGTATTATCCAGATTTGCCTTATATGCAGATGGCCCATCCCGAGTAAACAACGGCAGTTGACTGTAGAGGTATTGGATGGTTTCAGGGTAGGTCATTTTGAACGATTTCGGATTTCGGAATTTCGATTTCGGATTTTAAAAATACGATCGTCTATCTTTCGGACTCTCCGTCTTCCGGACTTTCCGACTCAGTCTATATTAAATATGAAATTAACCTGGCCTTTTGAATTACCCGATGCAGTACTTGTCGAAGTTAATTTAGCATTCTTTACTACGTTTTCGCATTTCTGTATCAGGCCCAGATCGGCCATCCTGGTTTTTTGCCTGTTGTAATGCGCCTCTATAACATTGCCGGAAGGATCGACGGTAATATCAATGACAATAGTACCCGGAACGCGGTTATTATTGGTTACATTAAGCGGGGTTACAAAACTCCAGTCGGGCATGCCGTGAAGGCCACCACCAGAACCTCCCGGACCATAATTATCGCTCAAGGTTGAGCCGTTACGGCTACCCTGATTACCCGGTGTGGTTGTTGTACCATCCCCTGCACCGGAGCCGGCTTTTGAAGGGCCTTTATATAAAGCATTTGCATTTACCACCTGTTTTTTTACAGGCTTAGCCGGTTCGGTGGCTACCGGCTGGCTCGACTTTTTTGAATTAGCTGCAACTTCAGGAGCGTCTTCAGCATTTTGAGTAACTACTTTTTCATTGCTTAGGTCGACCTTGGTTTTTTGTTCAGTAGGTTGAGCCGCAGTGACTTTGTTTGGTTGGGTAAGATTGGCTTTCTCTGCTACCGACGGTTCTTCGTTGCTCGCATTATCCTTGCCCATCCCCTTATCGGTCGTGCCGTAATTTACCAGTATACCTCCGGCGCCCATATCCTCCGGAGGCGGGTTTTTAAATACAATAAAATAACACAAAGCAATTACAACAGCCAGTATAATACCGGTTGCCAAAAATGCCTTTGGATAATTATTTTCTTCCTGATATTGCATTTTCTTTATGCCTAACCTTTTATCCGATTACTTCGGAATTGTAGCTAAAACAAGCTTTATACTCAATTTATTCGATATATCCATTACCTCAACAATATCCTGTATGGCAACCGTTTTATCAACATGCAAAATTATGGTTAAATCGGGTGATACTTTTTTATATCCGGATAAAACGTTCGATAAATCTGCAAGCACAATGGGTTTGTTGTTAACGGTATATTGTAAACTTTTGCTTATAGTTACATTGAGCGTTTTTTTTGATATTGGTTTACCCGACGCTGATTTAGGCAACAATAATTTTATGACATTCGGGTTGGTCAGCGTCGCTGCTATCAGGAAAAACAAAAGCAGGAAAAACATAATATCGTTCATGGCCGAAGTTTGCACCTCGACAGAGCCCCCTCTTTGCCTTTTTCTCAAATTCATTTGCTTGGTTCCTCCAAAAGGTCAATAAATTCAATCGCGTCGGTTTCCAGCCTTAAAATTATCCGATCGACCATCATCGTTAAAATATGATGCCCTACATAAGCCAAAATACCAACCATCAGCCCCGCAGCAGAAGTTATCATTTTTACATAAAGTCCTCCGGATATAGTGCTGATGCTCAAGTCACCTGATGCAGATATATCATAAAAAATCTTAATAACCCCGATAATTGTTCCCAAAAAGCCAAACATGGGCGCAATACCGGCAACAATACCTAAAATGCCAATGTTCTTTTCGAGCTTGGAAACCTCCAGTTTACCAATATTTTCGATAGCGCCTTCAATGTCTTTTATGGGCCTGCCTATCCGCAATAGTCCTTTTTGAAGCATGCGTCCCAATGGCGTATTGCTGTTGCGGCAAAGCGCCTTGGCCGATTCAAGGTTACCCATAACAATGGCCGAGCGCACCTGCATTAACAGGTTCGAATCATCTTTTGATGCTTTGCGGATGGTAAAATATCTTTCGAAAAATATAACCAGGCCCAGCACAGCCAGTATGCCGATGGGGATCATTACCCAACCACCTTTTATAATTAAGTCGCCAAAGTGTAGCTCTTTATCTGTGATAGGGGTCAATTGCTGGCCGGCGGTATTTATGGAATCAATTATCTTATGCGCTGTATCTGTTGCCTGTGCAAATAGTAATGTCATTTCTGAGGTTTTATTTCTAATGGATATGAATCTTTGTATATTTTTTTGGCGCTTATTAACTTAAGCCTTTCAGCGTTAGCCTCAGCTCGTGTGGGGTACGCCCCCGCGGATATCATAAAACCCTTACCGGGTGCGCCTGTTACGATTTTCGCATCGACACCCTTTTCTTTATATTGATTGATAGCTGCATCTGCCACAGCCTTCTTTACTTCCTGACCAATAATTATTTCCCAGCGCGATGCTCTAATAGTATCAGGAGGGTTTACAACCTGTGCAGAAACCGGTTTTGCCGATGTATCAGTTTTCGATGTCGTATCAGCAACAGTTTGTAATGCTTTAGTGGTATCAGGTTGCGCAGTCGGGACAATTTTCGCTTTCTTTTCAACCGGCGGAGGGTTGTTGCCTGTCAGGTTAGCGAACACATCCGGATAAAACTCATAAACAGCAAAGATGCCTCCCGCAATCACTGCAACAACTATAAGCAAAATAAGCCAGATACTTAAACGCTTTTTCCTTTCAGGTTCATCTTCAAAATATTGTTCCGGTTCGGCAGTTGGCAAGGCTGTAGCTGTAATTATAGGTGCCGCCACCGGCTGTACAAAAACAGGTTTGGCATGCTCAGTATGCGCAGCGGCTGCAACCTTATTTATGCCTACAGTTGGATAACCATAAAAAGAAGGGTCGGACGTAATTTTGTCATTGGGTTTAAAAACCAATTCACCCCGCTCGGTCACAAACGAACCTAAACCACTGAATAAAAAAGCGCCGTTTACTGCGTCTTCCCTTAGTTTAGTAATGAATTTTTCTGTAAAATATTTTGCCGACGCCAGTGATATATTTTTTTTTCCGGCGAGATACTGCGTAAACGTGTTGTCCTCTTTTAATTGATCAACAAATGCCACCCTATAACAGGGTGGATAGAATTTAGCTTCCTTATCGTTGTAATAAGCATTTATATGCTCGCGCACAAAGGCACCCAGGCCGGGTACGCTAACTTCATCGTGCTGCGCTAACAGTTCACTTATATAATCGGCTAAATTCATCGCGCCAAAAGTACGGTTTATTATAAAATTTATAAAGGCCTGTCTGCCGACAGGCATGGCTTAAAAACTAAACCCAATGCCGCCAAATATATTAAATCCATAGTCAGGATAATACAACCAGGTTTGATTGGTACCATTTAAAATATTATTGACGTGTAAAAAAACCGATATTTTTTTAGTCGCCTTGTATTGAACTTCGCCGCTCAAATCGGCAAATGAGTTAATAGTGGTCGGTGCAGGGGTTACGGTCAAATTAGCGTACGTATGCGGGTCCATAGCCGCGCCGCGTATCAGCAATGAACCGGTAACATCAACCTTATCACTGATGTGTATTACCGTGCCCGCTGTAAGCTTAAATTTAGGCAGATTCCACGGCTGTGCAACAGTAGCCATTTGATAATTTTTAAACTCTACGCGCCCGAAAATATTGAGGTCGTCAGATTCTTTATAATCCAATTCGCCGGTAAGCCCGCCAACGTGCGATGTTCCATCATCATATATAACAGTGAACCGGTTATATCCTTTGGTAAAGTTAAAATTGCTCACAAACAGCGGCATGTATTTAACGTTGTTGCGATATATGGTGGCCTTGAAACCTAATCCAGGTGCTATTGTGCCTTTTATACCTGCAGCAATGTCAAACTGATCAATAGAATTTTTAATGTTAATATCCTGGCCGATAAAGGGATTAATATAAGAAAAATCAAGCAGCGTTGATTTATTGACATCTCCTTTCGCCTCAACAAATAAGCGGAGGTATTTTGGAATTACCTGGTACTCCAGTTTTACAGCCGGAAAAATATAAAAAGCTGAATAATAACCAAATTGATCAACGATATTGATACCGGCATCTATTTTATAATTATCGCCCTGGAATTTAATATATGGATTAACCCTTATCAAACTGTTGTTGTAATTAAAAAGGCTGTCCTGTTGCGAGCTAAAGTCCAGCGAGCCACTTGCACCAACGTAAAACGTGTTGATAGTTTCATTTAAAAATCCCGAAAGCACGATGTTGCTTTCCTTGGCCTGGTAGGCATCGTTAAACAAATAGCCTTTTAGCTTTAAAGCATAAGTGAAATCGTTAGGAACATCTTTATAATTTTTGGCAAGTTCACCTTCTGCGCCGATGGTACTAAAATGCTGTTTGTCTACCTGTAACACAGGTGGTGGCTGGTATTGATTATATCCATAAAAATAATTACTCCTGTAATTATAATCAATACGGCCGGTTAATGAATTTACAACTCCTATACTTTTGCCAAATATCCCTGCCTCTTCTTTGGCCGAATTTTGCTTATAAAAACTACCCTCCTGGGCAAAGTGTTTCAAATAACCGCCTACCTGCAAAGCCTGGTCTTTACCGTTTCCAAAATAGGCCTCGCCAAAAGTGGTTTTCAAATTGCCCAAGCCAACTTTCAGGTAGTTATTTGTTTGCGCCGAGTCACGCTCGGGAGGTCTCTTCATGGCTTCAAGCTGCTTAATTTCGTTGTCCTTTTCCAGCCGCTTATCTAACGGGACATAGGTTAGCGGAGCTTTAAATGGTATCTTATCTTCCAGGTCGGGGTTAATACGTATTTTAACAGCGTCCGCCAGTACCGGTTTGTAGGCCGTGGTCACCACAATTTCTTCCGATAAAGTTCCATTGCCATTTGGGTTCGGCTTACCGCCCTTTTTGGCAGTATCAATGGCCACTTTTGAAACTGCATCACCTAAATTTTTGGCGGTGACCTTTTGCTTCATTGTGGTCAGTTTAGCGGGCTTTTTATGGGGAATTTTAGCTGTACTTTTTTTAGCTTTATTTGTTTGTGCAAATACAGGGACAACACATAATGCCAATATTAAACTAAGCAGCGTATATATATATTTTAATTTCATTGCTCGTCTTCTCTTTATTAGTTGTTATCCTTTTTTTTATCGGTTGCTCCAGCAGGCTTTTTTTCGGGGCTATTTGGCGATAGCTGCTCAAGTTTTTGCTTTGCCGTAGGTAGAATGTCATCATCGCCCTTATAATTATCGATGACACTTTGAAGCGTGGCCTTTGCCTGGAAGGCATCTTTAAGCGCTACATAATCGTCGGCAAGCAAAATGAAAGTTTTGGTTACCCAGTAATCATAGTTAGGCAGGTCCTTCACCAGGTCGAAGCATGTTTTTTGGGACGTTTTATACCGGCCTTTCAGGTATTCAATGCGGGCGACGTTATATTTTGCCTCAGCAGCTGCAATTGTTTTAGTATTGCTTACGGTATAATCAAATTCATTTACGGCACTGGTGGTATCGCCCTTTTTCAGGTAGGCTAACCCGGCGTATAGTCCCGTCTTATACTTGTCCTCCTGCGATGATTTTTCATTTGCCCTAATCTGCTTAACATAGTTTAGCGCATCATCCGGCATTTCCATCTGTGCGTAACAAAACAGCAGATTATTTATGGCGAAATTATAATCGGCCTTGTATTCTGAATTCGTTTCGAGCTTTTTCAGAAAAACAACGGCATCGTTATATTTTTTCTCGGCCATGTATAATTTGGCCATACTGATGAGTGATTGTTCAGTGTAAGGGCTTGTCCAATCATTTAATATTACGTTATAATCAGTCACGGCCTCGTTGTCCCTGTTCAGGTTAACCAGGCTCTGCGCCCTTATAAACCTTGCCTGCTTTTCATAAATTGGTTTTGTTGGGAACTTATCAAAGTAAGCGTTTACTCCCCCAACTGTGCCTTGCCAGTCGCCCCTTAAATAAAGATTATTGGCGGCGGTTATCATTATATTTTCCTGATCAGCGGCTGTGTAATTACCAATAGGTGTGGTAGCCGCGTAGCTTATAAATGTTTGCGCATCACCTTTATCAGTATATATTTTTTCAATTTGTTTAAGTGCAAGTTTGGCTTCGTCTGTTGATGAGTAATCCTGCACAACCCGTTTAAATGATTCAACCGCCAGGTCGTCATTATCAGCATTATAATCAATCAATCCAATGGTAACCAGGGCACGCGGCACATAACTGCTGGTAGGGTATTTCTGTATCATTGCCATCAGATCGCTTTTCGCGGTAGCACCGTCATTCTTTAAGAAATAAGTATAGGCTATTTCAAATGATGCATCGTCGGCATAGTCAGAGTTAGGGAATTTATTTAACACATCAGTCAATGTACTGATCTTAGTATCTGGCGCCCCCTGCAAACCCTGTATCATACCACGTTGAAACAAAGCGTAATCTTCCCCTTTGCCATGCCGCTCAATTATCTTGTTATAATATACCAGCGCATTACCGTATTCTTTTGAAACAAAATAACTGTCGCCTAACCTGGTTACGGCGTCATTTATTGTATTGGGATCTTTTTCGTCGCCGTCCAGAAATTTCAGGAAATAGGCGGATGCCTTTTTATATTGTTCGCCTCCAAAGGCAGCATACGCAAGGGCGTAGTTCGCATAATTATAAATGGTGGTTTCCCTTGCTTCGGGCAGATCTAAAAACTTTTCAAAGGTTTCAACCGATTCACCATATTTGCGTACCTCGTACATAGACTCTGCCATCCAATAAGTAGTTAAAGCCTCAATTTTACTATCTATTGGATATTTCAGCGACCGTAGGAAAATGCCAATAGCATTTTCAAAGGCACGTTCATTATAAAACTCCAGGCCGCGGTAATAAGTAACTTTTTGATAAGCCGATTGAGCGCTGATCGATTTATTTGGAATGGGCTCCAATATCTCCACTGCCTCTTTGTAGTTACGGGAATTAAGCAATTCCTCGCCCAACAGTGTTTTAACCTCATCAATACGACCGGAGCGTGGATAATTTTTCAGATATGATCTTGTAGCTTCAAGCGCCTGGGTATTAAAATCAAGTTCATACGATAGCTTTGCGTATTGATACAGTGCATCCGCCTGCAGCTGTTTGTCAAAGTCGAGCCTCGATGCAGCAAAAAACGCACTGCGTGCATTTTGTTTGTTGTTCATCTTCAGGAAAACGCTACCCAGCGTGTAGTTCCCATTCTGACTATATATATCCTCCTTTTGCTGTAGTTTTTCCAGTTCGACCGCTGCTTTTGTGAAATTTCCTACCTTAAAATAGGTGTAGCCCATTTGGTAGCTATCCTGGGTGTTTTGCGTTTGTCCCTGATCTTCATCTTCAAAACGGCCATAATATTTGGCTGCATTATCATAATCGACTTTGGCAAAGTAAGAAGCTGCAATTATCCGCAGCATCTCTTTTTCATTTTGCTGATGGGTGGTGTTAATAATTGGTATTGCGTAGCTAAGTACATCATCGTAACGCTTGTCGAGAAAATATACCGCGGTTATATAATAAGGATAGCTGTTTTCATATTTCTTCGACTTTTTCAGCCTTTCAAAATTTACCAGGGCCAAATGGTAATCCTTATTGAGGTAGGCTATGTATGCGAAGTAATAAATAGCATCATCCGTGAACGGCGATCGTGTATTTTTCACCTCACTAAAAAGCGATTGGGCATTTTTATAATCATTTGTGGAAAAATATGCATAGCCTTTACGAAATTTGTATTCTGTATTTTCTCTCCCTGTTAAATCACTTGCGTTTACTTTATCAAACCAACGCAGCGCATCGATATATTTTTCCTGTCTTGAATAAAATCGTCCTATCTGGTAGTAAGCCAACTTAGTTAATGGATTTTCGGGATGATCTTTTATAAAACGCAGAAACATACTTTCAGCGTCGTCATTTCCGAGTTCAAGGGCACATAACGCCTCATAATATTGAGCGTTCTCTTTTACTAATGATAATTCCGATTCAAATTGAGATTGTGTACTTGGTTTAAGCCTGCTTTTTTCAATGAGCCTGAATTGTTCGGCAGCAGCCGCGTATTTGCCTTTATTCAGTAATTCCATTGCCGAATGCCAGGTCCGGTAAAGCTGGAATGAAGGATTTTGCTGGGCGTGTGAGTTTAAGACGAAAAATATCAGGACAGGTAGACAGACGTACTTAAATTTTATCATAGGAACGAACTAACAATTTGCGAAATTAGCTAATCGCAATAATGAAATCCACAATAGTAATTAACACAGTGTGGAGAATATTACTTTTTAAACGGGCATTAAAGTTACGTGGTATCGGTGTGGAAAACTTTTGAATTGTGAAAAATTGTATAAAAAACTTGTCATTGCTAAGAATGAGGCTTCACGCCAACTTGCATTATCGCCTGTATAGTATGCCATTGCTTTCCCGAAATAAATTCGGGAAAGGCTGTTTTTCGCGCTGACAAGCTTCTTATTTTTTCAATATGTAATAATTTTATTGATTTCTTTCATTGATAATTGGCAACAAGTTTTGGGCGCGGCTTTTAATAATACCTTTTCCACTTAAACGTTATATTTAATAATGATTAAATCAATTTTAACACATCAAAATCATTTTCGTTTTGGTATAATATTTTTCATTCTGTTTTTTTCAGGATTCAAGCCCCGGTCACTGCAAAAAGCTGAGATAATTTTACAAGATGAGCGCCTGCCTATAACACCTAAAGAATTTTATGTAATAAATGTAGTTGATGAACGTGAGAACCGATCAGCCGTAGCCTGGCTTTTGCCGGCGATAACCGCAGGTAGCGAACAACCTAAAGCCTATCCTGTTGATTTAAAAGGTGGCGGCCTGGTTGCCGTTAAGCAGTTTATCGATCGTAATTTACCGCACAATGCGGCTTTGCGTCCTGTAGTTATTGGCCTTAAAAAATTTATAGTAACTGAAACTGCTTTGGCAGGAGGACGCGTTGAAGGTCATGTAAATCTTGTGATAGCATTTTACCTGAAACAGGATGATGATGAGCCATCAGACATTGGGCTGCACCTTGCAGACTACAACGGAAGTGCGGTTTACAACCGGCCCGCCGGACCACCCCAGGAAATTGAACCAACGTTAAGGCATCTGCTCGAAAGCGGACTTAACTATTTAAATACCTGGATGGACAGGCAGGCCGATAACAATATCAAACTGGCAAAAAGCGTAAAAATCTCATTTACAGACTACCTGGAAAAAACTGAAGGCGATACCATTTATTATGCAACTAACCGGCCGTTGAAGTGGCCCGATTTCCAGGCAAAAGTGGAAAACAGCAAGTACGACGCGGAAATATTTGCATCTATTGGCTATGATGAGCGTACTGAAGTTACAAAAGGGGTAATTAATATCACGATGGGTATTAAGGTATTCGTGCCCAAAAGCGCCTGTTGGGCAAAAAGCGGCAGTCGTAATGATTATACGCTAAACCACGAACAGCGACATTTTGATATTGCAAAAATCGCATCCGAGCATCTTAAACAAAAGCTAAAGGCAGAAACCTTACCGGTTGGTAATTATGATGGGCCCATAAATGTCGATTATCTTGACGCTTACCGCGAAATGGACGAACTGCAAAGGCAATATGATAGTGAAACCAGCCATGGTTCCAACCATTCAGAACAGCAGCGATGGAATGAGCGTATTGATAAGGAATTAAAGCAGTACGGAGTGGTCGTTAGTCATTAGTTAATTGGGCCGTTCAAGGTTCTCTCCTGCAGACGAACCTATTGCATACGGATGAAATAATTAATGGCAGGAAACTATTTTGAAATACGCTAAGCAGTATGCTAAACAAGTAAAAAAGATTATAGGGAGCTTGTTAAAGTTGTTAGGCCGTAACCCCTCAGTTGATGGCAAACAGCACAATGGTTGACTAAATTACAAAACAGTTTCCCCAATTGTTATTAAAAACTAACGAGCTAAAGGTTAAAAGCTAATGGCCTATCTAAGCCGCCGGTAATTGAACCTTTATAATATTGAGCAGTTCAGTAATATTAAATGGTTTCTCTAAAAAAGCGTTCGGGGCGCCATTTTGGTTCATTGAACCCGCTACAGTGTGACTGGCTGAAATTAAGATTACCGGTATATCGTGGGTTTCCTCTTTCAATTTCACATCTTTACATAATTCGCGCCCGTCTAAATTACCAAGCATAATATCCAGGAGTATTAAGTCCGGGGTATGATCTTTAATTTTGTCAAACAAATAATGTCCATCAGAAAGTGTGTCTACCTCATACCCTGAATCTTCAAGTATAAATTGCAAAACTTCCAATAAATCTTTATCATCGTCAACAGCTAATATCCTTTGCATCTGCATACCATTGTTAGTTATAGTGTACTATTTCTTATTATTGTACAGGAGACAATTATCACGCGCAATTACTATACCATTTATGCCTATTAGGAAAATTTAGTTTTAATTATCTTTAAACTATAAACTTTTAGGAAATTTTGTTTTGACTCCTATTACCAATTTCCTCAATAAAACTCAGCCGTCCAAACGCTGATGTTCGGTTCACATTTGAAATTGAACTAATTTATAATTTAATTAGTGGGATGGATTTATTTTCCTGGAACAATAAACTATTCTGAATTAGGCACAACAGATTGCCAGGTATCTAAACCGTTGAAGTTCAGCTATAAACCAGACTAAACCTTTCTATTTTTTACAGATACGTACATTGCCTTTTTACATTTAGCGCAAAAATATTTTCGCACCGGGAATATAAAAGAAAGTTTTTTAAGTAGCCAGTTTCTATGTAGTTGAAAATGAAATGGTTCACCGCACTTAGGGCAATAATACACCTTAGGTTTTTTTTGTTCCTTCGTCAAAATAAATCAAATATAATTCCGGATGGAAAATAACGCAATTATTGGTTAACTTAAAAAATGAATCTACACAAAGTTAAAAATGTACCCGGTAATTGTTGAATTTTTATGTAAATATTAGTTAAAACCAAACGTAATACTTGTGTTTACAATTGTAACATGCATATTTTTTTAGCGGGAGCCAAAATAAAAAAGTTTTAACAAAAAAACTTCGTCGAATACGGTTACTATTATTTTTTTCTGTTTTACATTTTGGACAAACGGGTTTCCTTCTTTCCCGTGCGGCAACATTATCCTGGTTGTTTAAAGCGAATACCATATTGGCAAAAATTGAAGGAATATAACAAGTAAAATAAAGGTAATGAAAATCAAAATAACTGCGTGAGAAGAATTTGTTATCAAATTGTTATAATATTTTCATCCCGTAACATACAATTTCAATCGACCAGGGGGTGATTGCAAATGTTTTGAAGATTAAATTTACCAGAAAAAGGTGAAGCTTATTTTTAAGCTGTTTCTGATCTTAATAACTTATGTGAGATTTGTAAATAGCAGGTAAATGTATTGTCGTAAAGAAAAATAACAGTTACTTTTCTTTCAACAAAGCAAATTATTTACTTTCTCCACAAGCTCAGTTAAATCAAAGGGTTTATTGATAATTGCGTCACAGCCATACGCAAAAAGCTCGTCGTTGTGTCTAATATAGGCCGAAAAAATAATAACCGGCAAGTTACCAAACTCGGGGTGTGATTTAATTTGCCTGCAAAGTTCTCCTCCGTTTAAACCTGAAACACGATAATCTAAAATAACAATATCAGGTTTGAACGCTTTTATCATGGGAATTACCTCGTTACTTTGCGAGGTACCCTGAACATCAAATTGTTCGTACGTGAGCGTTTCATGTACTATATCTAGTATATCCTGGTTGTCATCCAACACTATTATCCTTTTTGCCATAAACATTTTACATTAATGCCGAAAAAGGAATAGCAGCGATGGGACAAAAGTGAATGAAAAAGTTTGGGCTAAAATCTTTGTCGGTAATTCTATATATCGTAAAAATAAGTTAATTTATGGTGAAAGCGAAAATATTATGTGTCTTTTTTACGTGTTATATAAACAATTTCACTCAAAAAGCTTCGTCAATGCTCAAAATGAAATCAGAATACCCTTTGCTTACGCCATAATCAAAACAAATATTCTGGCCCGATTTCTTGTTAAATTTTAACCTTATTCCCGTTCCGGCGGCAGGATTCCAGTAAACAAATTTGTGGGTGTTTGGCTGACTTGCCGAATTTACGTTTGCAAATAAAACAAATCCTATTAAGCCGTTACGTGTAATGTCGCGCCGGTACTCTGTTTCAAAATAAACCAATCCTTCGCCTCTATAACGGTTTTGTTCGATGCCTCGCCCCGACCGGTTATTGGGGTCCATACCAATAGCCGGTAAAGCAAGATAGGGAGTTCCGGCGGTAAGTGTTGTCCAGTAATAGGTCCAAAACGCCAATAAATTTTTTTGCGGACCGCCGCTTGTTAATGAAATGTATTTCCTTAAATCAACGTAAATTGACTGCGCATTGTCGTTACTCCCCATAAATCCGGCATTATGCCTGTAAACCAGGTTGATGTACCCTCCCGGAATTGGGTTGTAAAAGTTTTGTCGTGTATCATACAATAAAGCAGCAGAAAGCCCGGTTGAAATTGGATTGGAATTTTGGGCGGTTCCATAAGGATAATTCGTGAAGTCGCTAATTGACTGGGCAGACTCCGTTCTTACATTAATATAGTAATCAAGATTAACGCCGAGGCCTGCATAAAAGTAGGGTTTAATTCGTTTTAGTACACTTTGATAAAATCTTACATAACTATAGTTTATTAAAATCTTATTCGCATCGGGCTGCCCTCCGCCCAGGCCCCAGGTATCTTGCGGATAAACCAGGAAGTGGGTATTGCCCACGATGACATAGGCATTGTCACGTAACCAGATAACAGTATGAATAGGCAACCCATACCGGCCGCTTAAATTAAAATATGGGGCAAAGGTAATTGTGGAAAGATAAGTTGTTTTACGGTCCCCGAGGTAAAAGTTTGCCGTGGTGGAAGTTACCAGCGCCTTACCTCCGCCAGGCACGTGCGACGTGAAAGGCAGAAGTTCAAAATAAAAATCTTTTTTTTCCCGTTTGTAGGTTCGTTCAGTTTTTATATTAAGAAGTGATCTTCCAACATCGATTAAATCCTTCTGTCCGGTGGTATCTACGTCTACATTGGTGGTATCTATAGGAGCCGTTACTTGCGCCTTTACCAAACAGGGTAGTAAACAAATAAGTGAAAGCAGTATAAATTTAACCATCATCCTTTAAAGAGCAAAAGATGATATTTTGTTTGAAGCGTTCACGATATTGCCTGCGACTGGTCTGATAGAATTAATTTACTCTTTTAAAAATTTAAGCACAGCGCCCGAAAACTCCGTCGTCCGCATGGCTGTGTTGTGGTTTCCCGGCACATAGGCAAGACCCGAACCCGGGATCAATTTATTTAGCGCTGTTTCCGAACCATTTTCTTTGTCTTCCGTGCCGCGAATAATTAAAACAGGTACGTGAACAGCCGCTAACTCTTTTTCGCTGGTGGATGGCTGGTATTTTTGCTGGTAGGCAAGCGCAAGCTCATCCAATTGACGGCTGCGAATGCTTTTTACCATATCCTCCATATCATGTATTGAGGTATCACCGATTAACGCGCGATATATATGAATTCTCCTTGGCCATTCAGGATTTGTATAAGCATCGCCCATCCCTCCCATAACTGCTTTATGTACCCGCCTGTCCAAAACTAAAAGCCTTGAAAGAATGATTGACCCCCGGGAATATCCAACGGCATCGTAATTTTTAACATTTAAGCTGCTGACCAGCCCTATAATGTCTTTTGCTTCTGCGTCGTTGGCATAAGCAGTTTCATTGTGTGGTTTATCAGAAAGTCCGTTACCCCGCATATCAAGTATAACCACCATAAAGCCAGCCTTAACGAGGTCGTTATAAACTGGGCTATTTTTCCAGCCCTGCGCTGTGCCTGTAAAACCATGTAATAAAACTACAGGGTAGCCGGTACCTTGTACCTCGTAATAAATTCTTGTATTATCAAACGATGTAAAGTATTTACCTTCTGCCGGTTGCGAAAATAACCCGGTGTTTAAAAGGAGCATTATGCTTAGTGTGATGAGGAACGTAGTGCGTTTTTTCATGAAGCGGTTAATTAATATTGGCGATGTCCAATTTAGTTTTATAAGTTTATATAGTCAAATGCAAAATATTTAAAATAAACTTGCCGGATATATTGCGCTATAAATTTATGACGATCGAAGATATTCAAACCCTTTGCTTCCAATTTCCCGGCGTTACCGAAGACATAAAGCTGGAAGAACATCTATGTTTTAATGTAGGGGGAAAATCATTTTTGTTTACCGCACCCGACAGTGTTCCGGTCTCAGCCTCATTCAAAGTACCCGCCGAAGATTTTGAGGAAATTATCACTAAAGAAGGTTTTTCGCCGCAAGCTTATGTCGCACGTTATAAATGGGTGCACGTTGACGACATTAACAGATTATCGTTAAAGGAATGGGAGTTTTATTTAAAACAATCGTACTTGCTTATTGCAGAGAAACTGCCGTCAAAGATCAAAAAAAAGATTGGGTTATAGCACAGCTATGTCATTTCGAACGATAGTGAGAAAACTTCTACAATTATACATTGTCCGTAATGCAGAGTTCGCTTTGTATGCTATATAAGTTTTCTCCTCGTTCCTCGTCGAAATGACATGGAGTGTAATGTGTTGATTAATTAATCTCATATCACTTACTCATTCAGCATATACTTATCAATCCCTTCGGCGGGTTTCCAATCGCTTTTAGGTTCGTAGTAGTGCCACAACAAGGCTGATACTTTGCGGATCAATATGTAAGCTTCATTATCGGGCGTCCAGCGCTGATCTTTATTATGATTAGTTATGATGGAGAACACATAATCCCCGTGTGGTGCATTTACCAAAACGGTCTCTGATTTTGATTCATCCAAAGCCCCCTGTTTTGATGCGGTCTGTATATAAGGCGGTATCTGTGATATGGCTTTATCATCCCAGAATATTCTTCCCATGTTTCTGTACATGCGTTCGCTGGCAGCGGGACTAACTGCCTGCCCATTGCGGATCAGGGTAAATAACCTGCACATTTCGTAAGGAGTTGTTACGCCCCAGCCATATTTGGCGCGCATTTCCTCCCGCCCGGGCGTCCGCGAGTTTACCCGCATTATTTTAAACCCATTTTGTTCGAGCCAGTTATTTATGTAAGCGCCGCCTACAAGTTTTTGCAGCCAAACGCTTGCAGTATTATCGCTCATGGTAATCATCAACAGCGC
Source organism: Mucilaginibacter sp. (assembly GCA_036498965.1). Taxonomy (GTDB): domain Bacteria; phylum Bacteroidota; class Bacteroidia; order Sphingobacteriales; family Sphingobacteriaceae; genus Mucilaginibacter. Next base: position 88,119 of record DASYEP010000167.1, read on the forward strand.
CACTTTGCTTACTTCTATGGTGTCTTTGTCTTTAAACGAACCCAAAATGTCTTCTCCCTTATAAAGCAGCGAATCGCGGTAAACCAGTTTTTGATTGTACTGCATTTCACCCTTTTCTATCTTGTCCATCAATCCGCATTGTATGCTTACTTTAATCATGCTGGCGGTGGGGAAAAGTGTATCTGCATTGATGGCAGCTGTTTTTCCCGTTTTAAGGTTTTGTACATAAATACCGGCTTGTCCATTGAACCCCTTCAGTAGGTCCTGCAATTTAGCGGTGAGTTTTTTATCGGTTTGCGAAAAACCGGCGGATGAAACAAATAAAAAAAGTGCAAGCAGCTTATACTTCATTTTGAAAGGTTTGATTGACTAAGATAGAAAACTTTGTCTGAACTTGAATTCTTAAGATTTTAGGACGTTAGGATTTAGATTTGACGATAAGCAACCATCTTATAATGCTTAAATAAAAAAAATCTTAGTCCAGACAATCATAAACGTACATCCACTGTATCAAAAGCGTACGAACTAATCGATTAATTATTACATAGATTATTGATTAATAAGTAGTTAAATATTTGGCATTTTCTTAGCCCATCTATGAGATTAATGCTTGTTTCTCCCGGAAAGACCCTATGAACTAATGAACAATTGAACTAATAAACATCCCATGATAAAAAGCTATTTAAAAACCGCCTTTCGTTTTTTGCTGAAGAATAAAACTTTCAGCTTCATCAATATTTTTGGCTTAGCCACGGGTACTTTGTGCTGTCTTTATATTTTATTGTATGTACAGGATCAGTACAGCTATGACAAACAGCATAAAAACGCCGGGGATATTTATCGCGTAACTACCCAATTGACATTACCCGGCGATAAACACACCATAGCCTCATCTTCGCCACCTATTACCCCTGCGATGAAAAAGGACTTTCCGGAGGTGGAAAACTACACCAGGGTAGTGGAAACTGATAAGTTGGGTGCCGTAGAACACATGTTGCGTTATAAAGAAACCTCTTTTTTTCAAACCGGTGCATACTATGTTGATTCTACCTTTTTTGATGTTTTCACTTATAATTTTGTTGAGGGCCATGCGCCGCATGCATTGGATGAGCCTTACTCCGTTGTACTTCGCAAACCGGTTGCCGAGAAATTATTCGGTAATGAAAGTGCCGTTGGCAAAATGATAAACATCAACGACCAGTGGGTTCACCATGACTTTAAAGTGACAGGCGTAGTAGATGAAACCCTCGGCAAATCCCATTTATCGGCCGACATATTTATTTCCATGAAAAGCGGAGGAGCTGGTGTGGACATAGCAAACGGAAGCGAATGGGTCGGGAACAACTTTCTTTTTGCTTACGTCAAACTTCGCCCCGGAGCCGATCCGAAAGCGCTTGATGCAAAGCTGCCGGCATTTTTGAATAAATACGCAGCCGACAGAATGAAAGCCCTTGGTATGACAAAATCACTCCATTTACAGCCGATAACTTCTATTCATACTACAGCGGGTTTTGATATAGAACCTACAAAAACTGCGGAGCCCTCTTTCCTTTTTATACTTATACTCATCGCAGTGCTTATACAAGTTATTGCCTGTATCAATTTCATGAACCTTTCTACAGCCCGCGCTTCAAAACGGGCTAAAGAAGTTGGCCTACGTAAAGTAATAGGCGCAGGGAAATACGATTTGATTAAACAGTTTTTAGGCGAGTCGTTCTTATTAACATTTATTGGCGTAATAATCGCTTTACCTTTATTGTGGGTGGTATTGCCCTATTTAAATAACATAACCCAAAGTGATATACGGTTATCTTTTTTTAGTGACTATCGCCTTTGGTTAATGTTAGCAAGCTTAATTATTGTCACTGGTCTTGCTGCCGGCAGCTATCCGGCGTTTTATTTATCAGGTTTTGAGGCTATAAAGGTAATTAAGGGTAACTTCAGTAACAAGATTTCGGCTGCCGGTATACGGCGCTCTTTAGTGGTGTTTCAGTTTGCATTATCAATCGTGTTAATTACCGGCATTATCATCATATACAGCCAGCTAAATTATATAAAATCGAAAGATCTAGGTTTTGATAAAAATCAAAAGCTGGTTTTTAACTTTTATACCGACGATGCTCAAAAACAAATGCCCGCCCTTGCGAATGATTTAAAGCAACTGGCAGATGTTAAGGCCGTTACAAGCGCCGATAATTATTTAAGCCAGTTTGTTATGCACGATCATGGCGTGTACCCTGAAGGTGGCCACATGGAAACTGCCATTGATGCCCAGAACATTGCCTGTGACCAATACTTTGTAAAGGCTAACGGAATTAAAATGTTAAGCGGCCGTGATTTTATCTCCGGCGACTCCAACAAAGTACTCATCAATCAAACGCTTGCTAAGCGCCTCAATTTTAACGAACAAACTGCTGTAGGGCAACGGCTTTATTCGAAATTTGGTTCGGGGCCAGCTTCATTTGTTACGGTGGCAGGGGTAATGAAAGACTTTAATTATAACTCCCTGCATAAAGACGTCCGACCTTTTATGTTGGTTTACGATGGCAACCCCCGCGATTTATCCAGCATGGTGGTTTCGGTGAGCAGCAAAAATTACAAGGAGTTACTGGGTACCATAGGTGCCATATGGCATAAAGACCTGCCATCGGTACCTTTTGAATATGCGTTTCTCGATGAAAAGATACAGCAACAGTATGAAGCTGAGATCATCATCTCGCAAATAATCAACTCATTTACTTTAATCGCTATATTGATATCATGTTTAGGATTATTTGGATTGGCAGCATTCAGTGCCGAACAAAGGAATAAAGAGATAGGTATCCGCAAGGTATTGGGTGCGAGTGTAAGCGGATTGGTAACACTATTGTCTAAAGACTTTTTGGTACTTGTAGGTATTTCATTTGTGATAGCTACGCCGATAGCCTGGTATTTAGCAACCTTGTGGCTACGCGCATTTGCCTACAAAGTCCCTATCAGTTGGTGGATGTTTACACTTTCGGGCATTATAGCAGTTCTTATTGCCCTGTTTACAATAAGTTCTCAAGCAATAAGAGCAGCGATTGCAAACCCGGTGAAGAGTTTGAAGGCGGAGTAGCCCCCCGACCCCCTAAAGGGGGAATTTTTGATTAATGTAGATGAAAAAAGAATTTTAATAAAAAAAATAAAAAGTCTCCCCTACAGGGGGAGATTTAGAGGGGGCTTAATGAACAACTTATGATAAAAAACTATTTAAAAACCGCCTTCAGGAACCTGATTCAAAACAGGAGCTATTCCATTGTAAACATTACCGGCCTTGTGGTTGGCATTGCAGCCTCGCTGCTGATATTCCTCGTTCTGCAATATGAACAAGGCTTTGACAGTTTTCATGTTAAAAAGGACCGCATATATCGCTTAGTGAGGGAGGGTAAAAACCCGACAGGAAGAGAATATCGCACCGGCGTCCCCTACCCTGTTACTGATGGCTTGAAGGCAGACTATCCACAACTGGAGAATGCGGCTGCTATTTTCGGCGACGGCGGCGTACAGGTACTTATAACCGGGCCAAGAGGCGAGACGATAAAGAAGTTTAAGGAAGACAACGTTTTTTTGGCAGAGCCGCGGTTTTTTCAAATGTTTGATTTCAAGATGCTGGCGGGTAAACCATCAACTGCCATCGCTCAGCCTAACACCGTAATGCTTACAAAATCTATAGCTGAAAAGTACTTCGGAGATTGGAAATCCGCAATTGGCAAAACGATAAAGGTATATAGAGAAAACATGAAAGTAACCGGTATATTGGATAATCCGCCCGCCAATACCGATTTCCCGCTCAGGCTCGTAATTTCCTACGCAACCCTGAAGAAACAGCGTAATATGAATGACTGGGTAAGTATTGATGACAATAATTATTGTTTTGTACAATTGCCTGCCGGTTATCCTCCAGCCAGGTTTAATGCGCAACTAACCGCATTTGTGACAAAACATATGCCACCGGATCACGCGGGTTATAATTTAATTGTTCAGCCGTTGAGGGACATCCACTACGATGAACGTTTCGGCACTTTCAGCGGCCGTACCTTTAGTAAAGACCTGATAACAGCTATGGACCTGATCAGTTTATTCCTGCTCATCGTTGCATGCGTTAATTTTATCAACCTTTCCACCGCTCAGGCAATCAATCGCGCTAAGGAGGTAGGGGTACGCAAGGTTTTGGGAGGCAACCGCGGGCAATTGCTGCTTCAATTTCTTGGCGAAACTGGTCTCACTTGTTTCATTTCACTGGTACTGGCGGTAATTATAGCTATAGTGGCGCTGCCATTCCTTAACAACTTGCTCGAAACACAATTGTCATTTAACCTTTTTCATAACCAGGCAGTTATGCTGTACTTGCTGGCGATCTTCCTGACGGTTACTGCCTTATCGGGTTTTTATCCAGCCCTTGTGCTGTCCGGGTTTAATCCCATCCTTGCCTTGAAAAGTAAAATCGTAGCACAATCGGCAAAAGGTATTTCCCTGCGAAGAGGGCTTGTAGTTCTGCAATTTGTTATTGCCCAGGTGCTTGTAATCGGTACACTGGTTGTAGTTTCACAGATGAATTATTTTAAAAATGCCGATCTGGGGTTTAATAAAACGGCGATCGTTAATGTCCGGTTTCCGGGAGATAGCCTTAGTCGAACCAAAACCCCGGTACTGCGCACGATGCTGCTCAGGGAGCCGGGGATAAAAGAGATCAGTTTCAGCGCCGCAATGCCTGCAAATGGCGGCGACTGGTACACAGATCTGCAATTGCCAGCCAACCATACCCAAAAAGCAGATATGGTGGTAGGTATGAAAATTGCCGATACCGCTTATTTTGGTATTTATAAATTCAAACTGGCTGCAGGCAGAGTTTATTTTCCATCAGATACTGCCAGGGAATTTATGATAAATGAAACCCTTTTGAAAAGTATCGGCTATGGTACACCGCAACAGGCGCTGGGGAAACATATAAGAGTAGCAGGAAGAGATCTTCCAATCGTCGGAGTTTTGAAGGATTTTCATGTTAATTCATTACGCGATCCTTTTTCTCCCATCGTGATGACCACTATGAAAAATGCTTATCACACTGTTAATATTCAATTGCAGCCGGGTAATACAAAAAGAACAATTTCGGCGATAGAAGCCATTTGGAATAAAAATTATCCGGATTTTGTATTTGAATACAACTTTGTCGACCAAACTATCGCAGATTATTACAAACAGGAAAACCAGCTATCGCAACTGTACAAAATATTTTCGGGGATTGCTATCTTTATTTCCTGCCTTGGATTGTACGGCCTCATCTCGTTCATGGCGGTGCGCAGGAATAAGGAGATCGGCATCCGGAAGGTGCTCGGTGCGTCAGTAGGAAACATTGTGTACCTGCTATCGCGCGAATTCACGATACTCATCATGCTTGCTTTCCTGGTTGCATGTCCTATCGCCTGGTATTTTATGCATCAATGGCTTGAAAAATACACATTCCGCATTGACCTTGGAGCCGGATTTTTTATATTGACTATTATGCTGTCCTTACTTATTGCATGGCTCACCGTAGGTTATTCCGCAGTCCGTGCGGCAATGGCTAACCCGGTGAAGAGCCTAAAGGCGGAATAAATTAGTGAGTAGTGAGTTAGGATAGAGAGTGGCTGAAGAATAAAACATATAATAATACAAATAATCAAAAGTCTCCCTTACAGGGGGAGATTTAGAGGGGGCTTAACGAACAACCCATGCTAAGAAACTATTTAAAAATCGCCTGGCGCAACATTGTAAACAACAAGGTTTACAGTGCACTAAATGTATTGGGGCTTTCGGCGGGAATGGCTGTGGCTTTGCTAATAGCCTTATGGGTCAATTATCAATATTCGTACGATAAGTTTTTGCCAAACTATGGGCAGGTGTATCAGGTTAGGCGTAATTTTAATAGTAACGGCGACACATTAACATTTGGTTCAACATCGTTAAAGCTGGCCGATGCGCTTAGAAATAACATTCCCGAAATTGAACACGTTGCCGAAGGCGATTGGGGAACCAATCATGGCCTGATGGTGGGCGGTAAAAAGCTTTATCCGGAAGGCATACAAATTGCTGCCGATTTCTTAAAAATGTTTGGCTACCGGCTGCTGCAGGGCAACGCAGAGAGCGCACTACAAGACCCTTTTTCCATTGTACTAAATCAATCAACAGCAAAAGCGCTGTTCGGCAATGCCGACCCTATGAATAAAATAGTTAGGGTTGATAACCAATATAACCTGAAAGTTACAGGGATATTGCAGGACCTGCCCCCCAATTCCACCCTCAAGTTCAATTATGTTATACCGTTCAGCTACATGGAGGCTGTGCAAAAAGAGATTAAACGCTTGCGCACCAGCAGCTATGCAGATAACGGTTTCCAGCTTTTTGTGCAGCTGAAACCTGGTGTAACCTATGCTCAGGTTGAGCCCAAGATAAAAAATATTGAAAAAACGGAGACAAACAGCGTAAACGCTATGAATTCCAGCGTCATCCTGCAGCCCCTGGCAGACTGGCACTTATTCAGCGATTATAAAAATGGAAAAGCAGTGGCAGGTTTCATCGAGTATGTGCGCATCTTCAGCGTAATCGGTGCTTTGGTATTGCTTATCGCCTGTATCAACTTTATAAACCTATCCACTGCCCGCTCCGAAAAAAGGGCGAAGGAAGTTGGCGTTCGTAAGGCCATTGGCTCACAACGAAAAGATTTGATCTTCCAATTTTTAACTGAATCGACGTTGATTACTTTTATATCATTCCTATTTTCCGTACTGTTTGTAAAACTTGCGCTACCGTCATTTAATTCACTTACTGGCACGGTCATCAGCATACCTTTTTCAAACCCGTTTTTTTGGGCCATAATACTTGGCTGCGTATTGATAACCGCATTGCTGGCCGGCAGCAGGCCAGCCTTCTACCTGTCGTCGTTTAATCCGGTTAAGGTTTTAAAAGGCTCCGTACAAGTGGGTAAATCAGCATCCATATCGCGCAAATTTTTGGTGGTTACGCAGTTTAGTTGCTCGGTCGCGCTCATTATCAGCACAGTGGTTATTTACCGGCAGATACAGTATGCCAAAGACCGACCTACAGGGTACAATGTTAACCTGCTGATGACATCTAACATGAACGACGACCTGCCAAGGAATTACAGCGCCCTTAAAAATGACTTGTTACGAAGCGGCATCGTTCAATCAGTAACCAGGGCCACCAGTCCGGCTACCTATGTGAACGGGCATATGAACCTGGACTTTTGGCAGGGTAAAAACCCCGCTGAAACGGTGGAAATGGGCGTTATCAGAACTTCCGGAGATTACTTTAAAACCCTCGGCATGACTATAAAATCAGGCCGCGATTTCCTGTCAAATTCAAGATCCGATACCTCAAACGTTGTTTTAAACGAAGCCGCTGTAAAACGCCTCCGATTTAAAGACCCTTTGAACCAAATAATCAAAAAAGACGGCAAGGATTATCATGTAATTGGCGTTGTAAAAGATGCGCTGATGATTTCGCCATTTTCTGCAGCTGATCCAACCATGTTTGAATACGGTGGTGGAGATTATATGATATACCGTCTCTCGCCCAACATACAAATACATGCGGCTATTGAGAAGCTTGCACACATATTCGGTAAATACAGCCCCGCATTTCCTTATGAATATACCTTTGTTGACCAGGAGTACAATAGTGAATTCAGCGAAGAGGTGCTCGTTGGCAAACTGTCTGGTATTTTCGCTGGCCTGGCTATATTTATTTCGTGTTTGGGTCTCTTCGGACTCGCAGCATTTGTTGCAGAGCAGCGTACTAAAGAAATAGGCATCAGAAAAGTTTTAGGGGCAACAGTAAGCCAGGTATGGATCCTGCTTTCGAAGGATTTCATCGTGCTGGTATTCATCAGCTGTGTTATTGCCTCGCCTATAGCTTTTTACTTCTTACAAAAATGGCTGACCAAGTACGATTATCATATTACAATCGGACCCGGTATTTTTATTGTATCGGCCGTAGTGGCTATTGCAATCACGCTGGTTACCGTAAGTTCGCAAGCCATCAAAGCTGCGCTTACAAACCCGGTGAAAAGTTTAAAAACGGAATGATATTGGTGAGTGGTGAGCAGAGAAAAGTGAGTGGTTGAAAAAACCAAACGTCATGTTAACCCCAATGAATCAGTTAACTAATGAACTACCTATGATAAAGAATTATTTAAAAATTGCCCTGCGGCAATTACGCAAACAAAAAATGTATTCGGCTATCAAGATTGGTGGCTTTGCATTGAGTATAGCAGCCTGTATTTTGATCGGGCTTTATATTAAGGACGAATTGAGTTACGATAAATCCTATCCCGACACAAATCGCATTTACCGGCTTGTCGAGTATTATACGCACGATGGGATAACAGAAAAAGGTGACTCTTATCCGGCGCCTATCTCAAAAGCACTAAAGGCAGATTTTCCTGAAATAGAGAAATCCGCACGTTTAATGCCTAATTCGTTGTTTGTAAATGCAGGCAGCAACGAATTAAGGCGCGCCGACCAGGTTGAAAACGCCCATGAAGAAGGCTTTACCTATGCCGATCCTGAGTTACTTGATATACTGAAAACGCCAATGGTTTATGGCGACCGCCTGAAAGCGCTAACCGAACCAAATACTTTGGTAATGTCACGACGGAAAGCGGATAAGTACTTCCCAAATCAAAACCCGGTTGGCAAGGTCATGTATCTCAATAACGACAAAAGCAAGCCATACACAATTGGTGGGGTAATGGAAAACCCACCAAAAACATCGCATTTGCAATATGATTTTTTATTGACGCTTGTTGGTATTGAATTTTACAAAGGTGAGCAAACTAACTGGAATGCCAGTAACTATCCTGACTATGTTTTGCTTCGCCCCGGTACGAACCCGGAGATGTTGGAGAAAAAAATCACCACCGATATCGACAAAAATTACCTTTTGCCTGCCTTGATGAGCATAAGCTATAAGGATGCGGCAAAAGAATTGCTAAAGTTATCGTATAAACTCCAACCCATAAGTGACATTCACTTAAAATCGTATGATATATATGATGAAACTCAGCATGGCGACATCCGTTTTATATGGCTGTTTGGCGCTATAGCGGGATTCATATTAACTATTGCTTGCATTAATTTCATAAACCTTTCTACAGCTAAGTCGGCAAATCGCGCCAAAGAAGTGGGTCTCAGAAAGGTGGTTGGATCAACACGCTATAGCCTTGTTAACCAGTTCCTTGCCGAATCGTCGCTTTACAGTGTTTTGTCATTCGTAATCGGGGTTTTGCTGGCCTGGGTGTTGCTTCCTTATTTTAATACGCTGGCTTCAAAATCGCTATCCATGCCCTGGTCAACGCTATGGTTTATACCTATTATTTTTGTAGCGGCCTTTATCGTAGGGATTATAGCAGGAATTTATCCGGCTTTTTACCTTTCGTCATTTAAACCAGCCAGCGTATTAAAGGGATCAATTAGCACCGGCAGTAAAAACTCTTTGCTCAGAAACGGATTGGTGGTTTTTCAGTTTACAACCTCCATTATATTGATCATCAGCACATTCGTAATTTACAAGCAGATGAAGTTTATTCTTAACAAAGATGTAGGCTTCAGTAAGGACCAGGTTGTGATGCTGCAGGGCACAAACACGCTCGGCGACAATGGGGTAAAAACGCTTAAGGAACAATTGCAGAAATTGTCGTCGGTAAAAAGTGTTTCCATTGGCGATTATTTGCCAATAGAAGGCACCAAGCGCAATGGCAATACTATGTATAACGAAGGAAAATCAAAGGTTGAAAAAGGTGTGGATACCCAATTTTGGATTGTTGACAATGATTATCTTAAAACATTTGGCATGAAGTTGCTGGAAGGCTCAGATTTTTCGGCTGATGTTAATAAGGATCAGCAGGGAGTTATTATTAATCAAACCATGGTTAAACAGCTCAATCTTAAAAACCCTATAGGTAAAATTATAACACATGGAAGTGATGTTTTGAGAGTGATTGGCGTAGTGAAGGATTTCAATTATCAGTCACTCAAAACTCCTATCGGCGCAGTGTGTATGTTAAAAGGCATCAGTCCATCCATTGTATCCATTAAGATAGCCGGCGGTAATATGGCCGGCACAATTGCCGAAATTTCATCAATATGGAAAAATCTATCCCCATCGCAACCCATCCGTTATACATTCCTTGATGAGAGTTTTGCCAAAATGTATGCCGATGTACAGCGCATGGGGCACATATTTACAAGCTTTGCGGTACTCGCAATTATTATAGCTTGCTTAGGATTATTCGCCCTGGCATCATTTATGGCCGAACAACGCAGCAAGGAAATCGGCATCCGCAAGGTTCTGGGAGCTAGCGTTCAAAGCATCACGAGGTTGTTGTCGTTAGATTTTGTGAAGCTAGTTTTCATCGCCATCGTGATAGCATCGCCGATAGCATGGTGGGCAATGACCAAATGGCTTGAAGATTTTACTTACAAAACGCCCCTTGCCTGGTGGATATTTGCGCTGGCGGGTGTAGTAGCAATCGCAATTGCTTTATTAACGGTGAGTTTTCAATCGATCAAGGCGGCAATTGCGAATCCTATCAAGGCATTGAAGACGGAGTAGATATTGTCGGGTTAAAAAAAATTGTCATTGCGAGGAACAGCTGGTCCCGAATTTATTTCGGGAAAGCAATCGCTAACTAGCAAAGTGCCCATGCACAGTTCGCGATTGCTTCTTCGTTCCTCATCGCAATGACAATCTGGGTTATCCTACCACAAAAACAAAGGCAGCAGCCATATAGGTGATACGTAATACGGATCGTAATATGGTTGGTAATATTCCACTGTTTCTTCTTCAACTATTGTATTGCCGCCATTGCCATTATTACCGCCTGAATTTTGATTTTGTTTTTGCTCTTCCTCCATTAATTTGATCATCAATTCCGATCCCTGGCTTATCATATCCACCATTGCATCTTCACCAACTTCTTCGGGTTTAATGGCAGTTTTGCAAATCTCTTCTATTTCGGCCCAGTCATTGTCTGATACCAGGTCCATTTGCCAGCCATTGGAGCTTCTGTCGAACCGGTTCTCATTAATGAACGACATAAACACAATCTCAGCAGGGTCTACCTTTTTAAATATGGCAACCGCTATCCTAAGGTCGTCGAAACGCTCGTTGTTTGTAAATGCTCTCCATTCATCATCAGTGTCAAAATCAAAATAGCGCGCAAATGCAAACTCGCCCTTTTCAAGGTCGACAAAGGAGAAAACGTCATATACCTTAAGATACTCCGTATACCGCTTCATAAAGGTATCAAGTACTTCCTGCCCTTTTGCTGTAATTTGATAGTTAATGCCCGCAGTTTGAACATATCCTTTCGACATCAGCTCTATAAACAACGGCTCCAGCACGCTATCGTCACCATTGGCAATGGTTTGAAATTTATGCGTGCCGTTAACCATTTCATCCAATAAGATGATAGCCTTAAAGGTTTTTTTATTATCGTCTGTTAAAAACATGATTTTTTTGATTAAGCATAGTTTGCCTCACCTAAATCCTCTCCAAAGGAGAGGACTTAAGCTTCACTTCTTTTGAAAGCCCTCTCCTTTGGAGAGGGTTGGGTGAGGCCTAATTCAACAATTTCGTTCTTTTAGCTTTAATCGCTTCCAAAGCGTTTGAACTTGAACCCACTCCCAGGGCTTTGTTGATCTCCTGCTCGGTAGACATTGTTGAATCCTCGATCTGAGCATAGGCAGCAGCCCGGAATTCCTGAGCCGAGGCCTTTTGATCCATGCGGTTTAATGTAGCCATCAAGCCGTCTGTATCAACACTTGATAAGGTCTTATTAATCTTCTCACTTACCTCTGCGGTTTTAGCGCGTGAGCTGATGAGTTGCGCACGGCTTTCAGTTTCTGCAATCTGATCTTTTATTTGTTTTATTTTAAGATCCATTACTGCAACGGCGCTTTCTTCTTTTTCGGCCATTTTTGCAAACTGGTCGGCCTGGTTTTCTGCCGCCTGGTGTGCATCGGCTGCTTTGGCAGCCAACTCGTTACCTTTTGCTTCGTCCAGTTGTTTGGTTTCTACGCGATCTAATAGCTCATTGGTCTTTTTTTCCCAGTCGGCGGCGCTGTTACGGTATTGCAGCTCACTTGCGCGATGCTGTAATGCAAGAGCTTTAATTTCCGCTTCGCCCTGTATGGCTTGCTGGTAATTTGACCTTAGCTCGCGTAATATTTGTTCGGCCATTTTTGCCGGATCTTCTAATTTATCAACTGCGGCGTTAGCTTCTGCCTGCCCTATGCGGAATAACCTATCGAATATGCTCATTATATTTTATTTAAATGTTTGAATTATTTATTTATTGTTGGTGGTGATTCGTGTTCCTATTATACATGTTGGCCTCACCTAAATCCTCTCCAAAGGAGAGGACTTTTGATTTGGTCCGTTTAAAGTTACTGCTTCTAGAACCCTCTCCTTGCGCCACCGCTAAAGCTACGGCGACACGCGGTTGGAGAGGGCAGGGTGAGGCACTTCCTATTACCTTCTGCGTCCAAATCCCCCGCGGCTATGCCCAAATCCCGAACGACTGCTACCACTACTATGTCCAAACCCACTACCGTTGCTGTGACCAAAGCCACCGCTGCGTACTGTCGACGGGCTGCGTGTGCCGAATGACCGTTGTGAACTCCTCGGGGAACTTAAACTGCTCCTGCTTCCGATTGTTCTCGACGACATGGCTGACGATGTAGTTGGCCTGAAAGTAGTATAAGTACGGGTGCGCGTATAATACGACGGGTAATAACCGTAGTGATACATTGGCATGTAATAAGCATGCGGACGCATTAAATAGCTCAGCAGCAAAAAGTCGGTAAATGAAAATGAAGAATGGTAGTAGTTATTAGTACCAACGTATTGCGGGTTACCGGTTACACTTAAGTCAGCTGTGCTGTTGGTAGCATCCGGTGCTATGTTAATGTGTGCAATGGTAACCGAATCTGCTTCGCTTACATCGTCAACCACCTTAAGTTTATTAGGGCCGCTTTCTTCAACCTTAACATAATCAATGTTACCGTCCTTATCCAGGTCGAGGTTGTTGATATGATTATTGGGGTCGTTAATTCCCTTTTCAAGTATTTGGGGGTTAGTGCTGGTTTTAACCAGTTGCGCCAGTTTGTTAACATCGAAACCAGCCGGGGCGTTATTATTTTCGATGGTTACATTATTTTGCTGGGGCGGGTTCTGATTGCAGGCCGTAGCAAGCAATACCACAGAGGTTAATGCTATGAGTATTTTTTTCATTGTCTTATTTCAAGTAAAATTATAAAGAGTTATCGATTACAGCGAAGCTTATTTTTTATTTGTTGCCGCCTGCGAATCGCGGATTTATGTAATTTAGACTAAGGGGTGTCCGTAATGTTACAAAAATTTGGAAGGGCGACATCGTGAAGGGAAGTTCAGTGTTTACGGGATAAATTGAAACCTGCAACGAGGATATGAATTTATAAAAAAATGTATCTTGTGCCCTTATTTCTTCGTCATGAAAATAAAATTAACCGTCCTATTATTCTTTGCAATTTGTTTTTCGGGCGTGGCGCAAATAAGTCCTAATCCCGCCGCTACCCGTACTATATTTGCTTATGGCGGCAGTGTTACCAAACAATTTATGCGGTATGTAATCACACTTACAAAAAAGGAGAATCCAAAAATATGCTTCCTGGCGACAGCTACCGGCGATAGTCCTACTGCAATACTAGCCTGGTATACTGCCTGCGAGGATTTGCCGCTGAGGCCGTACGTTCAGAGAGTTTTTATAGATTCATACACTACTCCAAAAACTTTTGCCGAAAACCTGTTAAGCATGGATGCCATAATTGTTAGCGGTGGCAATACCCTCAATATGATGGCCGTATGGAAAGCCCAGGGCATTGATACCGTTTTAAGAAAAGCCTACGACAAAGGAATAATACTAAGCGGCGGCAGCGCGGGTTCGTTGTGCTGGTTCCAGGGTGGCACCACCGACTCAAGGCCCAGAGACCTTTCTATTGTAAAATGCTTAGGATTTATACAGGCAAGCCATTGTCCGCATTACCACAGCGAGCTTTTACGCAAGCCGCTTTATTTTGAAAACATCTTAAAGGGCAAGTTATCTCCCGGTTACGCTATTGATGATAGGGCCGGTGTAGTTTTTGAAAACGAAAAATACATCCGCACCGTAGCAATTGATGATAAAAGTAATGCCTATTATGTTTCTGTAATTAACGGAGCGATTGACGAAAAACTGCTGCCGGTGACGGAGATCATAAAATAGTCAGAATCAGGATTTCCGGGATTTATGGATTTTCAAGATGGTTGCGGACTTAATTTGCAAATCCGTTGGTTCAATCTAAAAAATTAGAATAAACTATTGATAATTAAATAAACATACTACGATCTCCTACATGGAACAGGTAAATGAGAGCAATCATGCAACACGTACAATCTTCGCTTTTGGAGCTGGCTTTAATAAGCCGTTTATCCGTTACGTAGCGAAGCTAACCAAAAAGAAGATTTCGAATATTTGTCTCATGCCTACGGCGACTGGTGATAGTATCCAGACAATTGAAGCCTGGTATACTGCATGCAGATACCTTCCGGTGAAGCCGTATGTTCAACGGGTGTTTATTGATTCGGTTACAACTACAAAAACTTTTGAAGAAAGCCTGCTGAGCATGGATGCGATAGTGGTTGGCGGCGGCAACACGCTAAACATGATGGCTATATGGCGCGCGCAGGGTATTGATACCGTACTCAGGGCGGCTTATGATAAAGGGATAATACTGGCAGGAGGGAGTGCCGGCTCTTTGTGCTGGTTCCAGGCAGGAACTACCGATTCGCGGCCAAAGGAACTATCCATTGTTAACTGTTTGGGCTTTATTGAAACCAGTCATTGTCCGCATTACCACAGCGAACCGATGCGCAAACCGCTTTATTTTGATAATATCTTAAAAGGGAAATTATCCCCCGGTTATGCCGTTGATGACCTCGCCGGTGTAGTATTTGAAAATGAGAAATACATTAAGACCGTAGCGATAAATGATAAGAACAATGCTTATTATGTTTCAGTTGTTAATGGTGTGATTGATGAGAAATTGCTGAAGGTGGTGGAGATAATTAAGTAGTCAGAGTCAGGATTTTCAGGATTTGAGGATTTTTAGGATGCAACTTGGTTTTTTAGTTCAGTATTAATTCGGGGGGTGATCAAGTTCGGCAATTAAGCCATCTATGGGTAAAACGCGCTCGGGGTTATTTTGAATAGAATTCCACCGCGCATCGATGAGGTCCTTTTGCCAGTCAGATAAAACAGCATCAACCCCTTCAAGCTCTGGGTACTTACTTTTAAGCAATTCCCACTCTTTTATGGGAATCTGCACAGCGACAATTTGCCCTTTTTCACCAGATAAGTATTGCAAGCTCATGAAAGAAATTTACGGATTTTAGTTGAGCAAACAGTTGACATGGCTTTCGATTTATGTTTATTTGACTTTGCAGATTCAATATCGCCATAATCAATAACAAGGAGAAAAGCCGAATATTAGTTGTTTATCCTTTTTACATACCTGCTACTTATCCATCCCATCCCACTTGCCTTATGTACAGTATCACCTTGTTGTTCATAAAACAAATTACCGTAATCTTTATAGCTTGAATCAATCTCAACCAACCACCATACTCGTCCCGTATTATCTGATTGCTTTGCGATAGCCCTCCCTTTTGTGCTTTTTATTAGTGTATCAACATTATTGTTGGTTTTAAAACTACTTCCCGGAAAAGTAAAGCCGTCTATAATCGTATCATCTATCCTCGGTTCCAGATGCATTTTGTAATTGTCGTGCAATACCTCAAAATAGATTGGCTCTTTAAAATATTTCTTGGGAAAACGAGCAATATGCAGATTTGAAGTTAGATAGATAGTATTGAATTGGGGAATTCTGTTGATATAATCCACCTGGTAAATTCGATTAAAATCAATCCATGCATCACAGCAACCTTTGTCTTTAATATAAAGTCTGAATAATTTATTGTCCTTAAATTCAAGTTTTACAATATCCTGCACTTGCTTCAATACTTCTTTAAATCCATTTCCAGTATTTAGAAAAACAACTACTTCACTACCCTCCGAACCTGTACTGCCAGTATAAATAACGTCATCTAAGCCGTCATTATTAAAATCAAGTACGTGGCAATTATTCTCAAATTCTTTTTCGGTGTGGTCTAGTCCTCCTGCACCAGTATAAAATTCATATTCGTACTTTAGTAAAGTTGTAGCCGTTTGCTTAAATCGAAGTTTTAAAGGCGTATTTTCCTTGTCAATGCTTTTCCAACTAAATGTCGTGTCGCCGAAAGGGAACATTATAACTTCTTTCTTTTTAGTGAAAAGGCCACTATTATCTGAATGTTTATTTGAATTGCAGGCTATTAATATTATTAGTAAGCCGAATAGAAACTTTTTCATTTTAAAGATTTAAGTATCTAAATGTAACAGTTATTAGTGAATAATGTCAATGAATTGGAATTAACAAGGAACCAATGAACTAACCACTTTTCCTATCTTTACAGCCAACATGAAATACCTGCGTTGGCTTTTATTACCGTTTTCATTACTTTATGGCTTGGTGGTTATTATCCGTAACTGGTGCTATGATGCTGGTACGTTTAAAAGTTATAAATTTAACAAACCCGTTATATCTGTAGGTAACCTTGACGTTGGCGGCGCGGGCAAAAGTCCTATCACGGAGTATCTTATCCGTTTGCTTAAAGACAACTACAAACTGGCCACCCTAAGCCGTGGCTATGGCCGAAAAACAAAGGGATATCTTGTTGCCGAGTTGGAGAATCAAGAATCAAGAACAAAGAGCCAAGACTCACCATTCACCACTCACCATTCACCACTCATCACTCACAACTCACCGCTCGCCAACGAAATAGGCGACGAGCCCTCCCAGTTTAAACACAAGTTCCCTGATATTACTGTAGCTGTTTGCGAAAAAAGAGTTGAGGGTATAAAACAATTGCTGCCTGATCACGACCTCGTCATCCTTGATGATGCATACCAGCACCGGGCCGTTGAACCGGGCTTGAGTATTTTGTTATTTGATTACAATCGCATCAATGAACCGCATTTTTTACTGCCGGCCGGTAACCTGCGCGAACCTTTCAGCGGGCGTTGGCGGGCGCAAATTATCGTCGTAACCAAATGTCCACCGACACTTACTGCTGACGAGCAGGCAATAGTTGCCGAAAGAATTGAGCCTCTGCCCTATCAGCAGCTATTTTTTTCATCAACAGTTTATCAGCCTTTAATTGACCTGGATGGGCGATTGGCGAATTTGGCTATTGATAACAATACAACCGTATTTTTATTAACCGGTATTGCCAACGCCAAACCTTTGCTGCAACATTTAAGCAAACTTACACCACATATTATTCACCATAATTATCCCGACCATCACCCCTTTAGCTTAAAAAATATCACTAAACTTGCCGATGAATTTTCGGCCAGTGCATCACAAAAAAAAATAATTATCACAACAGAAAAGGATGCGCAGCGTTTAGATGAATTCCGCCTTAAATTGCAACTGCCTGTTTTCGTTATCCCGATAAGGGTTGAATTTTTAAACGACAGCGGGCAAGGATTTGATCAATTAATTACTGAATATGTTAGACGGCATACAACACTCCACAGCATACATTAAAAGTCGCATAGGCGATTTTGAGCCCGAGGTCGGTATTATATTAGGTACCGGCCTTGGCGGTCTGGTAAACGAAATTGAAGTTGAAAAACAATTGATGTACTCCAACATCCCCGATTTTCCAATTTCGACCCTGGAATTTCATTCCGGTAAATTAATTTTTGGCACGCTTGCCGGGGTTAAGGTCGTTGCGATGCAGGGACGTTTGCACTATTATGAAGGCTACAGCATGCAGCAGATCACCTTACCGGTTAGGGTAATGAAAATGCTGGGCATAAAAACCCTTTTTGTATCCAATGCCAGTGGTTCACTTAATTCTGCCTTTAAAAAGGGTGACCTAATGGTGATTGAAGACCACATTAATTTACAGCCAAATAACCCCCTTATCGGCAGAAATGAACAGGAACTTGGCCCCCGCTTCCCGGATATGAGCCAGGTGTATAAACGTGACCTGATTGATAAAGCGTTAAGTATCGCAAAAGCAAACAATATTATATGCCATAAAGGAGTTTATGTTGCGGTAAACGGACCTAATCTTGAAACAAAAGCTGAATACAGATATTTGAGGATTATTGGGGGCGATGCAGTTGGGATGAGTACCGTACCTGAAGTAATTGTGGCCAGCCACATGGGTTTGCCAGTATTTGCAATATCAGTACTTACTGATGAAGGTTTTACGGACGTTCTGCAGCCGGTGTCTGTTGAGGAAATATTGGAGGTAGCCCATGAAGCGGAGCCCAAAATGACATTGATACTTAAAGAATTGATAGCCGGTTTTTAATGCCTGATTATTTGAAATATTTCCTGTTATTGTTGATCTGTGTTTGCGTGCAGGCAGCTTTCGCACAGTCGCCAACCAATCCTAATAATCCCAATAATCCCAACTATCGGCCAAATTTACGTGATACCGGCAGAACATCCGGATCGAAGCTGACGGACGATCAGATGATGGACACGCTGAGAAAACGCACGGATAGGAAAAGGGATTCAGTTGTTTTTAACTCAAAATTTATCAGGGTAACCAATGAGCGGCTATTGAGAGATAGTACGCAACTGTTGCCGCTTGACACGGGCCTGGTAAACTTTGAAAATTATAGTCCGCTTAACCAGCCTCAGAACCCTAAAATCTATTTGGGAAATACGGGCACTTCGGCAAGGAGTTTGCTATTTGAGCCTTCACAAACCATTGGGTTTGATGCCGGTTTGCATTCATTGGACCCTTACCTATTAAATCCGCAGGATATTAATTATTACCGGGCGCGTGTTCCGATTACCAACTTATCATTTGTATTCGGCGGACTCAAAGAGCAGCTGCTTAGAATGACGCATTCACAAAATGTGAATCACCAGCTCAATGTCGGCTTTAATCTGAATTTTATTGGCTCACAAGGGTTTTACAGCAACAATGCCGTATTGACACAAAATGTGAGCGACGTAAATGCAGCCGCTTTTGCCTGGTACGAATCGAAAAATAAGCGGTATAATTTATTGGCCAATCTTATTTATAACAATTTAAAAGCTCCTGAAACCGGTTCGATACGAAATGACTCCATTTATGTAACCGGTTCGATAGACAAAAGTACGGAACCGGTACGTTTAGCAAGTTCATGGCAAAATTGGAGCGGAGCAGGATTGTATGTAAAGCAATTTTACTATATAGGCCATATCGATAGCACGAAAAAGGGAGCTGGGGGTAACTCCAGCATACTGCCAACACAGCGCGTTGCTTATACCTTAAATTATAACAGCCATAAGTATAACTTTAAACAAAACAATGCTGATCTGTACGATGTGTTCCCCGATTATTATTTTAGTTCCAATTATTCGAGAGACTCACTAACCGTACGGCACCTGCAAAATGAATTCTCCTATAGTTTCTATCTGCGAAGCAAAGCTGTAAGTTTTGTAAAAAACGAAATGAAACTGGACGTCGGCCTCACCCAGGATTACTATACTTACAGCCAATATGTAAGTGACACTACCTTAAATCAGTACGGTAATAAAGTCAACCTCCCTTCAAAAGTGCAGGGCGATTCTTTCCAGGATATCACACTCAAGGCAAAATTCAGCTATCGGTTTAGCGATAAGATTGGCCTTGACGGGGATTTTCAGCAGATTGCCGCGGGCCGCGATTTCGGAGATTTTTTGTACGATGCCAAACTTACACTCGCTGGCGGTAAAAAGGCGGGTAAAATAATATTTGAAGGGTATTCACAAAACAGTTCACCTCCACTAATTTATACCGATTGGATATCGAACCATTTTATTTTCCATAATACATTCAACAACCAAAAGACCAACAGTGTATCTTTCCACTATATAAATGATTTGATAAAATTTGATTTAAAGGCAGAATATTTTTTAGTATCGGATTATTTATATTTCGAAGCACAGCCGGGCGGCGTTGATGCGACACCAACGCAGTTGAGTTCTCCTATCAATCTGATTAAAGTTAGTTTAGGCAAAAGCTTTTCCTGGCGTAAATGGCATATCGACGAGTTCCTGGTTTATCAAAAAACTGACTACCAAAACACCTTGCGTACGCCGGAGTTTTACAGCTATACCAGCGTTTACTACAAAGCGCTTTTGTTTAATGTTTTGTTTACCAATGTTGGCGTTAATATCCGTTATAATACCCCTTATGAAGCGCCGTCATATGCTCCGGGCATCGGCCAGTTTTATAATGGACCAAATGTTACTTTCTCATCATACCCAATAGCGACTGTATTTTTAAAAGCCACGCTGCAACGAACCAACTTTTTTGTAATGTACGACTATGCCAACCAGGGCTTGCTTAGTCCGGGCTTTTATACAGTTAATCGCTACCCGCAAATGGATCATTTGATTAAACTCGGTTTGTCGTGGACATTTTATAACTAGGTCCCCTAACCTTCTAAAGGGGGAATCAATAACTACTCCCCCTTTAGGGGGTCGGGGGGCTCTACGTCTTCTGCTTCTTCTTCCTCGCTGCCGGAAACAATACATTGTTTAATATAAGCCGGTAACCGGGTGAATTGGGGTGTAGTGAAAGATCGGTTGACTGTTTACTTGGGTTTGGCATATACTCTTCGGGGTCGTGGCCGCCGTAAAAAGTCCATTGCCCTTTACCAAATTCTCCGTGTATGTAGCGGGCTTCGTTGGCACTTTTCAATTCACCTAAAATGGTGACACCCGGCTTAAGTTTCTCGATGTTAAAAGCGGTGGCCAGCCCCCTGAAACCTTTTATAACCCTGTCGTGATCCTGCGTAAGCATGCTGGCAACTATGTCCCATTTTGCCGAGAAATCAAATAATGTAAAAAAATCTTCCGATTGTGTTATCCGGCGACTATGACTTACATCAATATCGCTGAATTGGTGCGAATAGGGGTTTATATCGACATTAAAGTTTCGAAATGCCAGCGTCTGGCTAAAATCCAATTTTGATTGGGCTTTAGGGTCGGCTGCGTCACCGTCATAAACTTCACCACAAATATCTGTATTCGCGGCAGCCAGGGCTATGTCAAAACTGTCTGCGCCCGAACACATAGCAAATAAAAAGCCTCCTCCGGCACAAAAATCGCGGATCCGCCGTGCTACTGCAAGTTTCATTTGCGATACCTTTTCAAAGCCATGGATGCGCGCCGTTGCTTCCTGCAGTTTCTTATCCTCCATAAACAATAGCTGATTCCGGTACCTTCTCATATTTTTACTGTATTGCCCGGTAAAATCTTCGTGATGCAAATGCAGCCAGTCATATTTAGGTAAATCGCCTTTTAAAACTTCATCATCATAAATAATATCAAAGGGTATTTCAGCATATTTTAACACCAGTATAACAGCATCATCAAGGTCAACAAATCTGTTTTTGGGAGAGTAAACGGCTATCCTGGGCGCCTTTTCTAATTTGACGATCTCCATGTTTACTGATGGGTCAGTTATTTGGGTTACTATTTCGTTTACCTTAGCCTCGGCTATAACTTCATAACTGATACCCCTGATTTTGCATTCATCTTCGATTCCCTTTGCATAGTTAGTCATAAAACTTCCGCCACGGTAATTGAGCAACCAATCAACCTCCTGCCCAATCGTCAACACCCAGAAAGCCACGCCGTATGATTTTAGATGGTCTTTTTGAACATCATCCATGGGGATAAGAATAGAGGCAGCCTTTGCGGGGCTGAAAGCCAAAAGCTGAAAGCCGAAAGCAAGAAGCCAAAAGCCAGGTAAAAGGCGAAAGGCGAAAGGTAAACGGTATTTGAATCGCTTCAAAAAAGGTGAAAGGCGAAAGGTGAAAGCTAAAAGGTACTTGCGTCGCTTCATTTGTTCTAAGTATCAAATGTCCTTAATTGAAACTAATAATCAACTGCCAACTGAAAACTGCCTACTGCTCACTTCAAACTCCTTAAGTTTTCTGTTTCTTCTTTCTCGCTGCAGGAAATAAAACGTTGTTTAATATAAGGCGATAACCGGGTGAGTTTGGATGCAGTTTCAAATCCGTCGGCGGGTCGCCCACAATGTGTTGGTAATCTTCGGGATCATGCCCCCCGTAAAACGTCCATTGGCCTTTACCGTATTCGCCATGTATATAGCGGGCTTCGTTGTTTACTTTCATTTCGCCCATTATGGTAACGTTGGGTTTTAGCATTTTTTCGTTAAACGCCGTAGTTAAACCCATAAATCCCTTTATCACTTTATCATGATCCTGTGTAAGCATACTTGGCACCACGTCCCATTTTGCCGAAAAATCAAACAGTGTAAAGAAGTCCCTCGCCCGGTCAACCTGCCTGGTTGCAGTTACGTCGACATTACTGAACTGGTGCGATGTAGGGTTCATGTCCAGTGTAAAGTTTTGAAAGGCAAAAGTCTGCGTAAAATCTAATTTGGCTTGTGCATCCGGGTCGGCAGCATCACCATCAAACATGGGGCCACAGATATCGGTATTTGCAGCAGCCAGGGCTATGTCAAAGGTATCGGTGCCGGAGCACATGGCAAAAAGAAAACCACCGCCAGCGCAAAAATCTCGGATATGCTCGGCAACGGCCAGCTTCATTTGTGATACTTTTTTAAAGCCCAGCCTGCGCGCTGTTTCTTCCTGTATCTTAACATCATCATTATACCATTGTGCGTACCTGAAAGCGCCGTAAAATTTACTGTACTGCCCGGTAAAATCTTCGTGGTGCAGGTGCAGCCAATCGTACTTGGGTAAATCGCCACGGATTACTTCTTCATCGTAAACCACATCATAGGGTATCTCTGCATATTTTAGCACCAGCGTAACTGCATCATCCCAGGGCAGCTTATTTTTAGGGGAATAGACGGCCATTTTGGGTGCTTTTTCCAGCTTAACCACATCCATGTTTACCGATGGGTCACTTACCTGCGTAATGATCTCTGCAACCTTGGCATCGGCTAAAACCTCGTAACTAACACCGCGGATCTTGCATTCGTCCTCAATCTTTTTATCGTACTTCGTCATGAAGCTGCCGCCGCGATAATTAAGCAGCCAGTCCACCTCCTCGCCGTTCTTTAAAGTCCAGAAAGCGATTCCGTACGATTTTAAATGATCCTTTTGCTCGTCGTCCATCGGGATTAAAATGGAGGCGGCCCTTGATAGGAAGGGCAAAAGGCTGAAAGCCAAAAGCAGAAAGCTAAAAGCTAAAAGCCGGAAGTTAGGCAAAAGGAGAAAGGCGAAAGGTAAAAGGTGTTTGATTCGAAAAAAAGATAGCATAGGGCAAAAAGAAGAAAAGTGAAAGGTGAAAGGCGAATAGTATTTGAGGCGTTTCATTTTCCTTATTATTTGGTTTGGATAGAAAGTACAGATGCAAGGGCATTTTGCACTAACAATAATTGTACTGGAGTTATATTGCCAAGTTTTTTAATAAATCTGTTTTGTGAAACAGAGCGAACTTGAAAACAATCAGCTGCAGATGTTTTTGAGAGCTGATTATATTTGTCCGCTTTAATTTCTACCATCCACTCAGCGATTGAGTAATGTTCTTTCCAATCGGTGAATGGAACAATTATTTTTAAAGGTAATTTTCCAAGTGAGTCATCATTTACAATAATTGCCGGACGCGTCTTTTTTATTTCAGCGCCGATGGTGGGATCAAGATTAATGAGCCAAATTTCACTTTGCTTCATAAAAATCTTCGTGGTCGAGATTAGTAAAAGCTGTTAATTCAGGATCATTTGAATAATCGTTAAAAAGCATTTCAGCTGCAACGCTTAATTGGTCTTTTTTTTCTTCCTCCCTGATTTTTTTTATTGTCAACTCAATAAGTGTTAACCTCTGACTTACAGGTAGTTTATTTATTTCGGATATGATCTCACTTGTTCCCATGCTCAAATATAACGAATATTTGAATTAGGTATTATCGAGTGCGAGATTTGCACTTTGCCTGGCCAGAAATTTATACTTCTTATTGACGTTTTTTTTAAGTCTCTTTCTTTCAATCTTTGAGATTTTGAAGATTACCTTAATTGAAAGCATTCTTATACTCCTCCTTCAACTCCAGCAAACATCCCGCACACATGCACCCCTCATAATTCTCGCTGATATATTGCACTTCGTTCAAATTCAACTGCACTTTGCTGCACTGGCATTTGGTGTAGGCATTTGCTTTACACTCCATGCTTTTGCCGCAACGTTCGCATTGAATTATTTCGTGTTTGTTCATTTCATTTGGTCGATAGTCCATAGACCATGGTCCATAGTATTACAAATTTCAGAATTTTAATTTTGTAAAAATAAAAAGACCACAGACAATATCAGTTGATTTTTCTTCTTCTGATATTGGCTATGGTCTATCGTCCATTGACTATGGACTTACAGATTACGCCGAACAAGTCACACAACCTTCTTCCATCGAGCATGACGGACCGGCTGGTATTTCGTCGTTGATCTGCTCAACTAATTCAGGTATAACAGGCTCCATGTTTTTGCCGCCCTGGTTCTCAACGGTGAATTTAACTGCTTGCGATGCTGCTTGTGTACGCAGGTAGTACATACCTGTTTTAAGTCCTTTCTTCCATGCATAGAAGTGCATTGAAGTAAGCTTAGAAGCATTTGGCGAATTAATAAACAAGTTCAACGATTGCGATTGGCAAATGTAAGCGCCCCTATCAGCAGCCATATCGATGATATTACGCATCTTTATTTCCCAAACGGTTTTGTACAGATCTTTGATCTCTTGCGGGATCTCGGCAATGTCTTGTATAGAACCATTGGCTGTGATGATCTTATCCTTCATCGCACCGTTCCATAAACCCAGGTTAACCAAATCGCGCAACAGGTATTTATTTACGATGATAAACTCTCCGCTCAAAACGCGGCGGGTATAGATATTTGAAGTATAAGGTTCAAAACATTCGTTGTTTCCTAATATTTGCGATGTTGATGCAGTAGGCATTGGCGCAACCAATAGTGAGTTACGAACACCATGATTCATCACGTCCAGGCGAAGGTTTTCCCAATCCCAACGACCGCTATCTGGTTTTACGTTCCACAAATCAAACTGGAATTGTCCTTTCGACAATGGCGAGCCTTTGAAAGTTTCATAAGGTCCTTCTTTAATAGCAAGGTCTTTCGAAGCGGTCATTGCAGCAAAGTAGATGGTTTCAAATATCTCTTTGTTCAGTTGTTTTGCTTTTTCGCTTTCAAAAGGAAGGCGCAATTGTATAAACGCATCAGCCAACCCCTGAACACCTAAACCAACCGGACGATGCCTTAAGTTAGACGTTTTTGCTTCTTCTACAGGATAATAATTGTTGTCGATGATCTTATTCAGGTTTACGGTTGCCTGGTAAGCTACATCATATAATTTAACGTGATCAAAAATACCTTCCCTGATGAACCTTGGCAAAGCAATCGACGCCAGGTTACAAACAGCTACCTCGTTGGCGTCAGTATACTCAATAATCTCGGTACATAAGTTTGAGCTTTTTATAGTACCCAAATTCTGCTGGTTTGATTTACCGTTTGCCGCATCTTTGTATAATAAATATGGGGTACCCGTTTCTACCTGGGCATCAAGTATCGCAAACCAAAGTTCCTGTGCCTTTACAACTTTACGGGCACGGCCTTCTTTTTCATATTTGGTATACAAAGCTTCAAACTCTTTACCCCAGCAATCTGCCAAACCTGGTGCTTCATGCGGACAGAATAAACTCCAGTCCTCATTAGCTTCAACACGTTCCATAAACAAATCGGATACCCAAAGGGCATAGAAAAGATCGCGGGCGCGCATTTCTTCCTTACCGTGGTTTTTGCGAAGATCTAAAAACTCAAATACATCAGCATGCCATGGTTCAAGGTAGATGGCGAAAGCGCCTTTGCGTTTACCACCACCCTGATCAACATAACGTGCCGTATCGTTAAATACACGCAGCATAGGGATGATACCATTACTGGTACCATTTGTGCCGCTGATGTACGAACCTGTGGCCCTTACATTGTGAATGCTTAAACCTATACCACCTGCGCTCTGCGATATTTTGGCGGTTTGCTTCAGGGTATCATATATGCCTTCAATGCTATCATCCTTCATAGTCAGTAGGAAGCATGACGACATTTGTGGTTTTGGTGTTCCTGCGTTGAACAATGTTGGTGTAGCGTGGGTAAACCAGCGCTCGCTCATTAAATGATAGGTCTTGATGGCGCTGTCAATATCTTCTTTATGGATACCGATAGATACACGCATGAATAAATGCTGCGGGCGTTCAGCTATCTTACCGTCAAGTTTTAATAGGTATGATTTTTCGAGGGTCTTAAAACCAAAATAGTCAAAGCCAAAATCACGGTCGTATATGATAGTACTATCCAAAAGTTCAGCATTTTCCTCTATTATCTGCCAAACATCGTTAGCTAAAAGTGATGCGTCCTTGCTTGTTTTGGGGTCGATATATTCATGCAATTTCCGCATCGTTTCTGAAAACGACTTGGTTGTATTTTTGTGAAGGTTTGATACCGCTATGCGGGATGCCAGTAAAGCATAATCCGGATGTTTGGTGGTTAACGACGCAGCCGTTTCAGCAGCAAGGTTATCCAATTCCGACGTGGTTACGCCGTCAAACAATCCTTCAATTACCTTCTTGGCCACATCAATCGGGTCAACCAATGCAGGGTTTAAACCATAGCACAACTTTTCTACGCGTGCTGTAATTTTGTCGAACTTTACTGTTTCTTTTTTTCCGTCTCTTTTGATTACAAACATCTTGACCCCCTGATTTAATTAATATTTACTTTATTGACCTTCTATTGCCTGTATCCCCACAGACAACTATTTTACTATTTATTTTTGTCCCCTTATAGCAGTTGTCTGTGGGGACACAGACAACGGGAGTCTTTGTAAGCCCTCTCCTTGCGCCACCGCTAAAGCTAAAGGCGGCACGCGGTTGGAGAGGGTTGGGTGAGGCATCTTAAAAGTCCTCGTCCAACGAGAACGACTTACTTTCCTGGCTGTTTAATACACCGCTTTTTTGATAGTCTCCTACCCTTTTTTCAAAGAAATTTGTTTTGCCCTGCAGCGATATCATCTCCATAAAATCAAATGGATTAGTGGCGTTATAAACTTTATCATATCCCAACTGATCCAGCCATCTATCTGCAACAAACTCTATATACTGGCTCATCAATTTGGCGTTCATCCCGATCAGGTTAACCGGTAATGCATCAGTTATAAATTCCTTTTCTATCTCAACGGCATCGGTAATAATGGCCGTAGCTGCCTCTTTAGAAAGCTTGTTCTCCAGCATGCTATACAACAAGCAGGCGAATTCGCAATGCATACCTTCGTCGCGCGATATCAGTTCATTGCTGAAGGTCAATCCTGGCATAAGTCCGCGTTTCTTCAACCAGAATATGGAACAGAAACTTCCCGAAAAAAATATCCCTTCTACCGCCGCAAAGGCAATCAAGCGCTCAGCAAATGATCCGTTATTTATCCAGCGCAATGCCCATTCTGCTTTTTTGCCTACGCATGGTACGGTATCGATGGCATGGAAAAGCCTGTCTTTTTCGCCAGGATCTTTAACATAAGTGTCGATCAGCAGGGCATATGTCTCGGAGTGGATGTTTTCCATCATAATCTGGAAACCATAAAAACACCGTGCCTCAGGCAACTGTACCTCGCTCATGAAATTTACTGCAAGGTTCTCGTTCACAATACCATCGCTGGCTGCGAAGAATGCGAGCACATGCGATACAAAATGCTTTTCGCCCTTGTTTAAACTTTCCCAATGCTTCATGTCATCAGAAAGATCTATCTCCTCCGCCGTCCAAAAACTTGCCTCGCACTTTTTGTACATCTCCCAAATAGCGGGATACTTAATGGGTAAAATAACAAAGCGGTCTTTGTTCTCCCTCAATAATAATTCTGTTTCCTCTTTCATGCAAGCTTTGATCTTTAATACTCCAGTTACAACAATCTTATCAAAAGGTGGGAATTGCATTCGAACAGTCAGTAGACAAGATTACCATGAGGCGGGTGAATTTCACCTCTTAAGGGTAAGCCAAACTACTTTTATTTTGTACGTACGCCCATGATTTATCATGGTCCCGCTTCGTTACCGTTTAAGGGTTACGGTAATTTTGATTAGCGTCGAAAACTTATTTAATCAAATATAGGAGATGTGCTTTTAGGATGTTAGTTTAAGTTTTTAACATCGCCTATAAGTTATACACAAATTATTTTTTGTAGTTAAGGATGAGTTAAATACGACACATGTATTAATTGTTAAAACAGAATTAACAAACCACTAAGAAAGTGGGCTTTTTATTCTGCCGGAACAAATTTCATTGACACCGAGTTTACGCAGTGACGGGTATTTTTTGGTGTTAAATATTCTCCTTCGAAAACGTGGCCCAGGTGTGCCCCGCAGTTGGCGCATACTATTTCTACCCGGCGGCCATCCGCATCGGGTACACGTTTTACTGCGCCAGGTATCTCATCGTCAAAGCTCGGCCAACCGCAGTGCGACTCGAATTTAGTTTCGGAAGTATATAGCGGATTATCGCATCTTTTGCAAACATATAAGCCTTGCGCATGATTATTTAATAACGATCCGGTAAACGGCCGTTCAGTTCCTTTATGTAGTATTACCCTTTCTTCTTCGGGTGTTAAATTGTTATAATTCATGATTT
This sequence comes from Mucilaginibacter sp., assembly GCA_036498965.1. Taxonomy (GTDB): domain Bacteria; phylum Bacteroidota; class Bacteroidia; order Sphingobacteriales; family Sphingobacteriaceae; genus Mucilaginibacter. Next base: position 116,983 of record DASYEP010000167.1, read on the forward strand.
CACTGATTTTATTTGATTTCACCGATTATCTTGAGATTTCATCGATTTTGAAATGATTTCACCGATCTACCTTTCGGACTTTTCCGACTTTCGGACTAATATAAATATACGAAAATACCCCGTGGAATTTTGTTCATCGGGGTGATATTTACAATGGCCTGACTAAGGTTAAAAAAGCAAAATCAAGGCACTAAATCTAATCTATAAGCCTGTATCAATGCGGGATTCTCCGGCGTTAAGGTAAAGGTAACTTTGGCGTTTCCGTTCTCGCATTTTATAATGAAGTACCCTCTTAGCTGGTTCTCTGGTACCACGTCACCAACGCTGATTATTTTACCGGCCTTGCTAAATACTTCTTCAGCGGCAACCTTTAACTTGTCGGGGAAATAATCCATAAAAAAGTTTACAGCGAAAATTCCGCTGGCTTTGGCGGTGCTCCAGTCGGCAATTACTTTTATCAGTTCATTTTTACGCTGTTCAAGAATTGCAGACGCGGGTAACTGACGTGGTTTTATACCTGCTAGCCTTAATAGGCTATCCAAAGCATGGTTATTTATAGCGCCAGCATTTGCATAAGTTAAATTAACAAAACACACTACGCCTATACCATATTCGGGCATTATTTTCCAGTTGCTGCCGAAACCTGGCAAACCTCCTGAGTGAGCGATATAAATGCGGTCTTCGCAATCTTTTGCCCAACCAAGGCCATAACAATAAGCCGATACAACGGCACAGGGCTTACCGTTAGGTGTATTTGTGTTTATGCCTATAAAGTTTACGTCCCACGGATATTGCATTTCTCTAACTGAACTTCTTTTAACCGGACCAGTTTCGGCGTCATCACGTGGCGGCCAGGCATTAAGGTGTACAGCCATGTATTTGCTCCAGTCTTCAATGGTGGTTATCAGTCCGCCCATCGCACCATAGGCGCCATCGTGCAGCAGTGGTTGTTCAACCCATTTATCATCTAACCAGCGGTAACCATGTGCAAGTTTATCTTTCGGCACCTTATCAAATTCCCAATAGGTATGCGTCATGCCTAAGGGCTTTAAAATATTTTCGGTAATGTATTCCTCGTAAGTTTTGCTGGAGACCTTTTTGATAATATACCCCAGCGTTGCAAACCCCAGGTTACTGTATTCATAACCCAAACCCGGATTATTAGAAAACGAAACGCCCTTTTTGTAAAGCCCAATCAGTTCATCATCGCTAACAGCCAATTGCCTATCGCCCCAGGGGTTATCTTCGGGATAACCGGCGGAGTGGGTAAGTAAGTTTTTGATAGTAACCGGCGTAGCGTCTTTAGTCAAATAGTGCAAGCCTTTCATTTCAGGTATATACAGATAAGCCGGGTCATCCAGTTTCAATTTACCTTCATCACGAAGCTTTAATATTGCCATAGCAGTAAGGCTTTTGGTCATGGAAGCAATACGGAAATCGGACGTTGAATCGGCCAGTTGTTTTGCATCAATATTAGTATAACCGGCGTCGCCGGTGTGTACCAGCTTGCCATCGACAACGATACCATAGGTAATCCCCGGCCAATGGTTCTTTTCCGCAAAATCCTTGTATAATTTATCCAGCACCGGGTAGGTAGCCTCGATCTTTTTCAGGCGGTCGGGATCAGTGAAAACAGGCGGCTTATAAGTTTGTGCGGAGGCGATAAAACCTGTTGCAGAAAGGGCAATTGAAACGATAAGGAAGCGTAATTTTTCCGGGGTCATATCCAAAGTTTTGATGTGTTACATAGGTACAAAAAAAGCGCTTCGTTTCAAACTCCTTAAGAGCATTATGCTCGCCTTTATTTGAAGATTTGAAAATGTGTTGATTTGAAAATATTATCTTGGTGGCATTTTCACGTGAATTATGACCCATTATCTTTTCCTGATCTTATTCTTATTTTCTTTTGATGTGTTTCCACAGAAAAATCAAGATAAAATAATGCCTCCTGTAATGCTCTATTATCTTACATCAAAGGAGAATGTTAGAGAAGTGGTTTTTAAATACGATAAAAACAAGTATGCGAACTATGGATTTGATAAGGACGCCAAACCGACCACGTTATCCAAGGCAGAATTGGCGGAAATGAAGAAATTAATTAAAGCCAGAGTTGCGGTTTACAACCAGGGCAAAAACCCCAAAGATAGGTATGAATTTATCAAAGAGCCAGAAAAGTACTTTAAACAAATAATTCCTGTAATCAATTCAAAGGGGGAGAAAGAATTATGGGTTCAGTGCAGTTGCCAGGTTATGAAAGACTACTGGCAAAAAGGTATAGGAGTAACGAGCGATGGTGGTATTTGCAATTTAGTATTCAGAATTAATTTGACAAAACGATCAGTTATGAGTTTTAGCAGGGCGGGCGACGGCTAATTAAAAGTAAATGATCCCGGTCAAAAACCAAGGTCATTTATTGAATCTCAAAAAAACCTTTCACCCTTTGCCTTTTTACCTTTAACCTCTCCTAATATCCAACAGTAAACCTTTCCCTTATGTGTTTAGGGGTTTCAATTTCGTCCAGAACGGCTACAGCAAAATCTTCCATGGTTATAAAACTTTTACCCTGTGCATCCACTATCAATTGGTTAGTGCCGGTGCGAAAGTTTCCGGTACGTTCGCCGGGGGCTATTTCTGCCGCCGGGCTAAGGTATGTCCATTCAATATCCTTTTCCCTTTGATAAATTTTTAATGCTTCGCGGTGGGCCAGGGCTGCATCCCTATAATCAGGAGGAAAAGTTGGTATATCCACCAGCTGAACTCCCGGTGAAACTTCAAGACTGCCAGCGCCGCCTACAACAATCAACCTCTTTACATCTGCCTGTTTCATGCCATTCAACAGCGGAACCGTAATTTCAGCAAATGTTGATGGTAGAGCACCGTGCGTATAATTGTAAGCACAAACAACAACATCGTGGTTAAACGTACTTGCTTCTACATCCTGCGTTTTAAACAGGTCGCCCTTTGCCACCCTCAGGTGCGGTTTCTCGCCGGTGTATTGTTCGGGGTGTCGCACTATTGCAGTAACCTCATGCCCACGGTCCAACGCTTCGTTAACTATCCGGCTTCCAATGCGCCCACCGGCGCCAAATACTGCTATTTTCATAATAGATTAAAAGCTTTGAACCCACTAAATGTTTCGTTTTTAATAAAAAATTTGGGCTTTATAAAGTGTGATTACGAAACACCAAAAGCATTTTTAACGTTAAATAATGTTTAAAAAAATGATTTATTTATGATTACTTTGAAACCTTGAAATTTCTCAGAAACAGTACACAATAAATGCAGCTTACAAGGTTAGAAATTAAGGGGTTTAAGAGTTTTGGCGATAAAATTACCATAAATTTTAATGAGGGTGTTACGGCTATTGTAGGTCCGAACGGCTGCGGAAAATCAAATGTAGTTGACTCTATCCGCTGGGTACTCGGCGAGCAAAGTACACGTATGCTCAGATCTGAGAAGATGGATAACGTGATATTTAACGGCACAAAAAGTCGCAAAGCGGCTAACCTGGCCGAAGTATCACTCACCTTTGACAACACAAAAAATATCCTTCCAACCGATTTTTCGCAAGTTACTTTAACACGAAAATTGTACCGTACAGGTGAAAGCGAATACCGCCTCAACGATGTGCAATGCCGGTTGAAAGATATTACCGACCTGTTTTTGGATACAGGTATAGGCGCTGATTCATACTCGATAATTGAGTTGAAGATGATTGATGAGATCATTACCAACAAGGAAGGATCACGCCGCAATTTATTTGAAGAAGCGTCGGGCATTTCGAAATATAAATTACGTAAAAAGCAGACTTTTAATAAATTAAAGGACACCGAGGCCGACCTTGAACGTGTACAGGATTTACTATTTGAGATAGAAAAGAATCTTAAAACACTGGAGAGCCAGGCGAAGAAAACGGAACGATATTATCGCATAAAAGAGCAGTATAAATCGCTCAGCATAATGCTTGCCAGTTTCCGTTTGGTTTCTTTCAGCGAATCGCTGGTTAAAATTGAAGATCAGGAACAAAAACATCATTTAGAAAAAGCTGGCATAGTAAGCCAAATTGATAGTTTTGAAGCGGTTGTTCAGCAACAAAAACTGGATATTATTACCAGGGAAAAAAATCTTTCTGTTCAGCAAAAAGCCACTAATGAATATGTATCAAAAATCAGGGCTTATGAAAGTGAAAAGAAGTTAAAAAATGAACAGCTAAGGTTTCAGCAGGACAAAGAAACCAGGCTAAGCGAAGAATTAGAAAGGGATAAAGCTCAGCTCAGCCAGGTGCTTTCGAGCATAAAGCGCTTAACAGAAGAAAAAGCCACCGACGACGAAACACTCGAAACACTAAAGGAACAATTAAACGACCTTAGAGAAAACGTTAATGAATTGCGCTCAAAAGAATCGTCGTTAAAAGGCGAATTAGGCGAGTTAGCTAACATTAACACCCGGCTGCAAAACCAGCTTTATAAAGCCGGGAAAGATATTGACATCCTTCAAATTCAGCAGCAGTCCCTGGAGCAGGAAAGTGAACGAAACACGGATGATGCTTCAACTAAACAAGCTGAACTCTTCCAATTCAACGATGTTGTTGAACAATTAGAGCACCGGGTTGAAGTTGCTGAAGACGAACTACAAACGATAGTTGATTTAGAAGCTAATTTGCAGGAGCAAATCGTTTCGACCGAGAGTGAGCTTAACGAAGTGCAGGAAATTGTTATAAGGGAAAGCCGAAAACTTGACTCAAAACAAAACGAATATAATCTTACCAAAAGTCTTGTCGATAATCTTGAAGGCTTCCCCGACTCCATCCGGTTTTTAAAGAAAAATAACATCTGGGCCGAAAACACTTACCTTTTAGGTGATATATTATTTTGCAAGGAAGAATTCAGGGTGGCTGTTGAAAGCTTTCTTGAACCGCTGTTGAACCATTACATTGTTGACTCGTACGACGAAGCAATAACAGCCATTAATTTATTGAGTTATGCTGCGCAGGGCCGGGCCAAGTTTTTTATTTTAAACAATTTCGACGACGATGAATATGTTCAACCCCAGTCTCATATTGATTCGGAAATTTTAAAACGAGCCGGGGCGATACTTGCTTTAAAAGTTGTGGAGGTAGAAAGCCGTTACCAAAAATTATGCAATTATTTGCTTTCAAACGTCTATTTAGTCGACGACGAGGAAGATGAGGACATTAATAATTTCGAACTTCCTAAGGGAGCCGTTGTAATAGGAAAAAGCGGCAAATTTAACAAGTCTAAATTCAGAATGGCTGGTGGATCGGTTGGGGTTTTTGAAGGTAAACGCATTGGTCGCACTAAAAATCTCAATAATCTTTCTGTAGAAATTAAGGAAATTGAAGAAAATGTAAACGGCTTAAAAAGCCGCGTTGAAGAATTGCAGGGTAATCTTTCAGATTTAAAATCGTCCGGAAGGGAATCACAAATAAAAATAAAACAAAAAGAAATAAATCAATTAAATACCGAATTGATTACGGTTAAAACCCGGCAGGAGCAATACCAGAATTTTATGAACAGCAGTATCAACCGCAAGGATGATATTGCACGTAAGATAATTGGTATAAAAGGCGAAATTCAAAATTTACTGCCACAGCTTGAGGAGTTAAAAACTCAAAAGGAAATACAGAGTGATTTACTGGCCGAAAAACAGGAGAACTTCAATGAGCTGAATGAATATGTGACTGTAGAATCGAACAAGTTTAACCAGGAAAATATTCGTTTTCACCAGCAGCAAAACAAAGTATCCGGCTTAGCCAAAGACCTGGACTACCTTGAAACCCAACATGAAAACCTTGATAGCCGGATAGTTAAAAATACCGCCGAGTTTGAGCAGGTAAAAACAGCCATACGCGACTTTCTGATGCTGGCGGACACTTCGGATGATGATTTGCAGGAAATGTATAATCAAAAAGACGAGTTGGAAAGAGCAACCCAATTAGCTGAACAGGAATATTATGATTGGAGGGGGAAAATAACAGCCACCGAAAATGAAATTACTACGCTAAGACGCAAAAAAGATAATGCCGAGGTTATAGAAAATGAGCTGAAAGATCAGCGTAACAACCTTAAATTAGAATTAAACGCACTTAAGGAAAGGTTATCGGTTGAGTTTGGTATTGACATCAATGAACTACCCGAAACCGAAACTACGGGTGATGAAAGCGAGCAAGATGTACGTGAGAAGACGGAAAAGTTAAAGAAACAGCTGGACGATTTTGGGCCAATTAACCCGATGGCGGTTGAGGCTTATAACGAAATGAACGAGCGGCATAATTTTATACTGGTACAGAAAAAGGATTTGAGCGATGCAAAAGAATCGTTACTGGCAACCATACAAGAAATTGACGACACCGCCAGGGAGAAATTCATGTCATCATTCGTGCTCGTTCGGGAAAATTTCATAAAAGTATTCCGTTCCTTATTTAATGAGGAAGATTCGTGCGATTTGATACTTACGGATCCGCAGCACCCGCTGGAGTCTGATATAGAAATATTGGCAAAACCAAAAGGCAAAAGACCACTATCAATTAACCAGCTTTCGGGAGGCGAAAAAACGCTTACTGCAACGGCTATTCTTTTTTCACTTTATCTTTTAAAGCCTGCCCCGTTCTGCATTTTTGATGAGGTGGACGCCCCGCTTGATGACACAAATATTGACAAGTTTAATAATATCATAAGGGAGTTTTCGAAAGAGTCGCAATTCATCATTATATCCCATAATAAACGAACTATCGCCGCCACAGACATCGTATACGGTGTAACCATGGTCGAACAAGGAATATCAAAAGTTGTACCTGTTGATTTGAGGGAACTGGTGGACTAAGCCAAGAAAAAAGGTGAAAGCTAAAGGCGGAGGAAAGCTTAAAGCAGAAAGCTGAAGGCGGAAAGCTAGAAAGGGGCATCTTAAAGACGAAAAACAAAAGGCGAAAGGCAAACTTTAAGTTCGCCTTTCGCCTTTTTCAATTCAGCTTTTAGCTTTATGCTTTCAGCTTTTACCTTAATTCAGGGATTTTTTGAGTTTCAAATTCTTCTTTCCTATCATGCCCACCATTTTATGAATATTCATACTCTTCAAATGTATAGCTGCGGCATTTGCTTGCTGCATAGAAAAAGTTCTTGTTGGAATGGCATTCAAGCTATTAACAATTGAAGGCGATTGATTGTTACGGGCTACGGTATATGAGCCGGTATTTACATCAGTTAAAATATGCGCAAGCAAACCTTCGGTCGGATCGCCAAAATCTTTTGTAAGGTCATCATAATCCTTTATTCCAGGGTAACCGGTTGTACCTGGGGTAAACCCGGCATAATAGCCACCCTGACCTGCAGAGTTTTGCACAGAAAACTCAGGCGTAAACATTATGTATTTATTGATGTCAATGTCGAAAAAGCCTACCGGTTTTCCATAACTTGTTTCACCCACCAACTGAACATCCATTTGAGGGCGTAAGTTATTTATCGTAAGCTCACTTGCCGATGCAGTTTGGCCGGTTATAATAAAGAACACTCTGTTTACATTTAACCCACCTATTTTCGAAAAATTAACCGCATTGCCTGTAACAGAATAATCAAATTGGGAATAATTATAATCAGGGCCACCTGTTGGGTCTTTACGCCACTGGTTTTTAAGTAACGGATCTGTTCCTTTCACCAGGTTGCTATTATAATAGGTATTGTACATTAATGTTCCGTTTTTTGCAGCAGGTACTATCAAATTATCCAGGTATTCGGCTGTAGAAACATAACCACCACCATTGTAACGAAGATCGACCACCAGGTCAGTTACACCCTGGGCGCTGAAATAGCTAAATACGCTATTTAGCAAAGGGTCGGCATTGGCGTCGGAAGTAAAGCTATTAAAAACCACATAACCAACAATGTGACCGTTACCCTGGTTAAACACTGTGTCTTTTAGCACGGGGTTTACATTATAATTTGCTGTGTTTAAAGTTACATTGACTGTTTTCCCTGCAGGAGTTAGAGCAGTCATTGTTACTGAACCACTGTTATAAATTGCATTACTTACGAAATTTAGATTTGCACTGGTGCCGCTTCCATAACCTTTGGCATCGTAAGATATGCTGGTGCTGCCATTTATACTGGTAATTTGGTAACCACGCCTTAAACCGGCAAGCCCCGCAGGTGACCCGGCGTAAACATATTCAATTCGCAGGTCGTTTACATCATTATATTGCACATCAAAACCGAAATCGCCTTTTACCCCGTTCAATGCAGCCGTTTCTGTGCCATCATCAATAAATGAGTATTTGGCCTGCCCCGGATCGTTTGGATAGTATTCATAAGGCAAGTTAGTCGACGGGTTTATTGCGTATTGCGATAAAGCGTTAAGTTCATTTGACAACGCAGTTAAATCATCCGCATTGGTATATGAACGGGGTTTAAATGTGGCATAAGTCGGTAAAGACGTATTCCATAAATAATCTTCCTGTGCATAAAGGAAAACTGAATCCTGTATCAGGTTAAGTGTTGAGCCTGTTTTTGACGGCCCGGTAAGATCGGAATTGTCGACAGCCTTCTTTCCTTTTTTACAAGCCGATATAAAGACCGCAGAAAGTATGATTAAGTAAAATATTTTTTTCATGCTAATATGAATGTTAGTAAATGCTCTTTAACGTAAAATATATGGATATTGGTATGATTAACTATTTATAAAAACTCATTCGAAACAATATAGTCAATGCCACATGATTCAGCACAAAGTCTGTCCGCCTCCGAATCTGCAATCATCAATATCTCTCTCCTTTGCAAGTTATGATCTTTAATCAGAAGATCAATAACATCAGTTTCCGGTTTCGATGCAGTTTCATCCGCAAAGTAAACAATCAAATATTGCTCAAGCCCGTGCCATTCGGTCTGTTTAATTTTATTCAATTGCTGCTCTGGCTTGCCGTTGGTTACAATAAAAACCTTCTTCCTGTCAACAACTATTTCCTGGAGCAAATTCAACATGTTTTTATAAAGTAATAGTTTTAAAGGAAGTTTAGCGGTTACCAGAAGATTGTCTAATTTATTCCTGTACTTACCGTCAATATTAAATTTTTCCTTTACCCTGTCAAAAACAACATCCTTGCCTTCCAATATATACGTATCAACCAACATATTAGTTGTTTCTTTTGCGTCAATAAGTTCGGTATACTCTAATAAAGCCGAGAACAAATAATAAACCTGGTATAAGTAATCTTTTTCAGGGTACAATACATTGTCCAGTTCAAAAATAAATGCGGTTTTGCGCTTGTCAATATCATTATATTTCATTGGCAAGCTCAAAATTGATCATAATAGTTCACAAAATAATTTTTAGACCTCAATAAGAACGATATTTCAAACGGCAAATTTATTAATGATTAATTTACTTTTCGTCCAATCTGAGTAATTATTTAATTTTACGCTAAATCTGCGTTTCAATTTCAGCATATCCGGCCTTTTAAAAAAGTAACCCATTAACCGAACTTATGAGTCCTCTTGCAAAAAAACTATTGATAAAGCCCGGCAAAAGCTGGTTGTTTTATAATGCACCTGACAATTACCCGGCATTGTTAGACCCGTTGCCTGAGGGCGTGGAAGCTAAATTTAACCCAAAAGGAGATTTTGACGGTGTACAATTATTTGTTAAAAATAGCACTGAGCTTGCAGCCGGCTTGAAGGTAGTTGCGCCATTGTTAAAACCTGATACCATCATCTGGATCACTTATCCAAAAAAAAGTTCAGGCATCATCTCTGATCTCGAAATGATGGGCAGTTGGGACGAACCTAAAAAATATGGGTTAACAACCGTAGCGGCGGCGGGCGTTGATGAGACATGGACCGCCTTACGTTTGAAACCGGAAGGACAATCAAAAGTTTCGGAGTTCCGTAACGAAGAGATAAAGAAAAACGAGCACGCCGAATTTATTGATTTGGATAACAGGCAGATCACGTTGCCGCCAGATATGAAAAATATATTAGAACACTCACCAAATGCGCTGGCCTTTTACCAAACGCTTTCGTTCAGCAACAAAAAGGAATATGTAGTTTGGATTCTTTCGGCAAAACAGGAAAAAACAAAATCGGAACGATTATCTAAATTGACTGAAAAGCTGTTGGCGAAGAAGAAAAATCCTTCGGAAAAGTAGAGATGTAATACCAGGTAGAGACGCCCCGAAGTTTCGGGGCGTCTCTACACAATTCAACCAAATAAATCATTCACTAATTTCAAATAAATTTGCGTAACCGAATGGTTTCCTATATATTTGTAACCATTCGGTTACCAATATTGTAAATACATGCGCAGAGACGTTTTCCAGGCAATTGCTGATCCTACCCGACGAGAGATTATAGGGTTAATTGCGGACCGTTCGCTAAATCTGAATACGGTTGCTGATAACTTCGATATCAGTCGCCCGGCAATTTCAAAACACATAAAAATCCTGACACAATGCGGACTTTTGACGATAAGGCAACAAGGAAGGGATAGGTTTTGCGAAGCAAATTTCAAAAAACTTGGTGAAGTGTCGGAATGGGTTAACCAGTACAGGCGGTTCTGGAACAACAAATTGGACGCACTTGGAGATTTCCTTGACCAGGACAATGCGAAAAGCAATAAAATATCAACTAAAAATAAGCCATATGAAAAATGAACCTGTTATAGTTGAGCGTGTGTATAATGCGCCCATTGAAAAGGTTTGGCAAGCCTTAACCGATCTGGAAAAAATGCGCCAATGGTACTTCCCCACCCTCACCGAATTTGAACCCGAAGTGGGTTTTGAAACCCGGTTTGATGTTAATGGAAATGGAAAAATATATCCGCATATATGGAAAGTTAAAGAGGTGGTGCCAGGAAAAAAGATCAGTTATGAATGGAAATTCGGCGGTTATCCCGGCGATTCATTGGTAAGCTTTGAATTGTTTAACGATGACCGACAAACAAGGATAGTTCTGACTCATGAAAAACTGGAAACTTTCCGTGGTGATATTCATCCCGAACTCGCACCGGAGAATTTTGTAAAAGGCTGGACTCACTTTATCGGTTCGGCGTTGAAAGATTTTGTTGAACAAGACAATGACAATTAAAATTGACTATAAATTATGAAAACGATCGCCAATTTTTTAATGTTTGAAGGACGTGCTGAAGAAGCAATGAACTTTTACGTTTCGCTTTTCCCAAATTCTGAAATTATTAACATTAATCGTTACCAGCCAGGTGGACCGGGAGCGGAAGGAACGGTAATGCACGCAGCATTTTCGCTGAATAAGCAGGCTTTTATGTGTATTGACAGCGCGGTTAAACATCAATTCACTTTCACCCCGGCAATTTCCTTCTATATTGATTGTGACACTGAAGCTGAAATTGCAAGTCTATTTAATAATCTATCGGCAAATGGACAAGTTATGATGCCCCTGGGTGCCTATCCATTCAGCAAAAAATACGCCTGGGTATCCGACAGGTTTGGGGTGTCATGGCAATTGAACTGCAATCAATAAACCTAAACAGATAAATAACCATTATAAATATTGCAAGATGAAAACAGATCAAATCAGAACCGAGCCATTAGTGGTTGAAAGAACTTATAATGCAAGGGTTGACAAGGTATGGCAGGCTTTAACCGATGTTAACAAAATGAAGCAATGGTATTTTGACGTGGATGATTTTAAGCCTGAGCCGGGTTTTGAGTTTCATTTTTATGGCGAAAATGAAGGCCGGCAATTTTTGCATATCTGTGTGGTAAAGGAAGCAATAACCAACAAAAAGATCGCTTATAGCTGGAAATATAAAAATTATCCCGGCGAGTCGTTAGTCACATTTGAGCTTTTTGACGAGGGCGACAAAACGAGGCTAAAGCTGACTCATACTGGTTTGGATACCTTCCCGTCAGATAATCCCGATTTCTCCGTATCAAACTTTACTATGGGATGGACACACATTATGGGTGTTGCATTACCGGAATATCTGGCGAAAGCTTAATTTTTAATATTAATTTATCGGTAAGAGACATCCCGAACCCCCGGGATGTCTTTACCTTAAATCAAAAAATACCTCTGTTTGCACCACCGTCCACCTGGATGGTGGTACCGCTGATATAAGCCGCCTGCTCTGACGCCAAAAAAGTGACGAGTGCGGCAAGTTCTTCGGGTTTGCCGATGCGGCCGAGGGGGATACTTTTTGCCCTTTCTTTTAAAGCTGTTTCCGGGTCGGCATCTTTTGGCAACGTGTGTTTTAGCCTTTCGGTGAGGATCATACCGGGCGCAACGTTATTTACGGTAATGTTATAAGGGCCCAGTTCATCGGCCATTAATTTTGCCATCCCAACTACCCCCATCCGCATACTTGTTGAAAGTACCGAATTACCCAAAACTGATTTTACCGACCCGCTTATAATGTTTATGATGCGTCCGCTGCCTGTTTTTTGCATGTGAGGTAGTACCAATCGGCTTGTTCTGGCAAAACTGAGCAATGTAAGCTCAAATGCTTTTTGCCAGGCGTCTTCATCAAAATTCTCGAATTTGTTAAAAGGTGGCCCGCCGCCATTGTTCAATAAAATATCTATATGGTCAAATCTATCTGCCGCTTTTTGTATAAAATTTTTAACCTGCTCTCCGTTAGTAACATCGACAGGAATGGCAATAACTTCATTGCCGGTAAGCTTGTGTATTTCGGTAGCAGTATTATTTAGTTCCTTTTCATCGCGCGAGCCGATGATCACTTTTGCCCCTTCGGCCGACAGTGCTGTAGCGATGGCCTTTCCTAATCCTTTGCTTGCTGCTAATACGATAGCGACTTTGTTAGTAAGTTTTAAATCCATAGGAAATTAATTTGTGAATAGGTGATATCGGGCAAATAGTTTATCAATTGTCGAATAATTCACGATTTTGATTTGACGGTTGATCTCTATTTTTCAGATAGTCTCCAGAAAATTTATTGACTGCATCCTTCATGCTATCCCAAACATTGTGGTGAGGAATAATATAAAGGACATTGCCTGTTTTTTTAAATAAACCTTATTATCATTTATTTTAAATTTTGCTGGAATTTTTATGTTCTGAAAATCATTTTGAATTTCTATATCAACTACTTCAAATGGCATGATTTAATG
>DASYEP010000168.1:0-1959 GCA_036498965.1 Mucilaginibacter sp.
GAATGAAACCATTAAAGCGAAGGCTTTCAAAGCGGGTTGGTATGGCAGCGATGTTATTAATTACACCTTTTATAAGAATACTTATAAACCCGACAGCATAGAATTTATATCTATCCCGGATGAAAAGTACCAGGCCGATGGCGCAAAAACATTAATTGACGGCGAATTGGGCGGAATGAATTACGGGAACGGCAAATGGTTAGGTTACCAGAAAGACATGGAGATCATGCTGTATTTCAAAACAGCAATAACCCCGCACACCCTTACCTTGAATTGTTTAAAGGCCATAGGCGGCCAGATATTTTTGCCAACCGAAGTGCAGGTTTGGGGCGGCAGGGATAAGGCACATTTGCACTTGATGAGTACCCTAAAGACCGGCGAACAAAAGAAAAATGATCCGGAAATTATTAGTGGATTAGTTTGTAAGTTAAACGCATCCGGCCCTGTTTCCTGTATCAAGCTGGTGGCCAAACCCATCTACAAACTACCGGAGTGGCATCCAGCCAAAGGAAAACCATCCTGGGTTTTTGCGGATGAGGTATTTTTGAATTAGTTAAATCTCCTTAATTTTTTATTATGAAACTGTTGACACTTTTTTATTTCACGTTGACCTTACAAACTTATAATCAAAAATTGCCCATTATAAAGGCAAGATCGGCCAGTCATTATATTGGAAAAGAAGTGATCGTATATGGGAAATTTATTACAGGTGGGAATTCAAGTTATGCTCAATTTGCATGGTTTTATTTGGGCAGTGATACTAGTCATAAGCAATTAAAGGTGATTATTCGGGGAAATCAATATGCTAGCAACGCCCAAAACTCAATTGTTACTTGTAATGCACAAAATGTTGAAATTAAAGGTATCATAAAGGGAGGAAAAGAAATATACTTGGATGCCACTGATACTATAAGACTGCATAAATAAATAATCAGCTATTGAAAAAGTAATAAGTGCACATTCGTGTAAATTACATTTACAGCGAAAATAGGACATTTATTCATGTTTCTCGACTTATCAATGCTGCAAACATATTACTCCAAGCCAGAGTGAGTAAGAGGGGTAGGTAAGGATACATACTCCCTATTTAAATTCAATTATCATTTTCATCAAGTAATCCCCTTTGTTCATGTAAAATAGTATAGCAGCTGTGGCGGTTTATATTTCTTCGTGGTGTAATTCATTAATCATTAAAAAAAGAAACATGAAAAACCATTTTCACCATGAACATGACCATACTCCTGATGCGAACAATGACGGCATTGATCGCAGGGGGTTTTTAGAATGTATGGCCTGGGCAGGCACGGGCGTACTTTGGATGATGTCGGGCGGTATATTAAAATCTTATGGCATGAGCCAGATGATCGACAAAACAACCGGCGGGCTCAAAAAAGGCCTGGTAATGCCAAAATCTGATTTCAGCTTTGCCCAGATCAGCGATAGCCACATCGGCTTTACTAAAGCTGCCAATCCGGATGTAGTTGGCACCCTGCAAGCAACCATTGCAAAACTCAACAACATGCCTTCGGCGCCTTCTTTTGTACTGCACACCGGCGACCTTTCGCACCTGGCACAGGCAGACGAATTTGATACACTCCAGGAATCTCTGAAAAGTGTAAAAACCGAGAAAATATTTTATGTACCCGGCGAGCACGACTGGACCGACAACGGTAAACTTTACCTGGAGCGTTACGGCAAAGGCACTAAAGGCGACGGCTGGTACAGCTTTGATTCAAACGGCGTGCATTTTATCGGACTGGTGAATGTAACCAATCACGTAGATGGCGGTTTGGGCTATATCGGTCCTGAGCAGTTAAGATGGCTGGAAAATGATTTAAAACCACTTTCGAGCAGTACGCCGATAGTTGTATTTGCACACATACCCATGTGGGCTATTTACCCGCAATGGGGCTGGGGAACACAAGACAGTGAGCAGGCTTTATCATACCTTAAACGTTT
>DASYEP010000169.1:0-38628 GCA_036498965.1 Mucilaginibacter sp.
ATAAAATTTGTTGATTTTGTTTGGAAAGACATTGTTGATGTATATACCAAGGAAGAGATTATTGGTGCCATTTTCAGTGTTAAAACTACTGACGATACTGAAGTTGGCATTGATTACCTCCCCAAGATACAAGCCCGCAAGCTGTATCAATATGCGCAGGAACGAAAAGAATTAGAGCGTGAAGCCCGACGGCTCCGGGCCCTCGAAGAAAAACAGGCCGAGTCTGGTTCAATTCGGTTTGAAAATGTAGAAAGGTCGACTCCAGAACAACCCGTTGTTAAGATTCAGCCACCTTCACCCACCGTCCAGGAAGTTCAAAAGCCCGATGAGCTTACTGAAAAATTAAAAAAACTAAAGATGCTGTTTGATAATGGCCTTATTACGCAGGAAGAGTATAATCATAAGAAACTCGATCTGTTGAATGAGTTGTAATGGTGTCTAAACAAGCCGTTCATCAAAATTAAACGGCTCTTTTTTTAATATTCTAACTTTTGTCATTTCCATGTGTTGTGGATTAAGCAGATAATTATGCTCCATTGGTACTATTGAAGAAGGCACCTTCATCAATAAATACTCATTCTTTTTCAGGAAATCATCCCCTATTTGCCTCAAAATAACGGGCGGTGATATATTCTTCCAGTTATTGGGTAAACTATCGATAGATATGTTAGTGATTCCATTATCAGGAACTTCAATCTCCGTAAGGCAATAATTATCCGGAATCATTAGCGGGGGCAAATGTACAAGCACTTCCAATAGTGCTAGTGATGGCGAGGATGCAAGATATACAGCGGCTTTACCTTCGCTATTCCATCGGCCTCCGTATAAACGGGCGCCGTTTCCGCTAAGGTCATTGGCATATTCGCATTTTACAATACGGTAAAGTATCATCAGGCAAAAATACCATGCTCAATGCGGCCCAGCTCTTTAAATACCATATCAAAACCGGCTGAAGTATCCAGCATTGACACCGGCGCCTCGCCATTAAAAATAACACTTGGCGCTTTTACCCAAAGTTTAAATTTATCCATCGAACCAAATACTTCTTCGCCACGGGTATAGAGGCGCGCCAGCTCAATAGCCTTTTCGGCATATTCAGTTTTTATAATGGCGTCATCATCATAACGCTGTAGGGTACGCTCAGAAATGTGTAGTATATCTGAAAGTTCCTGGATGTTTAAAGATATCTTTTTTGCAAAAGCTAATAAAATACGTTTGGGAAAGCCCGCGCGGGCAACTTTAACAATATCGAAATCATTAGTGAACCTCAATAATTTATCGCTTCCAAATAAATTATTAAATGGATTAAATGAACTTCCGGTAAGGTATAAGCCCATCGGTTCATTAGCTAAATTATGGCTATCATCTTTTGTTTTATACGACATATATACAAATATATATACCATTTGTCGCAATTCAAAATTATTCAGCAACAATTAAAAAATAATTCTTCTTACCTTTTTGTACCACCAAATATTTACTGTTTATCAAAACATCCTTCTTATAAACATCATCCGGTGAGCCGATTTTTACTTTATTAATTGCAGTACCGCCGCCTTGTATCATTTTTTTTGCTTCGCCTTTTGAAGGAAAAACGGCTGTATGCGCGGCCAGAAGATCAACAACGTTTATCCCGTTCTGTAATTCATTTAAACTAACAGTGTATTTAGGCAACCCATCAAATACGCCGAGAACCTCCGCATCATTTAATTCAGTCAGAAATTCTATCCCGGTATTGCCAAATAGAAACTCCGACGACTTAATCGCTTTTTCATATTCTTTTTCGCCATGTACACGAATGGTAATATCCTTTGCCAAAGCTTTTTGCAATGCCCTTAAATGTGGTGCTGCATCTTGTTCGGCCTCCAGGATTTCAATAGTTTTTTGATCAAACAGCGTAAATATCCTTACGTAGGTTTTAGCATCCTCATCACTGGTATTAAGCCAAAACTGGTAAAACTTATACGGCGAAGTCTTTTCAGGATCGAGCCAGATATTACCGCCCTCGGTTTTACCAAACTTGCTTCCATCAGCTTTTTTTATCAATTGGGTAGTCAGGGCATAAGCTTCCCCTGCATCTTTACGGCGTATCAGCTCTGTACCGGTAACTATATTTCCCCATTGATCCGACCCGCCCATTTGTAGTGCACAATTACGGTTTTTCCACAAATAATAAAAGTCATAGCCCTGTACCAATTGGTATGTAAATTCGGTAAATGACATCCCCGTATCGCCGCTGATACGGTTTTTAACCGAATCTTTAGCCATCATGTAGTTAACAGTAATGTGTTTACCCACATCACGTATGAAATTCAGGAAGGTAAAATCTTTGAACCAATCATAGTTATTTACCATTTCGGCGCTGTTAGCACCGCAGTTAAATTCTAAAAACTTTTCAAGCTGACTTTTTATGCCCTGTAAATTATGTTGCAGCACATCTTCTGACAGCAGGTTACGCTCCGCCGATTTTCCGGAAGGATCACCAACCATACCGGTTGCACCGCCAACCAAAGCAAAGGGTTTATGACCCGCACGCTGAAAATGGATCATGGTCATAATTTGCGCCAGACTGCCAACATGTAGCGAATCGGCAGTTGGATCAAAACCTATGTATCCCGAAACCATTCCCTTATTTAATATATCTTCAGTCCCCGGCATTATATCATGCAGCATCCCGCGCCAGCGTAATTCTTCAACAAAATTCATCGTGTTCTTAGCTTAAAAAGCGGCAAAGATAATGATATGATTTCACCGATTATAATAAGATTGCACCGATGGTGATGATATGATTTCACGGATTACAAAAAGATTGCACCGAAGGTTGAATCGTTAAACGGATTCAATTCGGGTATAACTTCTAAACCTTTGAACTCTGGTAATTCCATTTATAATCAATATAATCGAGTTGCAATCGGTGAAATCACTTTATTACAAGCAGTGAAATCATTTCCTACCATATTAACAAATCATTAATTCAACCATTAATTGAATCAAATTAACATCTTTGGTGTAAATTTTTGTATTTTGGGATGACTGGCACTTATGTAAAGCATTGTTATGAATTTTCTATCGCATTTTTACTTTGACAGGGATACGGATAACTGCTACCTCGTATTAGGAACAGTATTGCCGGATCTTTTAAAAAATGCCGATAAAAATATCATCATTCATCCCGAAAAATTAAGTCATCCTGATTATGCTGTTAATTCTATCATCCGTGGATGGAAAAAACACCTTGAGGTTGACCGCTATTTTCACTCTTCTGATTTTTTTCTAACGCATTCCCACAATTTAAAAAAACTACTGCTCCCGGCCATAGAAGGCTCGCCGGTGAAGCCTTTCTTTTTAGGGCATATTGCTTTAGAGTTAATATTGGATAACCTGCTCCTCACCACGCAAAAAGTGACCGCCGATGGGTTTTACGATCACTTGGACGGGTGCCAGCCAGCTCTTGTAGAGAAGTTTTTAACCTTCTCGGGTTTGAAAAACACTGCCGTTTTTTTTAGATTTTATGACGACTTTAAGAAAAGCAGGTACCTGTATAGTTACTCCCAAACCCGCGAAATAGCTTATGCCTTAAAAAGAATATGCATGAGGGTTTGGAACAACCCGTTCACACCCGAAAACGAAACCCAAATGAACGCAGTATTAACGGCTTACAGAACAAACCTGGCCGATGGATTTATGTCTATTTTTGATGAGATAGAGAACAAATTGACACATTCATAAACAATTCTCAACAAAAAATTATTTGTGATTAACGCAAAAACGGCCGTTATGAACGACTATTTCAATTTTTTAGGATAAAACATCTAAAAATGCTTAAAAATCAGCATTTAACAGTAAATTAATTTTTCTGTAATAAAAATATATACCTACCTTTGCAGTCCCAATTAACAAATTGGGAAAAGGAGAAAATTTATTTAATGGCAAAAAAACAGGAAGCAGAAAAAGAACTTAAAGCGAAGGAAGCTGAACTCGACGTAGTTACAGTTCCCCAGGAAAAAGAAACTATTGAATCAGAGGCTGATTCAATATCGATCGAAGAGATCAAATCAAAGATCACAGCAGCTAACGAAGATTTCGATTGGGATGCTGATGAGAAAAAATTTGGCAATTACAGCGACAAAGATCGTGAGAAATTCGAGAAAATGTATGATGGAACATTCAGCTCTATCACCAAAGGCGAAATCATCACCGGTACAGTTGTAAATGTTAACAGCAAAGATGTGGTATTGAACATCGGTTTTAAATCTGATGGTTTAGTATCTGTGTCTGAGTTCCGTGATACACCTGATCTGAAGATCGGTGACACCGTTGAAGTTTTTGTTGAATCGCAGGAAGATGCTAACGGACAGTTAGTGCTTTCGCGCAAACGTGCAAAAACCCAAAAATCATGGGAACATATTAATTCCGCACTTGACAATGATTTAATCATCACCGGTTTTGTTAAGAGCAGAACTAAGGGTGGTTTGATTGTAGATATAATGGGCGTTGAAGCCTTTTTACCAGGTTCACAAATCGACATTAAACCTATCAGGGATTATGACGTTTATGTGGGCAAAACAATGGAATTCAAAGTTGTTAAGATTAACCACGAATTTAAAAACGTGGTAGTATCGCACAAAGTGCTGATCGAAGACGATTTGGAAAACCAAAAAACCGAGATTGTTGCCAAACTTGAAAAAGGACAGGTACTTGAAGGAACCGTTAAAAACATTACCGACTTTGGTGTATTTATTGACCTTGGCGGTGTTGACGGTTTATTACACATCACAGATATTTCATGGGGTCGTATTGAGCATCCACGCGAAATTTTATCATTGGATCAAAAAATCAACGTTGTTGTGCTTGACTTTGATGATGAGAAAAAACGTATCGCTCTTGGCTTAAAACAATTAACTCCGCATCCTTGGCAAAGCCTTGATGAAGGAATTCAAATTGGCTCAAAGGTTAAAGGTAAAATTGTTACCGTTGCTGATTACGGCGCATTCCTTGAAATCATCCCTGGTGTTGAAGGTTTGATCCACGTGTCAGAAATGTCATGGTCACAAAACCTGCGCAACCCTCAGGAATTCCTTAAAGTTGGTGACGAAGTTGAAGCTCAAGTGTTAACACTTGACCGCGACGAACGCAAAATGTCATTGGGCATTAAACAATTAACGCCTGATCCATGGCAAAATGCTGCTTCCCGTTATGCGGTAGGCACCCAGCATGTTGCTACAGTTAAAAACATGACCAACTTTGGTGTGTTTGTTGAACTGGAAGACGGCATCGACGGCTTAATACACATCTCTGATCTTTCATGGTCTAAAAAAGTAAATCACCCTAATGAATTCACTAAGGTTGGTGAAAAATTAAACGTGGTTGTTTTAGAACTTGATGTTGAGAACCGTAAATTAAGCTTAGGTCACAAACAACTGGAAGAAAACCCTTGGGATACTTTCGAAACTATCTTCACCATTGATTCAATTCATGAAGGTACGGTATTGAAAGTGACTGAAAAAGGAGCTATAGTTGCTTTACCTTATGGTGTTGAAGGCTTTGCGCCAACCAAACACCTGGTTAAAGAAGATGGTAAGAGCGTAAAAGCTGAAGAAGCTGCTGAGTTCAAAATCATTGAATTTAACAAGGAAAACAAACGTATCGTTATTTCACACTCACGTATTTGGGAAGAAGCCCGCGCAGAAGCAAGGGTACAGGAATTTGAAACCCGTAAAAAGGAAGCAAAATCTGCCAGCAATGCTGTGAAGAAAGTGAAAGAGTCAGTTGAAAAATCAACATTAGGCGATTTGAGCGTATTGGCACAGTTGAAAGAGCAAATGGAAGGCGCTGAAAACAAAGCCCGTAAAGCTTCGAAAAAACCAGCCTCTGAAGAAGAAGCATAAGTTTTAAATAAATTAATCCTTTAAGCCCCCGGTTTTCATCGGGGGCTTTTTTGTGACCTTATATTTTTCTTCGTGACCCTTGTGAAACCTCTGTGTTCCTTGTGGTTTAAAATTTAACCGCAAAGTGCACTAAGTGAGGAGCACAAAGGCCACAATGATTATCAGGGCGTAGGTAATGTTGTTGTACCTCTACTAATAACAGTGAAATCGCAGCCTTTTATCGATAAATTTGTAAGGCATTAATATGTTATGGAAACAATTAAAATTATGGACAAAAAGGCATTGAAATTGGTTAACCAACTTGAGGATTTGAACCTGATTCAGATAGTTAGGTATACCGAAAAAACAACCGTAAAGATTTCCACTTTATTAATTGGCAGTATTTCTGCCAAGCAAGCTGAGGAGATGCATAAAGAATTGAAACGAATGCGGAGTTAATTTATGTCCGGAGAAACCAATCTAAATACCCTACTAAAAACCATGACACCGGTACTCAACAACGGTGACTATGTGTTTTGCACGATAGAAAACATCCAAACCATCCCGCATGATAAAATACTGGGCTCATTCCGTGAAACAGAAGGTGTTACAGTTATTTTAGAAAAATCGACAGCCGACGAGTTGATGCTACCATACAGCTATATTTCCGCATGGATAACGCTGAATGTTCACTCTTCCCTCGAAGCCGTCGGCCTCACAGCGGCATTTTCAAATGCATTGGCTAAAGAAAATATCAGCTGCAATGTTGTCGCCGCCTATTACCACGATCATATTTTTGTGGATCAAAAGGACGCGGCAAAAGCAATGCAGGTACTCAAGCAATTATCTGCTGATAATAGTTAAATACCCCTATTTTAGCTCAGGAAACTTACCCCCTTCAAAAACACTTTTCTCTGCTTCTGTTTTTTCAATATCCTGCCATTTGCGTGGCGCATCTGCCGACAATACAGTTCCGCCGTCTTTGCCAATAAGTACATCATCTTCAATCCTCACACCTATATTCCACCATTTTTTATCGCACGGGCTTCCGGCAGGGATATAAATTCCTGGTTCAACGGTGATAACCATGCCTGCTTTTAAACCACCGCCATATTCGCCTTTATCGTGCACATCCAAACCCAAATGATGCGATACGCCATGCGGATAATATTTGCCTACTTCTTTTGCGTCTTTAATAATACCCAACTGTATAAGTCTTGCCGAAAGCACCTCGCGGGTTTTCACCTCCAGGTCGCCGTATTTTATTCCTTCTTTGCACAACTTAAATACCTCTTCCTGTGCATCATAAATTATCTGGTATATGGCTTTTTGCTCATCGGTAAATTTTCCGTTAGTTGGAAAAGTACGGGTTACATCGGCAGAGTAGCCATGATATTCGGCTCCGACATCCATCAATACCAGCTGATTCTCAACTTTCGTGGCGTTGTTTTCTTCATAATGTAAAATACATCCGTTTGCTCCTGCCCCAACAATTGGCGGATAGCCCTCATCTTCGGCGCCGTAATGTTTATGTACATAAAGCATAATTCCCTCCAATTCCGCTTCAGACATTTGCGGTCTTACGGCGCGCATTGCTTGTGCGTGGGCAATACTCGATATTTCTATTGATTTCTTTAGCAGAACAAGTTCTTCCGATGTTTTAACTCCTCTCAGATCATTGGTAAATTTTTCAAAAAGAGCCAGTCCTGATGGATTAGCATTGATCTTTGCTTTCACATCCACAAGTGTGGCCGAATCAGGCTTATTAACAAGTTCCTGTATAAGTTGGTTATTTTTATAGGACTCCCGGTCTAAACGAGGTTTCAAGTAGGCCATCAACCTTACGAGATTTTTTGGATTGGCGCGCTGACTTATCAGACTGAGATCACTCATCAAATCCTTATCTGTTTCTTTTATATCACCTCTCGACTTAAAACTCGCTATTAATTCTTTAAGGCTACCTGGACCGCCATCGCCCAGATCGTCTGGCAGATCGTCGTACAAAACGGTTTTGAATTTTTTCAGGTCGATCGGAAATTTTGCAAACGCGTCACTGTTATAAACTCTTTTAAACCCAAGCTTACTTTTCACTCCTTCGACGCCCAGGCGCCTGCCTGTCCATTGTTCCTGTTGGGGATCCCGATGACGTACAAAAAATAATTCATTGTAACTGCTGTCGCCATCCGCCTGAACATCTTTAAAAATCAGCAAAACGGCATCAGGTTCTTTGTACCCCGAAAAATAATACATGTCGGGGTTTGCGTGATAAACATAGTTAACATCCTTCGAAAAAACACGCTCCGGATAGGCCAAAATAACAGCCACAGAATTGGCAGGCATCATATCTCGAAGCGCCTGCCTTCGGCCTGCGTGAAAATCTGCAGTAAGGTAATCTGTTGGTAAATTCTGAGCTTGTGAGAAAGCCAATGAGTTAGTACAGCAAATCAGCGCTGCAACTAAAAAACCTTTGAGAAAAGAATTCATGATGTTGTTAATTGTGATTCCGATAAAAACTTGTTTAAGTTAACGATAAATTTACATTCAAAAGCACTCCTTTATAAGCCCCGACTTCAACAAATCTCTAAACGTCAATTTACAAATCGTTAAAAAATATTACCTTTGCCCAAATCCACCCAAACGATGCAAAACCTCACGCTGCTCGACGGTCAGAAATTTCAAATCACATTACAGCGTTTATGTCGTCAGTTAATCGAAAATCATAATGACTTTTCAGGCTCAGTTATCATTGGCATACAGCCCAGAGGCATTTACCTGGCTAAGCGTATAGCTGAAGAATTGCGTGATATATTGCATGGAAAAAACATTCAGCAGGGCGACCTGGACATCACCTTTTACAGGGATGATTTCCGCCGCCGCGAATCGCAGCTTTTACCAAATCAAACAAAAATAGATTTCATTATCGAAGGCAAAAAAGTGATCATGATGGATGATGTACTTTGGACGGGACGTACCATCCGTGCAGCTATGGATGCCCTGCAGGCATTTGGCAGGCCTGAAAGGATAGAGTTGCTGGCTCTGGTTGATCGCCGTTATTCGAGGCATATACCGGTGTCGGCAGATTATGTAGGCATCGAAGTGGATTCCATCTCATCACAAAAAGTTGTGGTAAGCTGGAAAGAAACAGATGGAGAAGATAGGATAACTTTGATATCTGATGCGAAATAGACCAAGCGTCATTGCGAGGAACGAAGCAACCTCTATACTTTACAGAGCGGCTCTGCAAGTCGGGGGGTGCTTCGTTCCTCGCAATGACGCTTGTAATAGGCTAAATCATAAATAAAAAAATTAAATCCGAAATCGAACATCCGAAATCCGAAATAAAAAAATAAATCCGAATTCGTAAATCCGGGTTCGTAAATCAAAAAATGGCAGGACTCAGCACACGGCATCTTTTAGGAATCAAGGACTTAAATCCGGCAGATATTCAATTGATATTTGAAACTGCGGATACTTTTAAATCTGTTTTAAACCGGCCGATTAAGAAAGTCCCGTCTCTGCGCGATGTAACCATTGCCAACATCTTTTTCGAGAACTCCACACGTACCCGTTTGTCTTTTGAGTTGGCTGAAAGACGACTGTCAGCCGATACGATAAATTTTGCAGCGTCTTCATCATCGGTAAGCAAAGGCGAAACATTGATTGATACAGTAAATAACATCCTTGCCATGAAAGTGGATATGGTGGTGATGCGACATCCTTATGCAGGTGCAGGTATATTTCTGTCAAAACATGTAAAAGCACAAATTGTAAACGCCGGTGATGGGGCACATGAACATCCTACACAAGCTTTACTTGACGCTTTTTCAATCCGCGAGAAATTGGGTGATGTTGCCGGTAAAAAGGTAGTGATCGTTGGCGATATACTTCATTCACGCGTGGCATTGTCAAATATATTATGCCTTAAACAATTGGGTGCAGAAGTTATGGTTTGCGGCCCTACAACCCTAATTCCAAAATATATCGGTTCATTAGGTGTACGGGTTGAACATAACCTGCTGAAAGCGCTTAACTGGTGCGACGTGGCTAACATGCTGCGTATACAATTAGAACGACAGGATATTAAGTATTTCCCTTCGCTTCGTGAGTATACTATGTTGTACGGACTAAATAAACAAATATTGGATTCGCTGGATAAGGAGATAATCGTAATGCACCCAGGCCCGATTAACCGGGGCGTTGAAATTACCAGCGATGTTGCAGACAGCAAACAATCCATCATACTGGATCAGGTAGAAAATGGAGTAGCCATACGAATGGCAGTACTGTTTTTATTGGCAGGGCAGCCACCATTATAGATCGGTAATGGAGAAGTATATCCATTTTATAAAAAAACATCGTTTTGATATACTCGTAGCTTGCTCTGTTATTGCATTTTGCATCGACGTATTTTTCAAGATGCACACGTTTTAATTAACAATATTTCCGTTATTTCTTCTTGGATATGCCGCGGATAGTGAAAGAAGTAAGGCGAATATAGAAAAACGCAAACGACTAGAACTAAAGGGGCTCACTAAAGAAGATCTTAAGAATATTGAATTTGTTAAAAGCTGGGAAGAAATCAGAAAAAAAGGATTGATAAAATATTCAGTTATTGATGGAGGAGTATTTTTTGGTTTTGTATTATGCTTCGTGTACAGTATCCTTTCAATTATTATCATAAAAGATTTAATGAATACTATTTCTGCCGATCCATCAAACATGTTGAGCTTTATAGGCTACACTTACATTGCTGGAGTAATATCCGGAATCATTATTTTTAGATTTTTATGGATTTATAACGAACAAAAGTTTATCCGTTTAACCGACCCATTACATTAAATCAACCTGCTGTCCGTTATACTTAGAATTTTATGTGTATGAGATCAGCGCCCCTTATTCTTTTCTTTTTCATTATAGCTTTTTCGGCCTCCGCCCAAAGCCGTCAGCAGCAAAAAGTTGACTCGGTTTTTCAGCAGGTTAAAAAATACTTTAACCAAAAGAATGCCGATGCCATTTATAACATGGCTGGTGACGGCTTTCAAAATGAATTAACCATAAACGCATTCAGTGAGGTTGCTAATAAGCAGCTTTTCGCGTTCGGAGAAATAAAAGAAGCAAGCCTTATTAGTTTTGTTAATAACAGTGTAGCGACTTATAAGCTTAAACTGGATTCAACCACCTTGCAGTTATTGATGAGCCTGGATAAAAAAGACAAATTGGAAATTTTTCTTTTTCAGGATTATGCAGAGCCTCCTAGTAATAAAACTGCTCTCGTACCCTCATCTAATCCGTTAAGGTCCGAAATGGATAAAATAATTGATACTGTTGCCAGGACCTATATCCAAAAAGCAACTACAGTAGGTTTGTGTATCGGGATATTAAAAGGTGGCAAAATCAGCATTTATGGCTACGGAGAAACCATAAAAAGAAACGGCAAAATACCCAACGCCGACAATTTTTTCGAGATAGGTTCCATCACCAAAACATTTACCGCTACCCTCCTGGCCTATTATGTAAATAAAGGATTAATTAAGTTAACTGATCCGATCACTAAATTCCTTCCGGATTCCGTCGCCGCTAACCCCGAACTTAAATCAATCACCTTGTTGAATTTGAGTAACCATACTTCCGGACTGGCCCGGCTTCCTGATAACCTTATTGATCATGCAACAGATGCAACTAATCCTTATAAAGATTACACCAAAGTATTATTATATCAGTATCTGAAAACCTGTAAACTTGAAAGTAAACCCGGCGAAAAATACGCCTACTCCAACCTGGCTGTAGGATTGCTGGGCAGTATATTAGAAAACGTCAGCAAAAAAACCTTTGAGCAAATGGTCATCAACGTTATCTGTAGGCCACTGGGTATGTATAGTACTGACCAATATTTAAACCCTTTACTTTCTCCGCGTTTTGTACAGGTTTATAATACTTATGGGCAACCTACCGAAGCCTGGGATTTCGATGTACTGGCCCCTTGTGGAGCCCTGAGGTCAACAGTTAACGATTTGTTGATTTATGCTAAAGCAAATCTACATCCCGGAACTGATTCACTTTCAAAAGCTATCAAGTTAACGCAAAAAATAACTTTTAATAAAGATGTAAAGATCGGCCTGGCCTGGCATATTATCACAGTAAACGGTATTGATTATTACTTTCATAACGGTGGCACAAATGGCAGCAGTAGCTTTTTAGCTTTTAACTCCGAAAAAAATATTGCGGTGGTAGTATTATCAAATGCCGTTGAAAATACAGATGCGGTAGGGACTGGGATTTTGAAGGAGTTGGTTAAGTAGTTAGATTGGTTGAATAAGTTGAAATGAGTTGATTAGGTTGATTAAGTGAATATTATGAACTTTTTGTCCACTCATTTAATCAACTCTATCAACTCTCGTGACTAATGCTGATGCACCCCTTCAGAAATTTCCTCAATTGCTTTTCTATTAAAGGCATCAAGATCGGCGGGGCGGCGGCTGGTTACTAATCCGCGGTCCACCACCACTTCCTGGTCAATCCAGTGAGCGCCTGCATTTTTCAGGTCGGTTTGCAACGATGGGAACGACGTTAAAGTGCGTCCTCCGATCATGCCTGTTTCAATAAGCATTTGTGGACCATGACATATAGCCGCCACCGGTTTGCCTTCATCTAAAAATGCAGATACAAACGCTACGGCTTCTTTATTCTGTCGCAATTTGTCGGGATTAAGAACCCCGCCTGGTAATACCAGCGCGTCATAATCGTCAGGGCTTACCTGGCTTAATTCCTTGTTGACATTAATTTCAATACCCCAGTTTGTTTTGTCCCAGGCTTTAATTTTACCGCTTTTAGGCGAGATAACGTCAACCTGTGCACCCGCTTCTTCTAATGCCGCTTTTGGGCTGGTCAATTCTACCTGCTCAAATCCTTCTTCAGTAAGGATTGCGATTTTATGATTACTTAAACTTGCCATAATTACAAATTTTTAGTTCAAATTAAATTTACTAATCAATATATAATTACAGCTGGAAATTTGGTTGGTTTTAGAAATTTTAAAAAAAGGAGGGATTGCAAGTTTTGAAAGTCAACCCTCTTCGCCGCCTCACCTAAATCCTCTCCAAAGGCGAGGACTTTTTGGTTTTCTTCATTTAAAAATTCTTCTTTTAGGCCCTCTCCTTTTGGAGAGGGCAGGGTGAGGCGAGTTACTTGCCTTCTATATGCCTCAAAGCATAACTAATAAAATTGCTCGTCAAGCCATAATCCTCAGTACCCTTACGGCGGATGAAAAAGAAATCGCGGGTGATCTTTAAACCTTCAATAGGTACCTCAACCAGGTCTCCTTCGGCAAGCTGCCGGATAATAGACGGACGCGGCATAAAGCCCAGGCATTGATCGGCCAGTAAAAAGTTTTTCAAAGCTTCCGTACCGCCCAATCTTATTTTTACGGATAGGTCAGCAGGTTTTATATGAAGTGCAGATAATGATTTTAACAAGGCGTTTAGCGTTCCTGATCCTCGTTCTCGCAACGCAAGTGGTGTTTTTAATAGCTGCTTTAAGGTTAAGGATTTACCTGCAAGCGGGCTTTTAGCCGAACATACTGGTATTACCTCATCGCTCATAAAGGGCCGGTATGAAACCGTTGTCAGTTTATTGTCTACTTCAATTATACCGATATCAACTTCGTGGTTGAGCAGCGCATTCAAAATATACTCCGAGTTGCGATTAACCAATTGTAAGTCAACGTTGGCATATTCTCGCTGAAAACCCGAAAGTATTGGAGGTAAAATATATAAGGCAATTGTTGTGCTCGCTCCCAAGCGCAAATGCCCGGCGGCGTGGGACAAGCTGCTTAAAACAGAAAGGTCATATTCAACTTTCCGTTCAATTTCAGTGGCCTGCAGTAAATATTCATTTAATTTCTTTCCGGCTTCGGTAAGCAGGATGCTGTTTCCTTTGCGCTCAAACAAGGGCACTTTATATTGGTCTTCCAGTGCTTTAATATGCTTGCTGATAGCAGGTTGGGTAACAAAAAGCGTTTGGGCTGCCTTTGAAAAACTAAGGTTGGCGGCAACTTCCATAAAAACACGGTGCGAGAAGGAAATCATAGATTATAATGTTTTCAAAGATAGCAAAAACAGTATAATGAAAAGTTATAATGGGGAAAATCAAAATTTATTCAAATATGGCAAGCATTAACCTTGATTAGAGGAATGATACTATTGCCAATTTTTACATATTGCAAATTGGGCTTTAGAATAATTGTCTTTTGGATTTCTCGTTTTGAAAAAGGATTATAAATAGAAGTAGTTGAGATTATTAGCTCTATGGTATCCCTGGAAATTTTATTTTCAACATCCGAAATATATTTTGCAGATTCTGCCGTTTCTATTTTAAGCTGATTGTTATTTAAACAAATAGCAAGCAAATTTTCATTCGTCACAACTTGGCTTTTTATAAATACCATCCCAAAAACAGCTGTAACTATACATAGAAGCATGCCAATTGCAATAATTATTTTTCTCATCATTAGTTTTTTTCAAATAAAAATAATGATAATCTCAAGATCATCTTCATTAAATTAATATTTCTTAATGAAATGACGCGATCCCTATTTGAACCAATATCGATGCGATTATGTTCCGTAGGAACATCTGGTTGGTAGAAATATTATAGAACGCGAGCATGTTCCGTAGGAACATTTGGTGGGTAGGCGTTATTCCGGTTCTTTGAAGATGTATTGCTCATCCCAATCAATTTCAAAAAGAGTAAGAAACTTTCTGTATTCCTCCAAAAATGTTTCTTTTTGATGATGTGCTTCCTGATTTTTAATATAACGGACAACATCAGGTATTTGGCTTTTTGAATAGGAGAATGCACCATAACCTTCCTGCCAGGCAAAGGGCTGGGAACATAAATTTTCTCGTTTAATCCATTTGCTGCTCTCTGTCTTTACGTTTTGTATCAACGACGAAACGGATTGGTCGGGTCGCATACCGATAAAAATGTGAATGTGATCGGGCATGCTGTTTATCTGAAGCATTTTATGTTTATTCTCCTGAAAAATATCGGTAATATATTGATGTAACCTTTCTTTCCATTCCGGGGCAATGAGAGCGGCACGGTATTTTACCGCAAATACAAATTGAATATGAATTTGGGTATAACTATTTGACATCGGTTATAAATGTAATCGTTTTAAATGGCGTAGAATCACCAATCGTTCCTACGGAACGAAATAATTATTTATATATTTTTCTACCAACCAGGTGTTCCGATGGAACACAGCTTATTTCAGTTGCGATTAACTAAGTTGATCAATTTAACACCCTTTCAAAATAAGTCCCATTAAATTTATATTTAATATAGCTATGTGTGACCGTTCCATTTGCTGTGACAAGAGGTAAATTGATCGTTTTAGACTCAACATCAAAATAAATAGTTGGCCTAACTTTCGAATGAACTACCGAACCAAAATCATAATCAAAAGATAATTCACTATGCAAACCTGTTTTGGTTTTAATAATCTTTACAGCGTCGTTTAGCTTATTGTTTTCGATTGCAAAGACCCGAATACCTTGCCCTGCATTTTTAGACGAACCAATAGTTAAATAAACGCATAAATAATAGGTTTTGTCATTAACCTTAAAGGTATATATCTTGTGATAGCCGATTATATTGTCTCCTGCTTCCTTAGGCGTATCCAGGATGGAAATAGTTTTTGAACTTGATTTATATTGAAATACATTGTCAAAAAAACGTTCTGTGCCTCCTTCCATTGTATCCCACGAATAAATTCGGAATAAACCGTCGACAGAAGCATTTATTGTTAAACCCTCGTCTGAAAAACTTAAAAATTTCATACCCATTGTGACCGGGGAACTACCGGTATAATATTGTAATTTTTTACCAAATGCGTCATTTGCCTTCTCTAAAGAATCAGACCAAGCCATCGTTGTGTCCTTTGACCTTTGCGCGTCCCAATAATCAATTTTCTTGAATGATCTTAAAAGGTCCGCCTCAATAATTTTAGAGCTTTGAGCAAACAAATTTGACGTAACAAAAAAACAAAAGACAATGGGAAATAACTTTGGAAATTTCATTCTAAGGTTTATGGATTATATCAACTAAAAAATAGGGATAATCTCCCGATCATCCCTATTTTTTAGTTGTTTACGTTGACTAAGTGAGTGGTTAATTAAGTTAAGATAGGCACAACCTAATCAACTTATTCAACCTATTCCAACTTAATCAACCAATTGAGCCTGTCCCACCAAATGATTAGCATACAAATACTCGGCAATTTGCACCGCATTGGTAGCTGCACCTTTACGCAGGTTATCCGATACTATCCAGCAATTTAATGTATTTGCCTGTGTTTCATCCCTGCGGATGCGGCCCACAAAAACTTCATCTTTATCATGTGCATCAAGCGGCATTGGGTATTTTAAGTTGGCAACATCGTCAACAACTTCAACACCAGGTGCTTTTGATAAAATTTCTCTTACTTCGTTTAAATCAAAATCGTTTTCAAACTCAACGTTTACCGACTCCGAGTGACCGCCCATAACAGGAATACGTACAGTTGTTGCTGTAACCTTTATGCTGGCATCGCCCATAATTTTAACAGTTTCGTTAACCATTTTCATTTCCTCTTTGGTATAGCCATTTTCGGTAAATACATCAATGTGCGGCAATGCGTTCATGTCAATGCGATATGCATAAGCCATGGGACCGTCGATACCTTTACGTTCGTTAAACATCTGGTCAACAGCTTTAACACCAGTGCCAGTAACCGACTGGTAGGTTGAAACTACTACTCTTTTAATTTTATATTTATCGTGTAGTGGTTTTAAAGCCACTACCATTTGTATAGTTGAGCAATTTGGATTGGCGATGATTTTGTCATCCGCAGTAATCACATTTGCATTAACTTCGGGTACTACCAGTTTTTTGGTAGGATCCATGCGCCATGCGGATGAATTATCAATAACTGTTGTGCCGGCTGCTGCAAAAAGCGGCGCCTGCACCAATGATGTGCTGCCCCCTGCCGAAAATAAGGCAATATCTGGCTTCTGTTTTATCGCATCCTCAACAGAAACTACCTTATACTGCTTACCCTTAAAAGTGATCTGTTTACCAACACTTTTTTCAGAAGCTACCGGAATTAATTCTGTAACGGGGAAGTTGCGTTCTTCAAGAATCTGCAACATTTTAGTGCCTACCAAACCTGTGGCACCTACTACTGCGACTTTCATTTTGTTTTAAATTGTTATGTAATTAATCTATAAACCACAAAGATGCTGTTTTTTGTTGAAATTGTTGTAAGGGTTATAAAAGTTGTAGTAGTTGCAGATGTTGTAATTTTCAACCTCTTTAACTTTAGCAACCGACCTTTACAACTAGTACAACTTTTACAACCATTCAAACATAACTCCTACAACATAATCAACCAATTTTCTACCTTTGCACCGGTAAACTGACACTTCATGAGCGAAAAGATTTTAATCATTGGCGCTAACGGACAAATCGGCACTGAATTGGTAAGTGCTTTGAGGGGAATTTATGGCGCAGAGGCCGTGATAGCATCAGATATAAGCAGTCCCAATTATGCCACCAGGAAATATAGCGGACCCTATGAGATTGTAAATGTGCTCGACAAAGATAATCTGCGGCACATTTTCGACAAACATCACCCAACCCAGGTTTATTTGCTTGCCGCGATATTATCAGCCATAGGCGAACAAAAACCCAAAACAGCCTGGGATTTGAACATGACCGGCCTGCTCCACGTGCTTGATTTTTCAGTAGAGTTTAAAGTTGATAAAGTTTTCTGGCCAAGCTCTATTGCCGTTTTCGGACCGCATTCGCCACAGCAGCACACGCCGCAATATTGTGTGATGGACCCGAATACGGTTTACGGTTTCAGCAAGCTTGCAGGTGAACGCTGGTCCGAATATTATTTTAACCGCTACGGACTGGACGTGCGCAGTCTCCGTTACCCGGGTTTAATCGGCTGGCGGGCTAATCCGGGCGGCGGTACAACAGATTATGCGGTACACATTTTTCACCAGGCATTAAAAAAGGGAAGCTATGAAAGCTTTCTGTCCGCAGGTACGGCGTTGCCGATGATGTATATGGACGACGCCATACGCGCCACTTTAATGCTAATGAACGCCCCGGCTGATCAAGTGAGCATCCGCTCTTCATACAATCTTGCCGGGTTTAGCTTTACGCCTAAAGACCTTGCTGCCGAAATAAAAAAACATATCCCTGGTTTTGAAATAAGTTATAGCGATAACGATCCGCGCCAGCACATTGCCGATAGCTGGCCAAAATCAATAGACGATAGCTATGCACAAAAGGACTGGGGCTGGCAGCTGGAATATGATTTGCCGAAAATGGTAGAGGATATGCTCGCGAATTTGAAAGAATTAGTTTAGGTGAAAGGCGAAAGGTAAAAAGGTTTTGAATATCGAGTAATGAATGTCGAATTTCGAATAACGAAATTTTAAAACCTCACAAATCTCAAAATAAAAGGATCAAAAACCCGAAATAAAAAACAAACGTTATATTTATGCCCCGGTAAATAGGAGTGGCTATCAACCATGAACTATGAACCATGAACTAAAACACACATGGGAAGAGCATTTGAATTCCGTAAAGAAAGAAAACTAAAGCGCTGGTCGAAAATGGCGGTGCAGTTTACCCGTTTAGGTAAAGAAATTGTAATGGCTGTAAAAGCCGGTGGTGGCGATATTAATACCAACTCGCGTTTAAGAACTGCAGTCCAAAACTCAAAGGCCGTAAACATGCCTAAGGACCGTGTTGATGCAGCAATAAAAAGAGCTATCAGCCGGGATGAAAAAGACTACGAGGAAATAGTTTATGAAGGGTACGCGCCATACGGCGTTGCTGTATTAGTAGAAACCGCTACTGACAACATTAACCGTACAGTAGCCAACGTGCGTAGCTATTTCACCAAATATGGCGGCTCTTTGGGCAAAACCGGATCGCTTGACTTCATTTTTAGTCGTAAATCTGTTTTTACCTTTGAACCCGGCGACCGCGACCTGGAAGAGCTCGAATTTGAACTGATTGATGCTGGGCTCGAAGATTTGTTTGTTGAAGCTGACGAAAATGGCAACGACATTGCAGTAGTTCATGCAGCATTTGAAGATTTTGGTAAGATGCAAAAAGCGTTGGAAGAATCAGGCATTGAGGTAAAATCTGCAAAGCTTGAACGTGTTGCCCAATCATTTCACGAGGTAACAGAAGAACAGGTAACAGATATTATGAAACTGATTGACCGCCTGGAGGAAGACGACGACGTGCAAGCGGTTTACCATAATATGGCGGAGTAATTTTTTAATTTGAAAATGACACAATTTGAAGATTTGAAAATTGTCTTCTTATTGCTTCATCTTCAAATTTTCAAATCAACACATTTTCAAATTAGAGCATGCCACTTTTCACCTCACGTAAGCAGGAAAAAAAAGTTAAAGTTACTTTTGGTAACGGTTTGCTTTTTGTAGAACGCGAGGGAGGCAAACAGCAGGCTTTTCCATTGGAGTGGTTCCCTAAATTACTGAACACCAGCGATGAAGAGCGTGAAGACTGGGTACAAACAGATAAAGGCATTCATTTTAATAAGATTGATTTGGATGTAAATTTTTAGATTAATCAAAACAAATGACTGCTCCTCAATATGCCGCAACAATATTCCACGTTAGTTATGTGGAGCGTTCAATTGAGTATTACACCGGAGTGTTGGGTTTTACAGTTGATTTCAGATATGGGGATCTTGCGGGTATGGTGTTCGGGAATGTTCTTATTTATTTGTCGGGTCCGGCGCAAGGCGTAAAAAGAGCGATTGGTGAGGGCAGCATATATATCTTTTGTGATGATGTAAATGAGTATTATCTGAACATCAAGTCCATGGGCGCGGATATTTCAGTTGACATTGAAGACAGAGCCTATGGAATGCGGGACTTTGGGATCGCGGATCCGGACGGTAACTTTTTGACCTTTGGAATGGAAATGATTTCCTGAAATCAGTTTACTTTAGGGGTTCACAACAAGCATCAATTTTAATTTATCCAGGTTAAAAATCAAAAAATTGACATTCGAGGAATTTTTCAGTAAAAAAAGAATTGATCTGCTTGCGTTAAATAAGGCAGAACCTGCTTTGTTTTCCGAGTTTAAAACTCATTTCCATCAAATGGGCGAAAAAAGCTTTGATCACACAAAAAAATACTGGTTCAATAAAATACGCCGCCAATTTCCGCTTGCTCCGGAGGTTAAGACTGAAAAAGTCCATATAGCAAACCCGTTGGCTGAACAAACAATCACCGAGAGCCTTATCGAAGCTGTCGCTCCATCTCCAAAATTAGGTTTTGTGCCCAAGTTTAAAATGGGCAATATGCCTAAGCCGGCAGCGAATGAAGATAAAAAGGATGAGGTTGCAGATGCCCCGATACCAGAAAATAAACCCGCCGAAAGCGCCGAACCGAAAGCTGCTTATGTACCAAAGTTCAAAATGAAGCCAAAGGTTGAAACTACGGAAAGCAAACCCGAAGCCGATTCCACACCAACACTTTCTGAGAATACAGATCCAAAGCCGGCTTATGTGCCGAAGTTTAAAATGAAACCAAAGGTTGAAACGACCGAAAATCAACCGGAGCCGGATACTACACCAACGACGCCCGAGAAAAGCGAAGTAAAGCTAGCCTACAGGCCCCGTTTTAATATGAAGAATATTCCGCCAAAAGCAACGGAAGAATAAAAACTAAGCAGTTCAGTCAAAAACAGGACTCGATATTCTCCGGAACTTCAGCGCAACATCCCGCTTTGTCTCATGATTTTTACTATTTTTCTTTTAATTTATTTGGCATTTTAAATAGTATCAAAAGCATAAATAATGTATAATTGTGAACTTAAAATTATCACAATTAATGAAACTACAAAAAATCATCCCGACTCTTTCGGTTATTTTTGTTTTGAGCAGCTGTGCTGCCGGCTACAAAACGATCAACCCAAATTCTTTAAATTATCAATCCACAAGTATGGATAAGGGCGTAACAGTAGACTATAAGTATGGTTTATTGAGCAGCCGCTATGCAAAAAAAGAAACTAACAATAAAATAAGGCTTGTTGCTATAAAGGTGACCAACAACAGCGGAAAGGACTTGATATTTGGCAAAAACATTAAGCTAACTTTCACCAATAACAATGAGATTGCCTTAATGGATGAGAACCAAACATACAGTGAATTGAAACAGGGCTGGGCTGGTTATTTGTTTTATTTGTTGCTGACCCCTGCAACATTAAACGTAAATTCCAATGGCACACAAAGCTCGACCCCTATAGGATATGTACTCGGCCCTGGGTTAGCAGCAGGAAATATAATTGCTGCCAGTTCGGCCAATAACAATTTCAAGGATGAGCTAACGAAATATGATATTTCGGGTTCTGTTATAAAAAATGGCGATTCCGTTTATGGTTTGGTTGGATTTAAATCCGACACTTTTGACGCAATAAAAGTCAGGGTAGATTAAGAAACATATCATTGCGGCTACGAAGCAATTGCGAACTATTCATGACAGTCAAAAAAGTTCGCGATTGCTTCGTTGTTTCTCCCCGATAATGAATCTATTACCCTTCTAGTCTACCTTAATAACCTTCGTGATTTCAGATACCCCATTTTCATTAATCGCCTCTATCCGAAAATAATAAGGTTTTTCCTTATCCATTGCTTTAAAATAATATTCGTTAGTGGTATAAACCAGTATGCAATTGTAAAGCTTATCGGGGGCTGTGCCCGTGTAGATGTTATAGGCATAGGCATTATCAACTGTCTGCCACTTTATCCAGGCGCTACGCTTGTCTTTTTCAGTGCGTAGTACCACAAAGTTTTTTACTGTATCGGGTTTCGCCCCGCCGCCATTGCCGAATACCCGTAACCCACTAATGGCAAATTTACCTGTTGGCATGTGCACATTTTCAAGTTTAATATAGCGGGCTTTTATCGGAGCTGATAGTTCGATATAATCATGGGGAACATCTGTTTTATTATTGCTCTTGTCAGCCAAAACATGCCATTTTTTTGCGTCCGAAGAGTAAAACAATTTGTATTGCGTATAAGTGTCTTTCGCCTTTCCCAAAATAGTAGCATCCTGATCGGCATAATTTATTTGAACCGCATTCACGGTACTTTCATTACCTAAGTCGGTTTGAATCCATTCGCCGGGATTGGCTGTAGCCGCGCTCCAATAAGTCTTGATATTTTCATCGACAGCGTTATTTGGTAAATATCCTCCCAGAGTTGACGAAACCTGCACTGGCTTATCGTAATTTAGCAACATCCATCCGGTGAAGCGGCTTTTTAAATGATTGGTTTTGCCATCGGGCAGGTAGGTTGGATAATCGCCAAAAGCTGTGTTACAGTACATCACATCGTCCTTATCAAAACCGGCGGGCCAAATCCCTAGCCGTCGTTCAAAACTGTTTTTTACTGCAATAACCATGGTAGCTATATGCCAGTAATTCCCCCATGTATCCTGGTAGGTACTGCCATGTCCGGCGCCCCTTGCAAATCCGCCCGGCTTATAACTAAATGGCATTGACTGAGGCGTAAAAGGCCCCAACGGATTATCACCCACCACTACCCCATCGGAATAGCCGCTAAACTCGGTGCCAGGCGCACCATATTGCAGGTAGTATTTACCGTTATGTTTGGTCATCCATGAACCTTCTATAAACGGATCAAGGAAGGTATCGTCCATATATTCGCCAAAGCGCTGCCAGCCGTATCGGTAAGGTTGCAGCAAATAAGTTTCCTTCCTGGTGCCTTTTAAATGAAAAGTTTTTGGATCAATCTCGGCGCCATAAAGCGGGTAGGTATTACTGCTGCCGTTATACATGTATAACTTCCCATCGTCGTCTCTAAAAAAATCAGGATCCCAGCCTCCTGGTTCAAATTCATGTATGGCTTCCTTCCATTCATTTGCTTTCGGGTTTGTACTCATCCATATCGGGAAGTTTGACGAATAGGTTGAACCGAACACCAGCAATGTATCGCCTTGCACCCACACCGCAGGGGCGCAAAGGTCATCGTACACATGGTGCTCTGGCCTTAAAAACGAGCGGGATACAAAATTCCAATGGTACATATCGCTGCTCCACCAATAACCCCACTGATTGGTGGAAAAAAGATAGTAGTCGCCTTTATACATAGTAATTACAGGGTCAGCAGTAGCACGGTGTTTCCCTTCCGTTGCGAAATTTGGGATGGGGGTATAACCGTAATCAATATTGATGGGGTTGCAATAAGTTAGCTGCTTTTGCTGGGCGTTAGTTGAGTTTGCAGATAGCAGTAGGTAGTTTGCAAAAAGGATAATAAGTAGATGATTTCTTTTCATTTTTAATTTGATAAAAAACGCGTCATTGCGAGGAACGAAGCAACCTCTGAATGTGCAAATCCTGAAACAGGATTAAGTTAATAACCCATCAGCCGGCATATACCCATGAAATGTGTTTATGGTCCGTGATTAGCAAGTTTAGGGGTTGCTTCGTTCCTCGCAATGACGATCCGTTAAAAAGCTTCTAAAGTAACCAAATCTACTTCAAATAAGGGCTTTCAAAATCAAGCTTTTTTAGTCCTCTTTGTATTTCAGGACAACTCATAAATAACTTCCATAATAAACCACTTCTGTAATTTTCTATCATTACAATAATTGGCCCTTCATCTATAGCCAGGTACGATTTTGCGTACCAATTATGCGATTCGCTGAAAGCATCAACAAATCCATATTCGCCCCACAATTTGTCGCCCATATCATAGTAAAAATGACGGAGGGCCTTCATAGAATATTCAGGAGTATAGGGAAAGGCGGATAATGCTGCTGTTGGTGTTATCACCCCCAAATCATTGGTTGGCGAATGGGCATTGTATCCTTCAAAGTTATCACTTGCTGTAAGGCCCCAGCAGTTTTCGCCGTAACCTTTGTATTTCTTGGGATTCTCTACACAATAATCGTGATTGATTAGGGTGTGATTCGAGTTTTGCTCCCAGTAATCGGCGTAACGATCTTTCAGCCCTTTGGGATTCAGTCCCAGGAAAGAATATTGCGAAAAAAATAACGGTCCGCCGTAATCAAATCCCAGCGGAAGCTTATGTCCGTAAAAAGTTCTCCCATTCTTAAAAAAATCGCTCTGCGCCCATCCCCTATGGTAAATATCGGAACTGACAGGATATCGCTCGCCCGATTCTGCGAGTATATAAGTAATTAAACACTCATTAAAACCGCGTATCGGAAAGTTCATTGCCCAGCCGTTGTTAGGCGACCAATGCCAGTACAAATTATCCCGCCCGTCACGTGTGAACCAGTTCCATTCTATATCATTCCATAGACCGTTTATTCGCGAACGGATTTCTCTTTCTTTTTGGTCACCGCCATTAAAATACTGCCGGGCACACAGCAATCCCTGGAACAGGTAGGAAGTTTCAACAAGGTCAGCCCCATCGTCTTTGCGGCTAAATGGAATAATTTTGCCTGTTGCACCATTGAGCCAATGCGGAAAAACACCGTGGTAAGAGTCGGCTTTGTATAAAAAGTAAAGGATTTTTAAAATTCGGTTAACTGCCTGTTCATGTGTGATCCATTTTCGGTGGTCGGCCACGATGATCGCCATAATTCCAAAACCGGAACCACCAATAGTAACCACTTCGTTCCCGTAGTTATAAGCTTCATTGCTGCGCTCACGAGCAAGACCGCTGATGGGATGGCCAAAATCCCAAAAATAACGGAATGTTTGACGTTGTACTACATCGAGCAATGCGCTGTCGGTTAAGTTTTTTATAATGCCAACGGGCTTGATACCTTCGGATGTTTCGGCTTTTTGCGCTATGCAGAATGCAGGCAGCACAAACAAAAGGATTGATAATAACTTTTTCATTATAGTTGTCGGCTAATATAATTGCAAGCGCTCAAATAACATAAAAAGGCTGTCCGGTTTTTAACCGGACAACCTGATAAATCAATCAAACTAAAATTATTCTACAAATACTCAATAGCCGGGGTTTTGTG
Source organism: Mucilaginibacter sp. (assembly GCA_036498965.1). Lineage (GTDB taxonomy): Bacteria > Bacteroidota > Bacteroidia > Sphingobacteriales > Sphingobacteriaceae > Mucilaginibacter. The sequence goes on from DASYEP010000169.1 coordinate 24,932, forward strand.
TTAGCTTACCACCGCTTAAATCAATTTGCGGCTGTGGTATCGGGAACAATGCATCAGTAGCTTTCCACACTTTACCGCCGTCAGCTGCAAACGCTGCAGCCGCGCGGCCAGGTTGCACTGCATCCTGCCGAACCAAATCAAAGAAACGGTCATGCTCCATAGCCAACTCCATTCTGCGTTCGTGCCAGATAGCAGCAAGAGTTGGGGCAACCGGGGCTAACCCGGCGCGGGCCCTTACCAAATTCAGATTAAGGGTTGCATCACTTAGTTTACCTACCTGTAACGCTGCCTCTGCATTAATCAATAATACATCGGCGTAGCGCAATACGCGTACCTGTTTTGGTAAATGGTCTGTGTTACCGCCGCAATTACTTTCGGCAGTACGGCTGTGATACGCCTTATAGCTATAGCGCGAATTTTGCACCGAATCCTGGTCGGGGATGCGGAACCCATCGAACAATTTTGTTCCGGCCGGCAGCGGATTTATAAAAATAATAGTTCCATTTTTTCTCACATCTCCGGCTTCATATTCATTTACCAAACTCAATGAGGGATTATTAAAACCAAAACCTAAATCCGACCATCCAAATTGCCCTCCGGCCCTTGGGCCCTGGGATACTGTGTATAAGTTGATACCAGAGGTGCAATCATTATTGATGCCCGCCTGTATTTCGAATACAGATTCAACATTATTATTACCGCCATCCCCGTTAACAGGCTTTTCTCTCCAAATCAATGAATAGTCCTTTACTAAAGAATATTTTCCACCTGTTATAACGGCTTCTGACAAGTCATAGGCCTTTTGATAATTTTTCAGGTACAGGTAAACTTTGGCTTCTAACGATTGTGCTGCGCTCAATGTGGCCCTACCGACATCGGTAGCACCCTTATCAGGTAAGTTAGCTACCGCAAAGTCAAGATCGCCGATTATAAATTGGTAAATAGCGGCGGCGGTGGCACGGGTTTGGAATTGAGGATTATTGGCTTCTGCCGCTGTTGGAACCCTGTCGAGCAAAGGTACTCCTCCAAAAAATCGCACCATATTAAAATAAAACAACGCCCTCAAAAACCTTGCTTCGCCAATTAAGGCGTTCTTTGTTTTAGGATCAAATGTTGCGTTTTGAAGTTTATCAAGGGCCTGGTTAGCCCTGGCGATGCCTTTATAGTATCCTGTCCATACATTATTTACTACACCATTGGTCGCCGGCACCTGTAAATTGTCTATTTGCAGAGCATCTCCATAATCAGTTGGTGAGCTGCCTTTATCGCCATCGTCCGAGGCAATATCCGTCATGATAACAAATTGAAAGCTGTCAATATCCGGATCGAATCCGCCAATATAAAACACGTTATATATACCTGTTACCAGGTTTTTTGCAGCATTGGGATCGAGAGCAATTTCTGCGGCCGTAATTTGTCCCTGTGGATTTACGTCGAGGTATTTTTTGCAGGCCGTAATGAGTGAGGTAACGATTGCCAGTAAACAGACTGAGTAGATTACCTTTTTATTTATAAATCTTTTCATAACGTTTTTCATTTAAAATTGAACGTTTACACCAAAAATGAATGTACGGATGGTTGGATAACCATTTAATTCGATGCCTGAACTTAACACATCTGTATTAAGCAAGTCTGGCGTAAAACCACTGAAACTTTTTGCGGTAAATAAATTCTGCCCCGACAGATATATTCTCAGTTTGCTGATATAGGCAGCTTTTAACATATCCGCCGGAAACGTATACCCAAGCGTAAGGTTGTTTAACCGAAAATAATTGCCTGATTCAATAAAATAAGTTGAGGCCGGCGTTTGCTGCGTAATAATATTAGGGTCGGTATTTGACGGATGACTTGCGGTAAACCGTGCGTTAGCATAGCTTGCTTCAATATTGTCATCCGGGTCGCCCCTGAAAGCTTTTTTGCCATTATAAATTTTATTACCCCAGTTGCCATAAAAGTTTGCACTCAAATCAAAGTGCATGTAATCAAGCCCAAGGTTTAAACCTCCAAAATATTTGGGCTGATAAGAGCCGGCAAAAACCCTGTCATTAGCATCAATTTTTCCATCGCCGTTAATATCAGCATACATTAAACCACCAACTTTATTGGCTTCGAAGGTATTAGTCGGCGCAGCGCTAACCTGTGCCTGGTTTTGGAAAACACCGGTCGCCTGGAGCACGTAATAACTTGCAATGGGCTCACCATTATCAGTACGGGTAATATTACCTTGCGAACCTACGCCGCCACCTGGTAGTGCCTGGCCGCCATTTAGGCCAATTACTTTATTTTGATTATAGCTCAGGTTCGCACTAATGTTATAAGATAAGCTTTTAGCAATTTTATCTCTCCACTTTATGCCAAACTCTACGCCTTTGTTGCTTATGGTTGCCGCATTTGTAGTGAGCGTTGGGGAACTGGAACCTAATATGGCCGGAATTGATACAGGTATAAGTGCGTTGTTAGTTTTCTTATTGTAGTAATCAATTTCACCTGAAAGACGGTTGTTTAAAAACCCGTATTCAACGCCTATATCTGTTTGATCAGTTGTTTCCCAGTGCAGGTTTGTATCCTTTATCTGCTGTATTAATATTCCCTCTGTTAAGTTGCCGTTAAAATAATAAGGGATATTTGAATCGGCAGTTACTATATATTGGCTTGATAAGATGTTGTCGTTTCCTAACTGACCATAGCTAACACGGAGTTTTAAAAAGCTAATGGTATTTTGATCTTTCAAAAAGTCTTCGTCCGATATTACCCAGCCGCCTTCTATGGTCGAGAAATTACCCCACTTGTCGGCAAACCTCGAACTTCCGTCCCTTCTGAATGATCCTGTAAGTAAATATTTGCCTTTGTAATCATAGCTTACACGTGCTACAAATGATTCTCTTGTAAAAAGATCTCCACCACTGGTGCTTTTTGCATTAAGGGTTGGGTCGCCCAAGCTTAAATACCTCAGATCTGGATCTGGGGGAACATCAATACGCGATCCGTTTATGAAGCTTGACCTACCCTTTTCTACGACAAAACCGGCCAAAACATTTAAATGATTGCCGCTGAATGTTTTATCATAGGTGACGGTGTTATCCCATGTAAAGTGGTAGGAGTTATCCTGTTGTTGAAATAACTGGCTATCAGGATTTCTCTGATTGCCGCCGGCAACCGTAAACGTTGCGGCGGTATTATCATAAGCAGATATATAATTGTTTTGGCTGTTAAATATTACATCATCATTGAAAGCTGAATGCAGTGTTAAAAAATTCCAGGGTTTATAATCCAGTGCTAGATTACCCTGTACGCGGGTGTTTAAAGTAGAATTATCGGTGGTATTGATCACTAATAACGGGTTCGCAACGTTACCCCATGCAGAAGTATTGCCGTACAAGCCATCTGATGTGATAGATGGGATGATAGGCGCGGCCCGATAAACGCTGGAATAAGTATCGCCAAGTGGTACAGGCCTTTCATCTCCGCGGCTTAGTGAAAGCTGTGAGCTTAACTTTAATTTACTGGAAATATTTACGTCAGAGTTTTCCCTTAAAGTGAAACGCTTAAAATTGTTGGTTTTAATAATACCGTCCTGATCCAGGTAGTTGGCACTGATAAAGTAATCCGCCTTGTCAGATCCCCCCGACACAGAAACATTATGATTCATTTGAAAAGCTTTGCGAAGTACAGCGTCGTACCAGTTTGTAGTACCTGGAATTGTTAGCGGCGCTTTGTCGCTGCTTGCTATTTTGCCCGGGTTGGCGTCATTTAAGTAAGATACATACTGATCCCTGTCAGCCATTTTTACCTCATTTGCTATTTCGCTGAAACCAACATATCCATCGTACCTGACTATTGGAGGGCCATTTTTGCCTTTACGCGTTGTTATAATTACAACGCCATTCGCACCCCGCACGCCGTAGATTGCAGCCGATGCATCTTTCAAAACATCAAGACTTACGATATCGGCGTTATTAATATTTCTGATATCGTCTGTTAACACACCATCAACAACATAAAGAGGGTTAACGCCCGCCAATACCGAACCTGTGCCACGTATACGTAACTGAGGCTGTGAGTTTGGCTGGCCCGATGCTATTACTTGTACGCCGGCAACTTGTCCCTGTAACGCCTGGGTCGGTGTTTGTACCGGCTGTTTTGCCAAAACATCGCCGCTTACTGTACCGATGGCGCCTGTTACGTCTCTTTTACGCTGCGTACCATAACCAACAACCACAACTTGCTGTAATTCCTTAGCCTGCCCTTGCAGGGCAACGTTAATTGTTGTTTGATTATTTACCACTACTTCTTGCGCCAGATAGCCGATGTACGTGAACACTATAGTAACTGTAGGAGGTGCGTTGATTGTGTACGCTCCGTTAACATCGGTTTGTGTGCCTGTGGTTGTTCCTTTTACCGAGACGCTAACCCCGATCAGAGATTCGCCGGTGGTTGCATCGGTAACTTTACCTTTTATGGTAATGTTTTGCGCAAATGCAGAGTTAATAAAAAAGAAACTGAAAAATACTAACCCCAGGAGTGTAAGGATTCTCTTCATAGTGGTTAATTAATTAAAAATTAAGGAATTAAGTTTAAAAAATTGGTCTTCTGCAGACAGAAATTGAATAGATAGTACGGCTTGTATTGGCTAATAATATTGTTTAGTTAACAACCCTTCTAGAAAGTTGTTTCATATTTTTATACAGACAATTGATAATAAGTTAATTATGTCTATGCTGATAATGAAGTAATAATAGAAATTACAGAAATAAGTTTTGCCCTGAAGTGCATAATGTGGGTTTTACCGGCAATAGAGATATTGGAATGTTTCTCCAAATGTTTGATAATTAACCTATTGCGCAATAGTGGTTTAACTAGCGCGTTGCCGGAAGAAGTGACACGAACGAAGAATAATTTTAAGAGTGAATGTTATTCGGCTAACTGAACTTTCGCTTTCTTACTGATATTAACGGGTTGGGGAACCTTCACATAATATCCCGTGCCGTCATACTCCCTTTTACGGGGATGTTCTTTACAGGCATCGCTGCAGCAACCTTCCATTTTAGCGCCACACTCATCACATTGAGTAAAATGTTCATTGCACTCGGGATTGGCGCAGTTGATCATTTTATGCGTTTCTTTACCGCAATTGTAGCAGGTAGATATTACAACCGGGTTTACGCTGTTTACATCGACCGAAAGCCTGTTATCAAAAACATAACATTTGCCTTCAAAATCCTCGCCGCCTGCTTCTTTTCCATATTTGATGATACCGCCATGCAGCTGGTACACATCGTTAAATCCTTCATGAAGCAATAAAGCAGAAGCTTTTTCGCATTTTATCCCACCCGTACAATAGGTAATTACTTTTTTATCCTTGTATTGGGCAAGCTGGTTGATCATGGAAGGAAAATCCCTGAAATTTTCAATATCAAGCGTTACAGCGTTTTTAAACTTACCCAGATTATGCTCATAGTTTGAGCGCACATCCAAAATCACCACGTCATCCGCATCCTTCATTGCCAAAAATTCTTTTGGTTCCAGGTGCTTGCCGGTTTGCTGTTGAGGATTAATAATATTGGGATCGCACAAACCTGAATGAACGATCTCTGATTTATAACGCACGTGCATTTTTACAAACGAGGGAGTATCAACTTCATCAACTTTAAAGTCAATATCCGCAAAGCGCTGGTCGGCATGGAGGGTATCCATATATATTTTACAGGACTCTTCAGTACCCGACACAGTACCGTTCAATCCTTCCGTCGCCACAATAACACGGCCGGTTAAACCAAAACTTTTACAAAATTTTAAGTGATCGGCAGCAAACAGCTCCGCATCTGCTATTGTTGAATAACAATAGTACAGTAGTGTATTGTATTTTATCATAAAATCATTGATACTGCTGCAAACAGTGTTAAATGAAGTGCAAAGGTAAGAGTTATTTCGGATTTCGGATGTTCGATTTCGGATTTGTTAGTGTTTGAACTGGAATTGTTGATTTCAGGAATTTTCAGAATTGCCCATGCCGCGTCAGATTCATACAATTAAATCCGAAATTGAACATCTCCAAGGGAGTGCTTTGGACCGAAATCGCAAATTCCGATAAATCCGAAATCGAAATTCCGAAATCCGAAATCAAACAGTAATTTTGCCCTCCTTAATATCTACGATATGTACAATACACTAAAGCCTGTTTTGCAGCAGGAACTTGCCGAAATTGAAAATGCGGGTTTATATAAGAAGGAAAGAATAATAACATCGCCGCAAGGGGCTGATATTGAAGTACAGGGTGGCAAACATGTAATTAACTTTTGTGCAAATAATTATTTGGGGCTGTCCGGTAATTCAAAAGTTATCCAAGCTGCAAAAGAAGCCATGGATACGCATGGTTATGGACTTTCGTCTGTTCGTTTCATTTGTGGCACACAGGACATCCATAAAGAGCTGGAAAAAAAGATCGCCGATTTTTTAGGCACTGAAGATACTATACTTTATGCCGCTGCCTTCGACGCAAACGGCGGTGTTTTTGAACCATTGTTTAATGAGCAGGACGCCATCATTTCGGATGAATTGAACCACGCTTCAATAATCGACGGGGTGCGTTTATGTAAAGCGCAACGTCAGCGCTATAAACACGATGACATGGCCGATCTGGAAGAGAAGTTAAAAGCTACTGCAGGCTGCCGTCACCGCATTATTGTTACCGATGGTGCTTTCAGCATGGACGGTACCATTGCGCAGTTAGACAAAATTTGCGCTTTAGCCGAAAAGTATAATGCACTGGTGATGATTGATGAAAGTCACTGCTCTGGTTTTATGGGTAAAACCGGTCGCGGCACACATGAGCACCATGGCGTAATGGGTAAGATAGATATTATTACTGGTACGTTGGGCAAGGCCCTTGGTGGTGCTTCCGGTGGTTTTACTTCGGGCCGTAAAGAGATTATTGATATGCTTCGTCAGCGGTCAAGGCCCTACCTGTTTTCAAACACCCTTGCACCATCCATAACCGGAGCTTCCATTACAGTTCTAAATATGCTTAGCGAGACAACTGATCTTCGCGACAAGCTGGAAACCAATACCCAATACTTCCGCAAAAAAATGACTGAAGCCGGTTTTGATATTAAACCGGGCGTGCATCCGATAGTACCGGTAATGTTATACGATGCTAAATTGGCCCAGGAATTCGCCGCCAAAATGCTGGATGAAGGTATTTATGTAATCGGTTTTTATTATCCGGTAGTACCGCAGGGTAAGGCTCGGATTCGGGTACAAATCTCCGCTGCTCACGATATGGAACATTTAGATAAAGCTATCGCAGCCTTTACCAAAGTTGGAAATGACCTGGGAGTGATTAAATAATACGTATACATTTATTATATTTGTACGTATAAATTTGTGTTATGAAATTGACTTTAAATATAGAACCGGGGTTAATTGATCAGATGAAAAGAGTCGCAAAAAAAAGGAATACAAGTATTTCAAAAATTGCGGAAAATTTTTTTAAAAGAGAAGTAGAAAGTGAAAAAGAACCTTTTCGTATGAAATCACTGGAAGAACTTCCCGATTGGATTAAAGAGCTTACAATTTCCGGTGATCCGATTCCTGATTTTGACCATAAAGCTGAATATCATAAGCATCTGGAAGAAAAGTACGGCTCGTGAAAAGGATTTTCTTAGACAGCGACATAATTCTGGACGCGTTGCTAAAAAGACCGGCATTTATGTTACCGGCTATGAATGTCATTAGTTTGGCCAATCAAAGTAATTTTAAACTGTTAACGTCGTCGGTTGCATTTGTAAATGTTCATTACTTTCTTGACAAATTTGACAGGGCAGCTAAGTTTCCATTACTGAAGGGTCTTAAATCAGTTATTTCAATCATAGAAGTGGGAGAACCGATAATTGATTTGGCATTGAAAAGCGGATTGAATGATTTCGAAGATGCTGTTCAATATTATGCTGCCTTAAGCGCTAAAGCCGATGTAATCGTTACCAGGAACATCAAAGATTATAAACAATCAACTATACCGGTTTTAACCGCCGAGCAATTTTTAAGGACACTATAAATGCAAGCCCAAATAGATCAATATACCGCGGAGATCAATGCCTTTTCACCTGCCAACGCAGATGAGCTTGAAACATTCCGCATAAAATTTTTAGGAACCAAAGGAATTATAAAAGACCTGTTCGAGCAGTTTAAAACTGTTGGGCCTGAAGAAAAACGCACATTCGGTAAGGTTTTAAACCAGTTTAAACAACTGGTCGAAACCAAATACAATGAGCTAAAAGAAACCCTTGACTCAGGACTTAAGACTCAGGACTTAAGACTTGATCTTACATTACCCGGCGATGGTTTTGCAATCGGCTCACGTCATCCGCTTTCTTTAGTAAGAATTGAGATTATCGATATTTTTAAAAGATTAGGTTTCGTTGTGGAAGAAGGTCCGGAAATTGAAGACGACTGGCATAACTTTTCCGCCTTGAACTTCCCTGAAGAACACCCGGCCAGAGATATGCAGGATACCTTTTTCATTAAGAAAAATCATGGCAAGGATGATATAGCCCTTCGTACCCATACTTCATCTGTACAGGTGCGGATGATGGAAAACGGCAAACCGCCATTTAGGGCTATTATGCCCGGCAGGGTTTATCGCAACGAGGCCATTTCGGCACGTGCGCATTGCTTTTTTCACCAGGTTGAAGGTTTGTACATCGATGAAAATGTTTCTTTTTCCGATCTGAAACAGACACTTTACCACTTCGTACAGGAACTTTACGGCGAGGGAACCAAAGTACGTTTCAGGCCGTCTTATTTCCCGTTCACCGAGCCATCAGCTGAAATGGATATATCCTGCACCATTTGCGGCGGAGCGGGCTGTAATATGTGCAAGCACACTGGCTGGGTCGAGATTTTAGGCTGCGGCATGGTTGATCCAAATGTTTTAGAAAATTGCGGCATCGACAGCAAGAAATTTACGGGCTTCGCTTTTGGCATGGGAATAGAAAGAATTGCCAACTTAAAATATGTGATACGTGATCTGCGTTTATTCTCTGAGAACGACGTACGTTTCTTGAGACAATTTCAGACAGAGATCATATGAGGAAAATATTAGTGCTGGTGGTTGTTGCTTTGACCTTCTTTTCATGCGGTAAAAGCGGCGATGTTGTGCCTAATGTCGCCGTTAATTTCCAGGCGCCGTTGACAGACCCACGCTTAAGTCCGTTGAATGTTCCTGGCGGCGCAGTGTTAGTTAATGGTTATGGTGTGGCCGGTTTGATACTTTACCACGAAGCTGATAACAGCTATGCAGCTTATGACCGCTGCAGCAGCTATATGCCTCAAAATCATTGTGCGGTAACACTTGATGCCGGGAACTTTACTGTGACAGATCCTTGCAGTGGTTCAAAATTTGCGCTTTTTGACGGCTCTCCCGTAAAGGGCCCTGCAACTCATTCGCTTAAAATGTATAATGTAAATGTGAGCAATTATGAGATCTATGTTTCAAATTGAGGTAGTGGCTGGTTGAATGGTTGATTAAGTTGATTAACTGAATAGTTAAAATTCACATTTAAACAACCGGTCACCTGCTCAACCACTCACTTAATCAACCCGTCCGATAGCTAGCTGGTCAACTATTCACCAACTTAATCAACTTAATCAACTTAATCAACCACTCACCTTATTCAACCATTCACTATATTTGCTGCAAATACATGGAAGCCGATAAAATAAAAGATAGCATTAAACGGGCCGCGCAGGATTTGTTCCGCAAATTCGGTTATCATAAAACCAGCGTTAACGAAATTGCTAAAAAAGCCAAAATAGCAAAGGCCACCATCTATAAATATTTTGACAGTAAGGAGGATGTTTTGCACTCCCTGCTGATGGACTACATTAAGGTTAGCGTTCACGACCTGATACACGCAAACACTCCCGAAATGGATGAGGAAGCCCATTTAAACATCCTCATCATGAAAACCTGCCGCTTGTCGTACACCGTATGCAATGAGTTTATAGGCTGGGATTTCATCAGGGAATCGGCAAACTCACAGGCCTTTCTTAAAAACCTCTCCAACGAATTGGAAGATATGCTGGTTACAGCTTTCTCACAGTTAACCGGCATCCGAAAACACGAAACCTACCAGCAACGCCTTCGCTTTTTAATAAAATGCAGCAAAGACATTGTATTCAGCTTTGCCTTTACATCGGTTAGTGATTCGGATGTGCGTAAAAACTTCGTTTCTTTCCAAAAAGAGATTTTGCCTTATTTGGTAAAGGCGGCGATAACTATTTGATTTCGGATTTCGGATTTATCAGGATTATTTTAAAATCACACAGACAATACGTATATTTGTTTAAAGCACACGTACGATGACAACTAAACTCACATTAACCGTCGAAGAAAGCGTTATTAAGAAAGCTAAGTCGTATGCTAAACATACTGGGAGAAGCTTGTCTGAGTTAATCGAAAACTACCTTGAAACGCTCACAGAAGACAATAAAAACGACGATCAGATTTCCCCTAAATTAAGGCGAATTGTGGGTGCTGTTAAGCTTCCTGCCGATTTTGATGAAGACACGGCATTAAAGGCTTATTTCGAGAACAAGCATTTATGAAAACAGTATTTGTAGATACAAATATCCTGATTGATCTTTTAGCCGACAGGCCGCCATTTAGCAAGTTTGCCATTGAAATTTTTGACCTGGCTGAAAAGAATAAAGTTAAATTGGTTACTTCATCCCACTCTTTTGCTACTACGCATTACCTGTTAAAAAAATATATTGAAGAGAGCGCTTTAAGAGCATTATTGCTTTCTTTATTAGATTTTATAGATATTATACCAATTGATCTTTCCATTATCAAAAAAAGTCTGCTATCAAAGCACAAAGATTTTGAAGATGCTATTCAGATATTTGCTGCCAATACAATAAGAGGAGTAGATTTTATTGTGACCAGGAATTTAAAAGATTTCAAAGACGCAGGGATTTCTGTTTTTCCACCCGATGAGCTACTAAAACATATAAAGTAGCGAACAAAACTTAGTATTCCCTGTCAATATTTGCGTCTTTAATAGATTGATGACGCTAATCTTCGTATAATTTAATTTTAGGTCTAAAAATTTATTTGCATAATAATTTTATTATTCATTACTTTGAAACACAAAGTACTTTAAATGAAAGAAGAAGAAATCCAGGACGAGTTGACATCCATCCGCAAACTGATGGAACGCTCCTCAAAATTCATATCGCTAAGCGGGATGTCGGGCATACTGGCAGGCATCTACGCGTTGATAGGGGCTGTATTTGCATATTATTTTATTTACGAAGCAGTTCCCGACTATGTTAGTTTGGATAAAGGTTCTTACTTAAAAGGCATTTTCTACGGTGGTACCGACAGTCGATTTTATTTGGGGTTCGATTACAATTCATTAAAGTTATTAGTTGTTGCTTCCTTGGTTTTTGTAGCTTCCATAAGCAGTGGTATTTTTTTGACCATCCGAAAAGCAAAACAAAAAGGCCAACCAATATGGGGCAGCACGAGCCGTTCGTTATTATTTCATATGACTGTGCCTTTAATAGTAGGTGGAATATTCATACTGATCCTTATTCACCGCAGTTACTACGGTATTGCGGCGCCCTCCTCGCTTATCTTTTACGGCCTTGCATTAGTTGGCGCAAGCAGCTTTACTTTGACCCTTGTTAAATACCTCGGTTTGTGCGAAATAGTTTTAGGCTTAATTGCCGCTTGCTTACCCGGCTACGGATTGTTATTTTGGGCCTTTGGTTTTGGCGTACTGCATATTATTTACGGCAGTTTGATGTACTTTAAATACGACCGGTGAAAGTTCCCTTCGAAAAACTTGATAAAGCATTTGAGAACCGTTTAAGGTTACAAATTATGAGTGTGCTCATGGTAAATGACCGGTATGACTTTAATTCGCTCAAAGAACTGCTGGACACTACCGATGGCAACCTGGCCTCACATTTAAAAGGACTGGAAAAAGAGGAGTACATTGTGGTACATAAAGCGTTCCTCGGGCGTAAGCCAAACACCAATTACGAAGCCACGGAAAAAGGTAAAATAGCTTTTAAACAGCATTTGGATGCATTGGAACAATTAATAAAACAACAGAAAAAATAACACTTAAATTTTTTTTATCTATTTACTTTTAATTTCAAAGTACTTTTAAATAATAAACAAACAATGGAACAATCAGAACAACCAGAATTACAACGCAGATTCATCGATTGGGTTAGAGAGTCGATAAGTTTAAAATTATTTTTTATTGGGATCCTTATCCTAGTATTGCTCATTCCTTCCTCACTGATCCAGGGATTGATTAATGAGCGCGCCGCTCGTCAGGACGAGGTGCTACGTAATGTATCTGATGATTGGTCGGGCAGTCAGCTCATCGCCGGACCGGTATTAATCATCCCTTATAAAAAACACGTTAGCTACCTTGACGCAGACAAAGAAAAAACTAAAGATGTAATTGAAAAGCTCTACATTTTGCCCGATGCACTGCATATTAAAGCCGGCTTAAAAACGGAAGTTTTACACAAAGGCATATACCAGGTGGTTGTTTACAACACATTGGTAAACGTCTCAGGTAATTTTACCAAGGCAGATTTGAGTCCGCTCAATATAACTGCCGATCAGTTGTTATTAGATAAAGCCAAAATAGTCTTCAGCATCTCCGACCTAAAAGGATTGAAAACCAATCCGACGGTAAACACAAGCGGAAAAAATTTGCCTGTTGAACCTGCTTTAAATGACGACACTTTGTTTACTAATGGTTTGCAGGCAAATCTTGATCTTTCAACTTTAAAAGATAACGAAGTGGCTTTCAATTATTCACTCGACTTGAAAGGAAGCCAGGAGCTTAATTTTTTACACCTGGGTAAAACAACAGATGTTGAAGCGGATGGTGATTCCGATACTCCGGATTTTGGCGGACGTTATTTGCCAGACTCCCGAATTGTTAAAAATGGCAAATTTTCAGCCAGGTGGCATATGCTGTATTATAATCGCCCCTACCCACAACAATGGACAGGCAACGACGGCCAGTTGAATAATCCTCAAAAGCAACAACTCGCCACATTTGGGGTAAAACTACGACTGCCGGTTGATCAATATCAAAAAACTACGCGTACCAGCAAATACGCTTTACTAATTATCATACTTACGTTTATATCGCTTTTCCTTACCGAGGTTATTCGCAAGCAAAGAATACCAACTTTTAATTATTTGTTGATAGGCGCAGCAATGATTATTTACTATTCGCTTCTGCTGTCATTTTCTGAACAAATAGGCTTCGACTGGGCTTACCTTGCGGCGTCAATCGCAACCATTACGCTTATTACCGTGTTCATCGGCTCGTTACTTAAAAATAAGGGTAATGCCTTATTGTTCGGGTTTATACTTTTGGTATTTTACATTTTCATTTATGTAATTATTCAATTGGAGGATCTTGCTTTAATGATGGGCAGTATAGCACTGTTTATTGTGATAGCGGTGCTGATGTATTTTTCGAGAAAAATTAATTGGAATAAACAGTAAGACAAAGAAGAGGCTGTATCATAAATCATGATCAGCCTCTTTTTAATTAATGAATGTGAGGCATTAAAAAAGGGGTTATCCTTTAGTTTTTTCTTGAGTAATTATTTGGAATAATCATCTGATTTTCATATATTTAAGGTATAAACAG
>DASYEP010000170.1:0-44497 GCA_036498965.1 Mucilaginibacter sp.
TGCCTCTATCTCTTTTATCAGTTCATCCCGTAACTTAGCCTGGAAATGGCTTCGCTTATCAAGTCGGGTTCCCCTTAATAAATCCTCGTTTTCCTTTTTCATACACTTTATTGTTGTGTATAGTTTTTTCCGGACGAGTCAATCGGCCGGCACACCCACCGCCAGGCATTTAAAGAAAATATTTTTAGCATATTTACCGCAGACAACGCCTCAACTAACGGGCTTTGTTTGACCATCCTATAATTAACCAAAAGACCAAATAAGAACAATGAAAAAGAGAATTAACCAGGTTATCCTGCTGTTTACTGTAATGGCAATTATTTTTAACTGCTATGCGTTTACGACGGATGGAAATAATACGCTAACCAAAGAAGAAAAGGCTGCAGGCTGGAAACTCTTGTTTGATGGCCAGTCGACCGCCGGATGGCACTTATATAACAGTACGGCTCCATTTACACTCTGGAAAGTAAAGGATGGCGAATTGTTTTGTGACCCGAACGACAAATCGGCCCCGGGGGATTTAGTAACTAACGGTGAGTATAAAAACTTTGATCTGAAGTTTGAATGGAAATTACCGAAAGGCGGAAATAGCGGCGTCTTTATTAATGTATTTGAACAAAAAGATATTGCTACCGCCTGGCTATCCGGCCCCGAATATCAGTTGTTGGACAATGCTAATCCGGACTTCGCCAAGCCCAAAGCCCGGTCCGGCAGTCTCTTTGGCATCGAACCGCAAAAAAATCCGGTTGCAATTAAGTCCGCCAACAATTGGAACCGATCAGAGATCAAACAAAAGGACGGCAAAATAAAATTTTATTTAAACGGCGTATTGACCGTTTCGGAAGACCTTACTTCCAAAGCATGGCCCGAAAAAATTGCTGCTACCAACTTCAAAAGTTTTCCGCAATTTGGTAAGCGCATAAACGGTCACATCACGTTGCAAGATTGGTTAACGGGTGTCGCTTTCAGAAATATAAAGATCAAAGAATTATAAATTAGTTCTTCCGGTAAGTATTTCGGAATCAGGTGGTCAGCTTAACAAAATTTCCAATTTGAAACCAATCAAAGCAAAAAAATGTTAGATTTACGATAACTCAATCTTAATAATAGAGATGCCGATATTCATGGATGTTCATATTGTTCCGGGTGTAAAAGCAAAAGATGTTGCTGAGGCGCACCGTTGGGACCTTTTTCATCAGCACGAATTTGGCTGCAATTGCATGACCTATTGGATAGATGAAGCCCGTGAAAGTATTTTCTGTTTGATCGAAGCTCCGGATAAACAGTCCGTTGAGGAATTGCACGGCAAAGCTCATGGTCTTATTCCCGGCAAAATCATTGAAGTGAATAGCGGCGTAGTCGAATCTTTCCTGGGGCGTATTTACGACCCTTCGGACGCGAAAATTTCAGATGATGGGTTGAAGGTTTTCGCTGACCCCTCTTTCAGAATTTTATTAGTTACAAAAACAACAGATCCGGTTTTGCTGAAGCATCAATATGGCGATGAGCAGGCAGGCGAATTATTAAGTACCCATAACAACATCATCCGGAAAAATATTTTACAACACGGCGGAAGAGAAGTTGAACATGAAGGAAACGGTTTTGTTGTTTCATTTGCTTCGGCTTCCGAAGCCGCGGCATGTGCGTTGTCTATCCGGGAGCAAATGCCAGATCCTGTTTTAACGCAAATTGATCTTAAGATGGCGTTGAACGCGGGTGAGCCACTTGAGAAAAGTGAACTGCTGTTCGGAGATACTATTCAATTCGCAACAAATATGTGCCGTATCGCTAAAGACGGAAAGATTGCCATAGCATCGCCCGTAAAAGAATTGATAGCGGATGACCTTTTCCAGAAAGAGCGGAAATATTTCATGAACCTTTTACCGCAGGATGAACATTTATTAAAATTATTGTACAGCAAACTGGAGGAGAACTGGCAGGATGCGGAATTCGATATAACAGATTACTGCAATGCAACTGCTATGAGCAGTTCACAATTGTACCGAAAAACAATAGCCCTCACAAGCCTCCCACCTAATTCGCTTGTACAGGATTTCAGACTGCAGAAAGCAAAAGAGCTGATGAGAAAGCAATATTACAACATTGCACAGATAACTTTTGATTCCGGCTTTACCAGTGCTTCTTATTTTACCAAATGCTTTAAAAAGAAATTTGGACTCCTGCCAATGACTTACCTCGAACTACTGCATTAAGCAGTTTCCTACCGATTGAATTTTACCATTTATTGATTGATTTGTTTCATACAGTTTGCTATTTATTGGATGATTTGTTATAGCCCTTCGCTATTTACCAATGGTATCTTAGATCATTCAACAATCACTAAATTTTAACATTATGAAAACTATCAAAAACAGCATTCTGCTTCTGGCCATCGCCCTGCTTACCGGTATTACAGCCATGGCGCAAACAACAACAAACAATTCATCCGCAACACAATCAACAAAAATGAAAACCTATCTCATCGAAAGGGACATCCCTAACGCAGGCAAATTAACTCCCGAGCAGTTAAAAGCTATTTCACAAAAGTCATGCAGTGTACTGGAACACATGGGTCCTCAAATTCAATGGATACAGAGCTATGTAACCGGCGACAAGATTTTTTGCGTGTACAAAGCAGAGAATGAAGACCTGATCCGCGAACACGCTAAAGAAGGTGGTTTTCCTGCCAACGTGATCACCGAGATTGCGACAACTATCAGTCCGGCTACTGCTAAGCAGTAATGAAGAGAAAACACAGTTTTCTTAAACCCGCTTGATGCGGGTTTTTTTATACAGAGTATTAAGAATTGTATGTTGTTTGAATCTCGACCCCTTTGGTTAGCGTTTGATATACCACGCAATACCTTTCCGTAAGCTTTTTGAGCGCGGTCATTTGTTCTTCGCTCGCATCTGTATCCAGGTCAAATTCCAAACGGATTGCTTTAAAACCAACAGGTACTTCTTTACTCACACCTAAAGTACCCTTGAAATCCAGATCGCCTTCTGCTCTTACGGTTCCGCTTTTTATATTTACTTCAATGGCGGTTGATACGGCCTGCAGGGTAACCCCAGCACAAGCTACCAATGCTTCCAGCAGCATGTCGCCGGAGCATACGAGCATGCCCGTGCCTCCTGTAGCAGGATGCAGTCCTGCTTCCACCATGGCTTTACCTGTTTCCACCTTACAGGAGATCCCCTCCCCTATCTTTCCTTCAGCTTTTAACGTGATGATCGCCGACTCCGGTTGCCCGCGGTATTTATCTTTAAGCGGGGCTTGCAGTTCTTTGAGTTCTGTTGCATTCATAATCACAAGTTTAATAAAAAAATTGATAACATACTTCGTTTCACCGGGGTCTCCTCAATGCAATTAGGTTAAGGAAAACATCCTGGTGCTCGATGCGCCATCGGCGCAAAACATTTGTAGAAAGACAAAGTCAAAGGTTTTGCGTGCCGTCAGGTACGCCACAGCCGCTGTGTAATTGAACGCGGTGTTCCGCACCTGACGGCGCGGTATGCTTATTTGCTTATTTTCTACAAATATTTGACCCCTATGGGGTCTTGAATTCCTTAACCTAATTGCATTGAGGGTCTCCTAAAAGGGACCCCGCGTTAGTAGAAGAAAAGTAGTCCCAAGAATAAAAAAATATTTTAAAACACCTGCCCATTATAATTCTCAATGAACCATTTTAAAGCCGCACTCTTGTTGGATGGTTTATATGCCAAAACGACCTCGGTATTTACAGGTATATTTTCCAACGGGATAAACGATACCTTTAAATAACTGTACTGTTGTTTAAGTGACGCTGGTAAGATGGACACCCCTAAACCGGCTTCAACCAATTGCAATATGGAATGTACATTATTAGCCTCGTGTGTTATATCAGGTTTAAAGCCCATGCGCTCGCATATCTCTAACAGCTTATCATTATAATATGACGCAAACGCTGCATTAAAGAAAATGAACGGACTGTTTTTGATTAATAAAATCAACTCCTGGTAAGTATTAAATTGTTTGCCGTTCGTCGGGATCACTATCACAAACGGATCAAAAAACAAAGTCTTTATGGCTAACTTTTCAGAATGGACCGGCGCCCTTAGTATCCCGGCATCCAGTTTCCCTTGTTCAAGTTCCTGGATTTGGGTTATAGTAGGCACCTCATATAAACTCGTTTTTATATATGGAAACAGCTGGTGCATAGATTTTAATACCTCGGCCAAATAAGTTTGGTATACCGAGCTGATATAGCCTATTTTAAACTCGCCGCTTTCGTTTACATGAATTTGTTTTGCAACACCTTTGATTTCCTCCAGCCGTGCCAAAATTGCTTCTGTCTCGTCTTTAAAATATTTACCGGCATCAGTCAAAGCAACACGCTTGTTATCGCGTGTGAATAGTTGTACACCCAGTTCTTCTTCCAGTTCTTTGATCTGCCGACTTAATGGCGGTTGCGAAATAAAAAGTTTAGCGGCAGCGTTCCTGAAATGCAGTTCTTCGGCTACCGTTTTAAAATATAAAAGATGTCGTATTTCCACTTTGATTCCCAATAGGTATCAACTCTTGATAAAATTGATATTTTTCAAATATGATAAAAGTGGATAGCTTTGACAATCAAAACCAAATAAACATGCAGACGGATTATTCAAAAAAATCAACAAACGATGAGATCAAGACCCGGTTTGATAATGATGTAGAACGTTTTTCGAACCTGGATACCGGTCAGGCAACCATCATTGACGCCCCGCTCACTATGGAGCTTTGTACCGAAGCTGCTAAATATGTTAACCCAAACGCAAAGGAGCTATTGGATATTGGCAGCGGTGCGGGAAACTATACCTTAAAAATGCTGAGCAAGATCAATAACCTGAACTGCACACTGAATGATTTGAGTATGCATATGTTGCAGAGAGCAAAAGAACGTGTATCGGCACGAACCAATGGACAGGTTACTTTGCTGCAGGGTGATATGCGCAACCTTGATTTACCCGATAATCATTTTGACATAATACTGGCTGCCGCTACCTTGCACCATTTACGTGATGATGCCGATTGGGAAAAAGTTTTTACCAAATTTTATAAAACCCTAAAGCCGGGTGGCAGCATCTGGATCTCGGACTTAATAACACACGACTCGCCCCCACTAAGTAAATTATTTAATCAGCAATACAGCGATTACCTGGATACCCTTGGGGGATCGGAATATCGGCAAAAAGTATTGGATTACGTGGCTCATGAGGATACCCCGCGTTCCTTAAATTTTCAAATGTCGTTATTGACTAAAGTTGGGTTTAAGCAGGTGGAGATATTGCATAAAAATTCGTGCTTCGCGGCGTTTGGTGGGATTAAGTGATGGCCAGGTTCCTTATATATAACATCGCAGGTTCAAGTGAGAAGATTAAACCGACGGGAGACGCCTATTTGTTCGGGCGTTTTAGTGTGTGATGATGTTTAACATTATTCATTACAATATCCAACGCTATCGAATCAGGGTATATCCTGCCATAATTGGGGACACCCTTGCCGTTCAGCGTAACGAAAAACTTAATGCTGTCGCCTTTTATGGTACCATCGGTTATTGGAAAGTCGTTATTCCCCGGGAATGCAACATCGCCTGTAAACTTCTCGCCATCGGTCTTAAAGGTATAGGTAACTTCAAAGCTGCTGCCGTCGCCGGGCGTTAGCGTGGTTACCCATTTGCCGTCTATGCCGGCTATAGCAGCTATACACAATAAAAAGCCGCATGCAAATGCAGTGGTTAAAAATAGCTTTCTCATATTCCTGGTAATTAAAGGTTTTAAATGGTAAATATATTGAAATGATGGGAATGATGAAATTTTCGGAAGTCTATTTTTAAGCGTTGCCGTTGATAGGAACAGCCGGGTGTCCCACGCTCCTGCCTTTGCAGGTGTTTTCACGATTGGTGTTGTCACATGCAAACCTTGAATTTAGTTGTCCGGAAATTTATGATAGACGAGTGTACGATGGAGAAAGGTAATAACGGCTTCCCGGAAGTACTCATATCATATGCGATTTATCAAGTGCTGTTTGACTATCCCGACCGAAAGCTCTCTTCGAAAACCATGCTCCTACGCTGAAGCTTTGGGGCAAGCGTTAGCTCATTCTGAACGAAGGCTCTTTACGGGATTTGCAGTCGCTGCTTTTATGGATTGAAAACTTATAGTCGCAAATGCAATGATAAATGCTATAATCGCTGCGGCGGCCAGTATCCACCAGCTGATGCTGATCCTGGATGCAAAATCCAACAACCATTTATTCATCAGGTACCAGGCGGCAGGTATTGCTACCAATGCAGCGAAGATCACCAGTTTTAAAAAGTCTTTTGAAAGCTCCAGCACAATTTGATTGATGCTTGCACCCAGCACCTTGCGTACCCCTATCTCTTTAACCCTTTGGGTGATGGTAAACGCAGATAAGCCAAACAGGCCAAGACAAGCTATAAAAATGGCGATACAGGAGAAGATGGTGAACAACGCACCTTGCTGCTGCTCGCTTCGGTACAGCTGATCAAACTTTACATCCAAAAATGAGAAATCAAAAGGTGTGTTGGGCAAATAGTGCTGCCAGGTTTGCCGGATAGCAGCGACGGAAGACCGCACATTGCGCCCGTCGATTTTAATCGACATGCCTTGGGGGGACCGACCAAAAAGAAATATCATAGGAACGATTGCCTGGTGAAGGGATTCAAAATGAAAATCTTTTACCACACCTATTACATTGCCCATAACATTACCATATTTGAGTTGTTTATTGAGGGCGTTTTGAGGTGTCTTCCAACCCAATGTTTTAACCGTAGTTTCGTTGACGATCCATTTGTTGGAATCGGTTTTGATGTTGCTGGAAAAGTTTCTTCCCGCCAACAGCAGCATACCATAGGTGGGAATAAACCCGTCATCGACAGTGAGCTCTTTGAGGTTGACAGTAAGCGGTTGTAACGAACTACCCTCCAAAACAGCACCGTTCTGGTAATCGATCAAACGCCCTGAAGGGATGCGCGAGGAAAGCCCGACTTGCTTAATGCCATGGTTTTTAAGCAGGTCGTCCCGAAACGCGTAAAACTGCTTGTTGAGCGAACCATCGTAGCCCATGGTAAGCACGTGATCTTTACTAAAGCCGAGGTCTTTGTCCTGGATATATTGAAGCTGTTTATAAACAACTATAGTGGCCACGATCAATATGATCGATATCGAGAACTGAAAAACAACCAGCGCCTTCCGGAACGAGAAATTGCTGGTATTTACTTTAAAAATTCCTTTAAGCACCTTTGCCGGGATAAATGATGACATAAACAGGGCAGGATAAATGCCGCTGATGATCCCAATAACAAAGGGAAGCGCAAGTACCGGAACAAGTACCTGCCAGCTGAGTAAGCTGTTTACGGTTAGCGCCAGGCCCGACATTTTAGCGATGAGTGGCAGTGTTAAGCCTGTTAACCCCAATGCCAGCAAGAGCGAAAACCAACAGAGCAATACCGATTCGCTTAAAAACTGCGCGATTATCTCCTTTCGCTGTGCGCCCACCACTTTCCTAATGCCTATCTCTTTTGCGCGTAACGCCGAACGTGCTGTCGATAAGTTCATATAATTGATACAGGCGATAAGCAAAATGAATAGCGCAATAGCCGAAAAAATATAAACGCGGTCGATATTGCCGTTTTCTTCTATCTCATCATCCAGGTGCGAGGTAAGGTGAATATCCGTCAGCTTTTGAAGGGTTAGACGGGCTGTGTTATGCACTTTTAAATTGGCCGCTGCACCAATAGCACCGCAATATTTGTCTAAAAACTCCGGAAACTGCGCCCTTATACGGTCCACATTATAATTTGGGGGAAACATCAGGTAGGTATCAAATGCATTTTCGCCGAAGTCTGTTGCCAGATCCTTTTCGCCCACCTGCGGAATATCTTTCAGGGTGTTGAATGATATTAAAAAGTTGGGATGCAGGTGCGAGTTAGCCGGCAAAGGCTGGAAAATACCCGTCACCTTATATGGATGTTTATCACCCAGGAGGTCCAGAATCATGGTTTTGCCCATCGGGTCCTCATCGCCAAAGTATTTTTTCGCCAATTCGGGAGTCAGCATAACGCTGTATGGATCGAGCAGCGCTTTGCGCGGATCGCCTTTTAAAACCGGGGTGGTAAAAAAGTCAAAAAAGTTTTCGTCCGCAATAAAGGCGTTTGATTCGTTAAAAAACTTTTCCTTATAGCGAAAAACAGTCGTGCCAAAATTTACAAACCGGGTTAGCTCCTTAATATCCGGAAACGCCGACTTTAACAGTGGGGCAAACGGTGGCGCGATTGCGCTTAAATGCAAACTTTCTACATTTGGAGCTGAATAAAAGATGCGGGTTACGCGATAAATATCATCAGCTTTTTTGTTCGACCGGTCATAACTGCGCTCATTAATTACATAAGCAACAATAAGTAAGCAGCAGGTTAATCCAACAGTTAATCCGAATAGATTGATGAAGGATATTAACGGATGCCTGACGATATTACGAAAGGCGATCTTTAAATAATTTCTGAACATATAATTGCGGTTTAATTTTTCATGAGCCCAATCTGGCGGGCTTTCTGAACGCAATATTACCGGTCGTATTCGCGATAAGGGTGCCAACTTATCAATTGGCCCCTCTTTTCTCAACATGTTCTTATATTCCACAGGGGTTTTGCCTGTTATCTCTTTGAAAACCCGGTTAAACGTTCTTTTGGAATTAAATCCCGACTCATAAGCGATACCCAGCAGCGTGAGCCGGTCATATGCCGGGTCCTGCATTTTCCGGGCAATTTCACGAACCCGGAATTCATTAATAAAATCGCTGAAGTTCTTCTCCAGCCCGTTGTTAATGATCCGGGACAAATCATGCGGGTGCATGATTAGTTTAACCGCTAGGGTGGTCAGCGTCAGCTCGGCATCCTCATAGAGGCGATTTGCCGCCACGGCTTCCTTTAGCCTCCGGCTTTTCTCCCTTGCATCCGATCGATCAGTTATTGGCATTGTCAGCTGCACGGCGCTACCTGGTTTCAGCATCGCTTCCACAGCCATTCCGATCAATACAAAAGCGACTGTAAAACAGAAAACATCATTAAGCATCCATAACAGGCAGAGCAATCCAAGCAGGAGCAGCGCCTGGTCCAACCGGCGGAAAGCAAAACGCGGCCGGTCCATCAGCACCGGCCGCAGTCTATAGTAAAAATCGGCTATCAGCCGATGTGATAAGTACAAATAGACGATGACCGAAGTTAATACCAGCCAGGCCGGCATCCAAAATGTCACAAGCAAGGATAAAAAATGCAGCACATCTTTCCGGCTGAACCGACGCTCCGGGCGTGTTAGCTGTCGTACATAAAAATACAACAGTGGCCCCAGCGCCGGTAACAAAAACGGTGTAAGGTCACCGGTCTTCAATACCATCACAGCTAAGGCAGCACTTAAAAACAGGTTGGCTGTGTGGCCCGGTTTTTTAGCGAATCCTAAAAGCAACGCAAGCGTCAACCCCGGGAACAGCGTTCCCATGGAGATCAGGTCATATAGACTAATGTGGAATATATAAGGACTCACGTAAATTGAGCTTCAATCGCTGTTCCAAATTGACAACCTATTGTAAAATAGCGAATTATGCAATATTTAAAGATTTATTGTAACAAAAGCGGACAGACGGTCGTTCGATTTTGAATTGCCTCCCGCCGGTCCCACCCCCCTGCCGCCGGTTCAAGCGTCCCGCTTGAACCCACCACTGCGTTAGCGTCCCGCTAACATTGCCAAATGATCTTTAGCGGACTTTCAGGATTCGCGCTGCTATACCAATACTCGTGCGCCGACCCCACAAAACCTGCTCTTTCGCTGCCGGTTCAAGCGTCTCGCTTGAACCACATTTATGTTAGCGTCCCGCTAACATTACCAAATGATCTTTAGCGGACTTTCGGGATTCGCGCTGCTATACCAATACTCATTTGCCGAACCCACAAAACCTGCTCTTACCGGATTTTCATGCGTATAGTCGATTTTTTGTTCGATAACGGCCGGGGTGTATAACACAATCGGATAATTTCCGTTCTGCCAAAACTGATGCTTTTCGTTGAGTGGGTTGTATTTCCCGGCGCGGTCAAATGCTTTCAGCATCCATTCGCGCCGGCTTTCCTGCGCATTGTCTGCAATCATTTCGTAAAGCTTTTTTGAAGTGTAGCTTTTAAACCGCCCCAATACATCGCCCAGCGAACCATCCGGAACATTGGCAACCATGTGGACATGGTTCGTCATGATGACATAGGCATAAATATTAAGATTTGTATTTTGCTGACACCAGGTCAGGTTTTCGATGATGAAATCGTTGTAATAACGACGGGTGAATACATCTATCCAATCCACTACGGTTAAGGTTACAAAATAAAGCTCGTCGGTTGAGGCGTTGCGTTGCATGGTGTTAAATATGCTGAATAATTCCTTATGTGTCAAATTGGTTATTGTAAGCGGGACGCTTACATTTGTTTGGATTCAAGCGAGACGCTTGAACTGGCGGGAAAACCCTATGTCATGAAACGTTTAATTTCTATACATTTAAAAAAATGGAGACTAATAACCTTCATTTCAATTCTTGTTACTTTCGTCTTTTTTCCGTCTTTAAAATTTAATTTTTTTTATCAGGAAGAGATAAAATTACATGGGATAGAAGGAGAAGAAGTAACCAGCTATTCATCACCTCACCCCTATCCGGATGTGATTTTTATAGTTCCCATTGGGGGAGAGCAATATAAGGATGTTGAACAACAGGAATATGGAAAAGAAACGATCTCTTACCAAAGAATGACTAACCCCCAATCAACAAATGAAGAGACCCGATTTGGTTTAAAAAAGGATGGGCAAAAATATGTATTAGAAGTTGTAAGACGCTCTTTAGCATCACCTTACATGATTTTATATTCCGATTACAGCGCAACCGTTGGTTATCAAACTAAAATAGTATGGAAGCTCGTAAAATAATTAAAAGAATCGCACCTATTATATTCTACTCATTAGGTATCTACTTTTTTCTATTATCTGTTTTAAGAGTTTTCAAATTACCTGAATTATTCAAAAATTCCAATTGGTCTCTTCAAGGAATATTATACCCAAAATTTGATCTTAATGTTGGAATCTTATTGTTATTATCCTTCTGCTGCTTTTATTTCAAACTATTGAGGCGGCTCATGGATACGGTTAGATTAAGCAAAGTCAAAGTGTCCAATGTTGAGGTTACATTTGATTTTTTTGACCATTCTGATTTTGAGGATTCAACAATTATTGCAAAAGATGCACTTCTACTATTATTGGATAAAAAATTAAAGGAGATACATGGGCAGTTTCAGAATATAATTAGAAAAACTAAAAAAATTCCTTCGGATCTCAAACAAGATGCTTCTGTGTTATTAAATGAGGAGCGCTGTGCTTCATTATTATTCACATATGGAATTATTACTACCGAATATTTGGGATCACTTTTAGCATTATATAAATATAGTGCGGACATTAGTTTTGATCCGCAACGAAGTGACGACAAAATTCTTATTAAAGCAATTGGATTGGCGGCGACATTATTGGCTAATATTCAAAATAAGCCAACCTACTTTAATTGAATTATTAGGTTATCGCACAATCTTAAATTGGTTATTGTAAGCGGGACGCATACATTTGTATGGATTCAAGCGAGACGCTTGAACCGGCGGGAAAACAAATGTTCAATCCTTTCGATCAGTTGAAGAATCTCAACCTGGCGCGAGAATGTCGGGCAAAGGCCAAAAGCGCTGATTTCTCGTGCCCGCATTTAAGTGGACGGTAGACCAAACATAGCGGCGACCCGAACGCGGGGCACGAGGAGTATTTGCTCGCTGCAAGCCATCATACTCGCACTAGGTTATGAAAGTTTTTAGATGATTTTATTCACATCAATCTTGTAACCAGCCGCCTTTAATTCTTTGGCCAAGCTTATTTTCCAGTATTCTGAATTATCGATTTCTAGATATAATAGGCCGTACAAGTCGCTAGGTAGTTCTACTCCCTTTGAATACAATGGGCAGACTCTATTTCTTCCTAGCTTGCCAATAAAATACCCAAGTTCTAAGATGACATTTTGTCTCGCTCTTGGATTTAAACTATCGTCCTTTCTTGCTTTCCCAAAGTCATCATCAGTGAGTATGACAATTGCAAAATCTACATTTGAATGTTCTTCAAATTTTTCGATGATCGTTTTACCGGCATTTGCTTGCTCGTGCAAGATAATTGGATTTAACCCGAGTTTTTCCAAAGTTCTTGTCACGTTGATTTTAACTTCATTGTTATGTCCATGAACGATAAAAACATCATTATTTGGATTGTCTAATTTTGATATCTGGGTTGTTTTTGAAATGTCGACGGCTGGCACCAGCGATTTTATTAAATCGGTTTTCGCCAAAAGTTGCCTTAAATTTGTTATTTTATTCTGAAGTTTTTCTCTGAATTCTTGTAACTCATCAGTTTGCCCGCCAGTTAGAAAACCGTAAAAGGAATTAACGCCGTCATAGTCTTTCCTATACTCATTGTATTCATTATTGAAAGACTGTTTGAGCAATTCTGAGTTATAGTCATCCCAATCGTAGAATTGTTGCTTTGCCTCTTCAAGCTGGGGCATTGTTTGAATTTGTTTATTTAACAGTTCTTCTCCCGCCTGAATGCGAGAATTAATCTTTTCTTTAAAGAAATCCTTTCCTACAATTAGTTGCGTGGGGCTTTGCTCTGGCTGTTGTGATGTTTTTCTGGTTGTCATTTTTTCTATTTTTAGTGCAGCTTCACATAAAATTTACAATTTGTAGTATGTTCAAATATTTGCATTTTTCCTACCTGTTCAATCGCCTTGCTTGAACCGGCGAGTTGATTTTTTAATCTTTGAAATAATAAGGCTCCTTAAGTTTGATCTTAGTGGTTTTTTCTTGAATTTTTGCGTGATTGAGTACATAATTTTCGTAACCTGTCCATTTCAGGATCAACCGGTTTAACAAGGTATAAAAGCGCATCGACGCATAATATAAATCCAGGCCAGCGCGTTCCTCCGTTCGCAGCTCACCGGCAAAAGTGATATCCGGTGTTCTACCGTGCAAAAAGTCGTTCCTGGTTCCAAGTATCAATAGGTCAGCTTCTGTCAATTTGATGCCTAATTGTTCAAATGGCTGCCGAAGCCTAGATTTGTTGGTGACCTGGTTAAGCTGATCGATCCTGCCGAGTAGTACTTTCAGATCTTCTTCGGGAAGCTCAGCACAATCTCGACGAATCACTTTGGTGCATTCCAAACGGATTTTTTTGCTAAGAGCCGGTGTTTTTATTGGGGCGAGCTTTTCCTTAACTGGAGCGATGATCAGGTCGGCAAGCGATTCCATGGCGATAGCAAAACCACCCGGCATGAACAATAAACTAGCAACACTGGCTTCCAGCATCAGAATCACCAGTGCAGTAAAGGCTTTCGAGTCATAAAGTCGCTGACAAAGTGTGCCGAATTCTGCCATTGTTAATGGCCTTAAAGCACCTGTCTCATACATTTTTTTCGCAAACTTGTGCTCCTTTATGTAGCCAAAGGGGTTTGAATAAACAGGCTTATAACTACTGAATATGGAATCACGCCATTCAGTGTAAAAAAAATGAACGGGCTTTTTTTTATCTTTCCTTGTATATGCAAAAAAACAACCGGCGTCTGCTGCCAGATGACCCGTCAGGTAACCGAGCGCATTTTTAACCGAATGTACTTTTTCGCTGAAGTCCTTATAAGTTTGCTTCAGTGGCGAGTCGATGCTCAAAAAATGTTGGTCGTTGGATTTCAACAAACAAATCTGAAGTTGATCGTCGGCAAAGATCGCCAGCGTGCCGTCTGAAGAACGGTAACCGAGGTCACTTTCAAAAACATGGAATGCAATCGCATAATGCGTGCTCATCTTTTTCTGCATTGGAATAATAACCTGAAAGTAATAGAATCTCGATTCTCGAAAACCTTCCGTATGCAGATAGCCGCCACTGGCTGAAATGGCTCGGCCATAAGTGCTATTGCTATGATGTGAATTTATAAAAAGATCATTGAAAACTATTTTATAACCGTGAACATCAGCCCGGAGACTGGTCAGGTGACTACCCAACTCGAAACGCTTCCCGCGGAAACTGTGTCCGTCGTCCTGCCAAGTTACCTTGAAACCTTTGTGTTGCGATACAATCAGAGCTTTCATGCCGTCGAGTGGTGAGCTACTGCGATGCAAAGTACCTTCAGAGGCTATTCGTAGTGTCTCTAAAATTGTTATTGGCTCAAGGTGATATTTCATGCGGTTAGGTACAATGAAGTTAAAGATAGACAAATATACCTAGACAAGTCGCAAAGTCTCGTTAGTTCTTATGCATTTCGCCCCAGCTGTCTAAAGTTCGTAAATCGGACCAATATGCCTGACTGTGTCTACAACGTCACAACGATATATCAAATCTCTGCAATCCCCAAAATTGTCTGTAATGCAAATATAAAAACAACAATTGCCCGTATGGTGGCGGCGTTCTGTCAGTAAAAAAGTGCGATTTTTGACGAACAAAAAATCATAAATAACTTAAAATTAATGATTAACAAAAGTGCAACGTTCGTCGGTGAACGTGAACAGTGAACATAAAATAACGCAGAAAAATTATTTATTCAGCGTGTTTTTAAGTCCTCGCCGGGTTTCTTTGGTCTCCGCAGGGTCTCCTGAAAGGGACCCTGCGCAGGTATGTTTCGTCCAACGCAGGGTCCTCTGCGAGATACCCTGCGGAAACGATTTACCCCTCTCAATCCCCAATCGCCCCATACACCAAAGGTTTAAGCGCTTTGGCGGTATTGGCCACATACGGGCCCCACATTTGCTCATAAGCCAGCACAATCATATCCTCTTTCGGGTCAACCCAATACGAAGTTGAAAACACGCCGCCCCAGTTGTAAGTACCTGCCTGGCTGGGACTGAATTTGCTTCCTTCCTCCGAGATAATAAAAAAACCAAACCCGAATTTATTCACGTCGGCATGGTCGCCAAAAGTCGGGTGCAGGTCGCCTATTTGGTTCATGGTCATCAAACGCACCGTATTGCGGGCCAGGAGTCGCACGCCATTATACTCGCCTCCGTTTAACAGCATCTGCAGGAAAACGGCATAATCGTAAAGGGTAGACGACAAACCGCCGCCGCCCGAAAAATAATCGGTTTTTTGAAGCGGGTAATTCATATCAAATAATGGGCCCAGCATTCGCGTCTTTCTTATATTTCCGGTAGAATCACCGATGAAGAAATTAACCAGCCTCGGGCTTTTTTCCGCCGGCAAATTAAACCAGGTATCCTTCATGCCCAGGGGTTTACAAATCCGCGTTTCAAAAAAATCCTCCAGCGACATACCCGACCATTTTTCAATCAAACAGCCTAAAAGATCCATGTTCAGCCCGTACCTCCATTGTTCGCCTGGTTGAAAAAAGAGTGGCAGGCTCCCAAGCCGGTTCATCGCATCAGAAAGCTTTTGGCCTTTTGTCGCGACTCCACCCGTAACCGCACTTTTTCCGTAAAGCGCATTTTCGGCCGGCGTGCTTAAACCCACAATGCCTGGATAGCCGATGCCGGAAGTATGTGTGAGCAGATCGCGAATAGTGATTTGCCGTTTAGCGCGGACGGTAGTATAAGTTGTATCTTTAGGATTAAAGGAAGCCAGCACTTTTTCATTAGCGAAGGACGGAATGAATTTAGAAACCGGATCATCCAGCGAAAATTTTCCTTCTTCCCACAGCATCATTACCGACACTACGGTAAGGGCCTTCGTTTGCGACGCAATACGGAAGATGCCTGTTTTTTCGAGCGGCGCTTTGGTAGCAGGGTCGTTGTAGCCATGTGCTTTGTAGAAAACAATTTTTCCATGGCGGGCAATCAGAATAGCAGAGCCGTTTACCCATTTCTGGTCTACCCAAGCCTTCATACCTGAATCCAAACGGGCCAAACGGGCAGCAGAGAATCCACCCGCAGCGGGAGCGGCTTCTGTTAAAACTTTTGATTGTGCATGTGTAGAATTTGCGCATACAAAAAACGCAAACAATGCAAGCAGCGCTATTAAATAACGGTTCATAATTTTATAGTTGGTTTCTCAAAAATAGAAAATTAATTGGATGAGGCAAGGGAGGTTATAATTAACGATAATAAGTTAGGAATAATAAAAAAGGGTGTCATGGTGAGTCCCGTCGAACCACGGTGCGGTGGGCTGACGGATGCTAAATGGAGACCTGCCAATTTGGCTATGCATGGTGTAGAGGCCTTTGCCCGCTATGGTTCGACGGGGCTCACCATGACACCCAACAAACAGGAGAACCTCACGCTTTAGGCCTAAAAAAATCAAAAATGATCTTTCGGACTCCCCGACTTTCGGACTTCCCGACTTTTTCCTTACCTTTCTCGCAGCCAAATTATACGATAAATATTTTACAAGTATTTCTTTTCGCCTCGCCTAAATCCTCTCCAACAGAGAGGACTTAACTTCGCTCTTTGAGAGTTAAAGCTTTTTAAGCCCCTCTCCTTTGGAGAGGTTGGGTGAGGCAAACAAACAGCCAAATTATAACCATGAGACTAAAAGACAAAGTTGCCCTGATCACGGGCGGCGCCAATGGAATAGGCCTTGCCACCACCGAACGATTTGCCAAAGAAGGCGCAAAAATCATTATGTGGGATGTATCCGACAAAGGGAATGAAGTAGCCGAGCGCTTAAAAAAAGAAGGACACGATGTCATTTTTAAAAAAGTATCGGTTACCAATGAAGATGAAGTTCAAAAAGCCGTGGCAGAGGCCCACGCGCATTTTGGTCGTATAGATATCCTGATCAACAATGCCGGCATCACCAAAGACCGGACTTTGCTTAAAATGTCGAGACAGGAATGGGATGATGTAATTTCTGTAAACCTTACAGGCGTTTTCATCTGTACACAGGCCGTCGCCCCGATCATGAAGGAGCAAAATTACGGCCGCATTGTTTCTGCTTCTTCTAACGTTGCCATCCGCGGAAACTTTGGACAAACCAATTATGTGGCCACTAAGTCGGCCATTATCGGCATGACGAAAGTATGGGCGATGGAACTGGGCCGCTTCGGAATAACCGCCAACTGCATAGCCCCGGGTTTTATCCAAACCGCCATGACCGATCTTATGCCCGAAGAAGTACGCAACCAAACGCTCCCGCATATACCCCTGGGTAAATGGGGTGTTCCCGAGGATATTGCAAACGGCTACCTGTACCTGGCCTCCGATGAGGCATCATTTGTGAGTGGGATCTGTTTGACTATTGATGGCGGTGCAGCAAGGTAATGTTCATTGCCTCACCTAAACGGCGAAGCCCTCGCTCATCCTCTCCAAAGGAGAAGACTTAAACTACGCGCTTTTTTTTTGAACCCTCTCCTTTGGAGAGGGCAGGGTGAGGCCTCACTTCCGTTCTAAATCCACTACCAATTTTTTTGCGGTACTGAAAAAGAGTATTGTCGATGCAACGCTTATCAATATTATGATAGACAAAGCCCACCGCAGGGATTCAACGCCCAGTGACGGCTTCAACATATCGCTGAGAATGCCGACAACCAGCGGCCCAAAACCCAGGCCGATAAGATTGATCACCAGGAAAAAAACAGCGGAGGTAAGCGACCGCATGGACGCCTGAACAAGGCTGTGCGCCACAGCAAGTGCAGGCCCCAGGTACATGCTTTGCAGCGATGCGGCTAAACCTAAACACGCGATAGATAAAAACGTATTTTGCAGAAAGATAGCGCCCGCGGCGCAGGGTATAACAACCATGATGGCATAAGCAGGTATTTTAAGATACCAGCTTTTATCAGATTTTCCGAAACGATCTGTCAGTAAACCGCCTGCAAACGAACCCAGCGCACCGCCAATGCCGAGAATTGGGCCAAGTAACTTGCCGGTCTCCGCGCTGGTCATGCCGTGAAGCCGCTGCAGGAAAGAGGGCGCCCAATTCATAAGGCCGTAAATGCAAAAAACATTCAGGGCCGAGGCCAACGCCAGGAAAACGAAGGTTTTGGTAGAATATAACACCTTAAATACTTCGCCCAATGTATGCACTTCGTTCGCGTTTGTATTTGCGTCCGTTGCTCCTCTTCGTGGTTCCTTCACGGTAACGTAAAACAACAGGGAGAAAATTATGCCGGGTGTGCCTATAACGAAAAATGCGGTCCGCCATCCTAAATGCTGGTTTAAATATCCGCCGAATAAAAACCCGATCAGTATCCCGAAATAAATGCCCGCCGAATAAATGGACAGCGCAGTGGAGCGTTTTGCGGGTGGGAAGTAATCCGAGATCATGGCGTGGGCCGGAGGGCTTCCGCCTGCCTCCCCTACTCCAACGCCGACACGGGCCATTAGCAGCTGGAAAAAATTACGTGCCAGGCCCGAGCAGGCCGTCATCAGGCTCCACAGGCCCAGGGATACCGCCACCGTATTCCGCCTGCTCCGTTTATCTGCCATGCGGGCAATAGGAATACCTAGCACAACATAAAATATGGCAAATGTAAACCCCGACAGCAACCCGAGTTGGGTATCCGACAGGTGCAATTCCTTTTTGATAGACTCCTGGAGGATGACAAGCAGTTGCCGGTCGATAAAGTTGAAGACATAAACCAGCGTCAGCATCGCCAGCACATAATTGCGGTAAGAGTTGCTTACACCATCATTGGTATCGGTACTCACAGTTTGCATTTCGGTTTAATTGGACAGGTTTCGCGATGAATTCGCTTTCAGCAATGTGCGTCTATTTTTGGATATTACAAAATCTGTTTAAAATCTTTACTGATTATCTTGCGTCATTGTTGGCAGGAATGGGAAAGCTTTGATATCCACGAGGTATTTGGAAAAACTGTACATTGCTCTCCCAAATTTACGCCTTATTGTTATAGCAAAACGAGTATTTTTGAGTTGCTTTTGATTTGAACATAGTATGGATAATGTATTTTACGAGGGCGAAGTGATATGGGCTCAGATTGATGCCAATCAGCACATGCGTCATTCAGCTTATGCAGATGTGGGTGCACAGGCCAGGTTGAATATGCTGCGGCAGGCAGGTATGGACCCAACGGTGTTTTTGAATGCCGGCATTGGACCGATACTTTTCAGGGAGGAGCTTGTTTATCTTCGCGAAATAGCCTTGAACCAGGCTATAATCGTTACGTCCGAGGTGACACGAGCGAGGGCTGATGGATCAAGGTGGACGATACGGCACGAGATTTATCGGCACGATGGGGTAAAAGCCGCCATTATTAATGTAGATGGCGCCTGGATTGATTTACAGAGGCGTAAGCTCACTGTATTGACCGCCGAACTGGCTGCCGCGTTTGCGTCAGCTCCACGAAGTGCGGATTATGTGGAGGAAATACCTAAGGCGAAACAAATAAACTAATGGAGATTATTCTGACATTGCAGGAGACCATAATTCTTACTGAATGTAAAGTTCAATAAAACTAAAAGAAATAATGAATGCATACATTATAGCTGCGAGCCGCAGCGCCGTAGGGAAGGCAAAGCGAGGAAGTTTCCGTTTCACACGGCCAGATACGCTTGCAGCCGAAGTGCTCAGACATTTGATAGCTTCGGTCCCAAATGTCGCTAAAGAGCAAATTGAAGACGTGATAGTCGGTAATGCTACGCCCGAAGCAGAACAAGGGCTGAACGTGGGACGCCTGATCTCGTTAATGGCGCTGGATACCGACAAAGTACCGGGCATGACAGTTAACCGCTATTGTTCGTCGGGATTGGAGACCATAGCCATCGCATCGGCCAAAATCCATAGCGGCATTGCCGACTGCATCATAGCCGGTGGTGTTGAGAGCATGAGCATGGTTCCTATCGGCGGGTGGCACAACATTCCTAATCCTGAGGTAGCCCTGGCACACCCTGATTATTACTGGGGCATGGGTTTGACAGCCGAAGCCGTTGCCAAAGAGTTTAATATCAGTCGTAGTGAGCAGGACGAATTCGCTTACTATTCGCACCAAAAAGCGCTCAGCGCATTGGCAGCCGGCAAATTTAAAGGACAGATAGCGCCGATAAGGGTATCGGAAACGTATTTAACCGAAGACGGTAATGAGGCAAGACGGGAATTTACAGTGGACACCGATGAGGGCCCGCGTGCAGATACATCTCTCGATGCATTGGGCAATTTGCAGCCGGTATTCGACCCTGAAGGGACAGTTACTGCGGGCAATTCGTCACAAATGAGCGATGGTGCGGCATTTGTGATGGTAGTAAGTGAGCGGTTTTTAAAAGCAAACAACCTGAAGCCGATTGCCAGACTAGTTAACTACGCACTGGCAGGTGTACCGCCGCGCATTATGGGTATCGGCCCATTATACGCTATTCCTGAAGTGCTAAAAAGGGCAGGTATGAAACAGGATGACCTGGAACTGATAGAACTGAACGAAGCTTTTGCCTCCCAGGCTGTCGCCGTAGTAAAAGGATTAAGCTTGAATCCGGAAATAGTAAATGTTAATGGTGGAGCTATTGCCCTGGGGCATCCTATGGGATGTACCGGGACAAAATTATCGATACAGTTATTCGACGAACTGAAGCGGCGTAAGCAAAAGTATGGCATGGTGACCATGTGCGTAGGCACGGGGCAGGGTGCCGCAGGTATCTTTGAATTATTGAATTGAAAAATCAGCTCAATATTCGTTATTCGGTGTTCAATATTAACATCCTAAAGCCATCGCAGGGTCCCTTTCAGAAGACCCCCAATGCTATTAAGTTAAGAAAACTTCTAAATTAAAACCTGCTGTCGCCCCCTCTAAATCTCCCCCGGTTGGGGAGACTTTAGCTTCAATCGATTTTTAAGTCTTCCCTACAGGGGGATGATTTAGGTGGGGCTACATCCCAGAGTTCCCTTAACTTAATGGCTTTCAGTAGAATCTGCGGGGACATAAATTTGAAATCCTATTCCCGATGGCAACCGGACACGTTAAAATAATATTCCCACTATTTCGATCCCATTTTAGAAGCCAGGAATTCAATAGCTTTTAGATCCGGCATTTTTACAGAATAACAACGTTCACTCAGGATCATGATTTCATTGGTCTTTGAATTATAGGGTTTCCATTCGTGAAGTCCTTTTCCATTTGGATTTCCTGTAGCCGCGAAATTGACCCAATAGGACGACATGTCTTCGGCCAGTTTATGATCTGCTGGCTGCCAGGGACGGTTAACGAATTTCAGGTTATTATACGCATAGGGTAATTCTCCCCCGTGAAAAGCACCGTATTTCGCATATTCACCGGTTCCGGGTACTTTATGAGTGAATCGATAGACATAAACCTTTGCACCCTGGTCACTCTGCATATTTGCCCAGATAAAATTCTGCGAGCCAAAAACCTGATCGCTGCTCATTCTGTATTGAGATGACGCGGCGACGGAATCATTGGTAGCAGGATAATTTTCGAGGGCAGCCAATGCGTCCGGCCCATATTTATCATTCATTTCCTTTTTAAACCCTTCCGCATCTTTTACAGCGCCAAAGAACTTAAATTCCTCCTGGTTCCACCCAGTTAACAGGGGAACTTTGTTTTCCTTTCCTGCATCAAATATCGTCGTGATGGGCGCCGGCAGTGCATAGCCATCAACGATAGCACCCCATACAGAGAAAGGTTTTTTCATCAAATCGGCTGCTGAAATTTTTCGAAGATCTGCCAGGCTGGGCGCATTCAATGATTTTCCATATGCTTCACCGGCTTCTTCGGTTTTAGCGAGCGTGGTCAAAGGATTAGAAAAAAGGGCACCGCTCTCGCCTATCGCTTTTTGAAAGAGACCCGTGCCCAACGGAGAGGCGACCAGGATATTAACACTATATGAGCCCGCCGATTGTCCGGCAATGGTTACATTATCAGGATCACCACCGAAAGCCGCTATATTTTTTTTCACCCACCGGAGTGCAGCCAGTTGATCCAATATCGCATAATTACCCGATGCATTTCTGCCGGATTCCTTTGTAAGTTCCGGATGAGCAAAAAATCCAAATACACCTACCCTATAGTTTATGCTGACGAAGACAATTCCTTTTTTGGCCATGGCTTCTCCATCATAAACAGGTGCTGTGCTGCCGCCACTCAAAAACCCTCCCCCAAATATCCAAACGATTACAGGGTGCTTTTGCCCGGCTGATTTTGCGCCCGTCCAAACATTAAGATATAAACAATCCTCACTTATCGGTTCCTTCGGAATCAGGAATTCTTGCGACCACATACTGAAGGGTACAGGTTTTGCCTGCATAGGACTGGGGCCAAAACTTTCACATTTGCGAACCCCTTCCCAGGGCTTCACCGGCTGCGGCTCTTTCCACCTAAGATCGCCCACAGGGGGAGCTGCAAAAGGGATACCCTTAAACGCGTATACATCGCCGGTGGCGTTCAGCACACCTGATACGCGGCCTGCATCTGTTTTTATCACTTCCAGGCTATTCGCGGATTTCTTAAATGAAATCGTACCCAGGGTCAGCATCAAACTCAAACCCAGGAGACTAATGGATCTTCTCATATAAATTGATTTTTTGATTGGTTCCTTAATTTGTTATTTGCCGGCAGCTAAGTCCGGCAATTCCTTATCCGGTTGGTGTTGTCGCTAACAACGGCGGAACTAATAATCCAACTCCCTGCAATTAAAACCCGCCGAAAACAACAGCTGCTCCACCGAAGCGGGATTTAGTTCGGTAGCCTCAATACGCAATACTTTATCACAATCCTCCAGGTCGAAACTCCATTGGCGAATAGTTGGAAAAGAAGTGAACAAAGACGCAATCATACTCACTTTTTTCCTACTGGTTACATTTGTCTTAAAAACTAATATCTCCATCGTAATTTTTAATTGTTACAAAACCCAATACCTGCTGGCCAATCAAAAAAATTGGACAAATCAAGGCAATTCGTGCCGCCGGCCTATACCGGCACATACTTATTCAGCACCTTCCCGTGTACGAAAGCAGTTGAGCTTTCCAGTTCCAGCACCTTTCTCTCCTTAAAAATGGAAAGTCCACTCCCAATAGCAACCGGGCATGTAATAATATAATATTCATCAATAAGGTTCAGGCTTATCAGAGAACTTACAAAATCGACGCCCCCGTAAGTGAGGATATCTTTGCCAGGTTGGTTTTTGAGCGCCTGTACAGCGGTGGCCAGGTCGCCGTTTTCCACTTCCAGGTTGTGGCCGGCGATGCCGGTTTCTGTGCGACTGAAGGCGATATGGCGGAGATTGGCTATGAGCTTCGCAAAAGGATTCCATGGGCTATCGGGCTGGTTGTCGGCAACATTTTTCCAGTGATCGATGAATCCCGATTGGGCCTGTTTGCGTCCCAGTAGAAAGGTATCGCAGCTGCTGGCTATCTCAATGCCCATCTCAATGATCTGTTGAAGCGCTTTTGGGTCTCCTTTGCCAGCTATAAACGACCAGTCATGCTCGCCGTTCGGGCCGGCTGCAAAGCCGTCCAGCGTCATTTGCATTTGTAATTTTAATTTTCTCATATAAATTGTTTTTAAAATTGATCGTGTTTGTTAAGTATTTTTTGTTCCCATACTGTTCGTCATCGCAGGGTCTCCTGAAAGGGCCCCTGCGGTGACGGAGTGCTTCCTTTAGCGCAGGGTCCTCTGCGAGAGACCCTGCGGGGACGTATGAAGAAAAAAAATCTGTCTATTCTGCGGCCAGCAGTTCGTCCAGCTGGTTGAGGCCCATGGTGAAGCCCCCTTCAAAGCCCATTTCCACCATCATTTTAATGGTCGCTTCATCGTCAAAACTAAGGTCCACCACCACTTTGGTCTTATCACCCATGGCTACAAATTTGTTATCCCAATGCCCTACCGGTGCGTCGGGAGCTGCGTTGCCATTTTCATCAGAGAATATGGCATCGGCCGCAAACCTGCTTCCCTCCTCAATAGCGGTAAACTTTATACAGCTCCAGTGTTTCTGGCCGTCCGGGCCTTCCATGGCATATAGCCAGGCACCGCCTACTGTAAAATCCATCGATTTGGTTTTGGCCGTCCATGGTTTCGGCCCCCACCATTTTTCAAGCAGGCCAGGGTCTGTCCAGGCTTTCCATACTTTTTCAATCGGGGCATTAAACTCACGCACTACGTGAATTTTTTTAGCAGCTAGGTTTTTTTCGAACACAAAATTGTTTGTCATGGTTGTTAGTTTTATAAGTGATTTATACTAATTTTTGCTGCTGTTGGTGTTTTCACCAGCAACATTTTTGAAATAGGAACTATTCTGCAGCCAACAACTCATCCAGTTGGTTAAAGGTCATTGTGGTGCCTTCTTTAAAGCCGCCCTCAGCAAACATTTTTATGGTGGATTCATCCTCGAAGGTGATCACCGAATCAACCTTCGATCTGTTACCGTCGAGGGATATGAATTTTGTATCCCGGTATGATTTTGGCGCATCAGTAACCGGGTTACCGTCCCCATCACAAAACATACCTATTTGTGAGAAAGCGCTGCCATTTTCTATTGCGGTAAATTCGGCATATACCCAGCGTTTCTGACCTTCGGGACTAACCATGGCATACAGCCATACCCCACCAACGGTAAAATCCCATGTTTTGGTTTCGGCCGTCCAGGGTTTCGGCGCTATCCATTTTTCAATTAAGGCAGGCTCTGTCCAGGCTCTCCAT
This sequence comes from Mucilaginibacter sp., assembly GCA_036498965.1. Classification (GTDB taxonomy): domain Bacteria; phylum Bacteroidota; class Bacteroidia; order Sphingobacteriales; family Sphingobacteriaceae; genus Mucilaginibacter. Next base: position 24,695 of record DASYEP010000170.1, read on the forward strand.
ACTTTTTCAATTGGCGCGTTAAATTCGCGTGTTATGTGAATCTTTTTAGCGGCAAGTTCTGTTTCAAACACAAAGGTGTTGGTCATAATTGCTTGGTTTATAAATCTTCTAATAGGTTATCTAACTGGTTGAAGCTGTCCTCCCACATCTTGCGGAAGCGTTCCAGCCAAATGTCAATCTCTTTCATTTTTTCGGGGTTAAAGTGATAATAAATTTCTCTACCTGTCTTTTTCTGTATCAGCACTTCGCATTCGGTCAGGATCTGCATGTGCTTTGATATCGTCTGCCTGGCACTGTCAAAGTGCTCTGCTACGGCGTTGGGTGTCATCGCCCCTAACACCAGCAAACTTAAAATGGCCCTGCGCGTAGGGTCGGCAATGGCCTGAAAAACATCTCTTCTCATATTATTTGCAGTTGATTGACTGCAAATATAAGTGCAGTCAACCAACTGCGCAAATTTATTTTCATTTTTTTATCATTCCTTTAGGAAATCGTCTGCTCCAAACGTTCCTATGCAACGTAAAAATTAATATTTGATCAATTTCAACCAACCAAGTGTTCTTATGGAACACTTTTTTTCTCTTTTTCATTCCGAAGGAATGTTTGGTTGGTAGAAAAAGGATGCGCGGGTAGGCACGTTCAGTAGGAATCCCGCATCTGCGGGAGTGAATTCCCAGCTGACGGGTATCGGGCGGTTTAAGAACTTTCGGGGGCAGCTTTCGTATTATGGTTTCTTTTTAGATATTTGCTAATAAACCAAATCACAATGAAAAAACTTGTCCTTGTTTCTTTAATATTAACGGCTGTATGTGTTTACAGCTGCAAAAAAAGTTCCGGTCCTAACAATACCCCAAATAATACTTCAAACACTAATTATAAGTCTCTAATAGCAGGTAAGTGGTACTTTACGCTTGACACAATTAAACATAGTATAAACGGAGGCCCATTTACTATTATAGGTACGTCGGTTTATAACAGGACAGAATTCGAACAATTCAATCCGGATGGAACAGGCAGCGGGTTTTATAATGGTAGTTATAATTTTACGTATAGTATTACAGGCAATACAGTTACATTGTATTACCCTGCACAAATCGAAAATCTGCCGGGAGGATCTATTACTCTTCCCGCCGATACACAAAAGGCAACGATAAGGTCAATTAGCGATAATCAACTTTCAATACTTTATTATGGTACCGACGTTATAAATGCAACAACAGAGACAACATATGAAGCGCAATATTTCAGTAGATAATTTAATAGCTCATTCTGAGTGGAGGCTTTCATCGGGAGCCATAGCTCACTCTGAGCGAAGGCTTTCATCGAGAGCCATAGCTCACTCTGAGCGAAGGCTCTTCATCAGGTTTGCCGGCGCAGTTTTTATCGCCTGGAAGCTCACCGTAATCAGCGCTATAATAATGGATAACGCGCGTGCTCCGGCAAACATCTTCTAAAAAAGCTGATACTCACTCAAGTTTTTCTGTGATTACCTCCCGGGTTTCCTTAATAAGCACATCATCCGGGAAGTCGTTTTTTTGGGGTTTAAGCAGGAACCCTGCAAACGCCAGCGCTACTATAAAGCCAATTATCCCCTGGCCTAATACCGTGGTCGGGGCGCCAATATGCTGCGATACGGCGCCTACCAATAAACTACCGAGCGGCATCATACCAAATATCGCCATCAGCAAAATTCCGATAACGCGTCCGCGCATTTGAGGTTCGGACTCCGACTGAGCAGTTATATTGCAAACCGTAAATTGTGCAATTGCCCCAAAACCGGTTAGCGCGGCAAAAAACATAGCTAACGGAAAATTTTCTACTTGTGAGAAACAGATCAACCCGATGGCCAAAATTATGGTGCTCGCAAATAAAATCCTTTTCAGCTGTGCTCCGGGTCTGCGCGATGCCACGAAAATAGTGCCTATTACGGCACCTACACCGACAAAGCTGGTAATATAACCGAATGTGGAGGCATTGCCTTTGAAGACCACCTTTGCAAACACAGGCAAAACTGCATTATAAGGCAGCACCAGCAAACTCACTATCGCGAGCATCAATATAGTCAAGCCAATGTTTTTTGTGTTTTTAACGTATGTGAAACCTTCGGCAAATTCGGTCATAATTTTTCTTTCCGACTTTTTAGGTTTAGCGACCGGCAGCTTCATTAAAAGCAATGAAATAATAACCCCTCCAAAACTGGCGGCGTTGATAAAAAAGCAAACCGCAGCGCCAAACGCGCTCAGGACGATACCGGATAATGCAGGCCCCAACAGCTGAGCCAGGCTGGCCGTAGCTGCGGTAAGTGACAAAGCGTTCGGGAGATCAGCCTCATCGGCAACAACTTCATGTATCAGAGATTGACGGGCGGGCACATCGAAGGCATTGATTATTCCCAACAGTACACTTAACGCCAGGATAGCCCAGACAGCTTCGTGACCTGTAAGAATCAATACCGCCAGAATGACCGACTGAATCATCGAAACAACCTGCGTGATTTTGATAATTTTATAACGATCATATCTGTCCGCAGCAACACCTCCGGGAATCGAAAGTAAAAATGAAGGGAACTGCTCGGCAAAGATGGTAACCCCGATAAAAAAAGCGGAGTGTGTAATAGAATAAACAACCCATATCACGGCGGTCCGCTGCATCCAGGTACCAAATTGCGACACAGCCCGTCCGAAAAAATAAAGTGTATAATTCAGGCTCTTGAATGCCCTAAATACGTTAAACTCACTAATCTTTTTCATTATAGTTTTTATTTGACAAAAAATAAAAAAACGTCGAAAACTGTTCAAAAAAATTTAATCCTTTAGCCACTTTGCAACTACGTCTGTCAGCACGCGTACAGCAGCTTTAATATCGTGTGGATCCTGCTGATTATAAATTTCGTTTCTGATGCCGCGAATGCTGCATGATATCAGGAACGAGAGCATATCCTGTTCCATTGCGTTTATTGGCCGCATTTGCTTTTGGCTCATCTCTGCTGATAAGGTTTCAGTTAAGATGATGCTCTCCTGGTAAAGTAACTTTTTATGTAACGCGCCCATCATTTTAGCGTGCCTGGATTTTCCATCATTATCATCCATTGATGACAACATTTTGTTTAAAATGCTCTTCCAGTCTTCCGATGTTTTAATTTTAGCAAAGCAAAATGCATAAAGCTTATCATTTAAGGTATCCGCATTGGCTACTGCACGCCGGATAGCTTTCGCCATCTCATCCACAATCGTATCCAAAACAGCCTGAAAAACTTCGTCGCGATTTTTATAATAATAGTATAGTGAGCTCCTGCTCCGGCCGGCGGCGGCGGCGACATCGTCCATCGTCACCTTATCAGGACCGAATTTACGGTACAAACCCAACGCCGCCTGCAGAATTTCCTGCTGGGTAATATCGTCAGAAGTTTGCAGCGAACTTGTCATAATAAATGAACAGCAAAGTTAAAAGATAATTTGACAAAATAATTTATTTTGTCAAATATTGATTAGTGTTGTAATGACCCGCCCTGAAATAGCTGGAAAAGACATTCATCTTTTAGGAGATTTTTCAACCGCTTATTTCCTCGTGCATGTTACTCGTCTTCCAGGTGATATTGTTTACGTACATAATGAAGCAGGTCTGCAGCGTCATTTTTTAGCATCCGGTTGTCATCTAAAAGCTCGTTGCTGTTGATTCTGATCAAAACCATTTGTGCAGCCAGTTGCGTAAGATCTTTTTGAGTTAGATCCCTCATTTGTCCGTTGGGTGAAGCTGGTTGGGCAAAAGCAGCTTCGAGATTAGCTGGTGTGAAATGCTGATACAAAAAAGGATCAAGAAAACTACGCTGGTATTGCAGGGTAATATCCTGTACTGTGTGTAGTAGTTCGATGTGACCTTCGTATTTCGAAATGTGGCTTATTATTTCGGAATTGGAAAACTGTTTCAAATGGAGTTCATTTTTTATCGCTACAATAGCCCCTACTGAAGGGTGAAACGGCCACAGGCTGTGTGAACCGGCAATAAATTTTTGTATTCTTTTGAGATCTGCCTTTGCCAGGGGCTGCTGCAAAAGGTTAAATAAAGTATCGTTATTTTTTATTATCAGCGTTTCCTTCGCATATATCTCAGCCAACTTTGTGGTATCAGCCTTCAAATCCTGCACAAGCCGGGATGAAAGTTGCTTTACATGTTCACTGTTACTAATATCTTCCCGGATATTTTCAGCTATAAACCCCATAAAAACAGCAACAAATATCATAAAACCTTCCAACAGGTATTCCTTCCAGGGTTTCGATTTATGTTCAAGTTGGGAATGATGATGCACTTCCATTTCAGTTTCGGGGAATGAGTTTTGATGATCGTCGGCGAGTGTATTAACTTCTTTGGTTGTGGATTCTGGGTGTTCGTTGTCGCCGGCTTGTGCGGCGGGCAGCGACTTGTCCTGACTTTTAGGCTTTGCCCGTTTGGCGCCGACCTTGTCCTCCGAACCCGGATCGTCGGCCACGGACTTATTCCTTATTTTATTTATGTTTTCCTGCTTGCTTTTGCTCATAAATTCCAAAGCTAAATATTTGTTTGGAAAAGCGTTTACAAAATATTAAGAGTCAAAAAGCACGTCAATTTTTCAATTATTGTCGACATTACCAGTTTAGCCCGTTCTCACCATCACCAATGATACTCTTATATACATTCCTGCTACTATAGAGCCTGTTAATAACATTTTTAAACAAAAAAATAAGCATGTTTGCAACAACATCATCGGCAAAAATGAAGGAAGCTTTTATCTATAGTTTAAAGGTCTGGCTAACCGGCGTGATATTGAGCCCTGTATTATTTACGGCTATCGATATAATCATCCACAGAAACATTTATTACGACTATCAGAATGCCCTAGGGTTTATTGGGTACTCCATCGTTTATGGTCTAATACTGTCCATCCCAAGCTGGTTACTACTATGGTTGGCGATTATTATCGTATCGAAATGGGGAGTAGCAATTGAACTGAAAAAGGTTGCCCTTACCGTAGCTGGCGCGGTTCTTTCCTTACTTCCTTTCTATCTTTTATTCCACAATGACGACAAGTCTTCTGATAAAGATGTATGCACCTGGGCTACCACCTACTGCCTTGTAATAATAGGCGGCATATGGTTCTACAAATTCAAACCCATAATGCCGATAATCTAGTTCGGCAGATAAGCAAAAACAAAGATGCATACAATGGGTTTAGCAAATTAGGGTTCATTATGCATACACACGTTATCACTATAGGTTAATATAAAAATCAGGAATCAGTGGAAATAACCTTTAATTATAATGAATATGAAAATCGCAGTATTTAGTACCTACAGCTATGACGAGGAGTTTTTGCGTGAGTTTAATACCGGACATGAGTTAACGTTTTATGTACCGCCATTGAACGAGCAAACGGCCGCACTGGCAAAAGGCTTTGATGCCGTTTGTGTATTTGTGAATGATACAATAAATGACAAAGTACTTGCCATATTACACCAATGCGGCGTTAAGTTTATTGTATTACGCTGTGCAGGGTTTAACAATGTGGATATTAAAGCTGCCGATGCACTTAACATGCCTGTTATGCGTGTGCCGGCATATTCGCCCGAAGCAGTGGCCGAGCATACGATGGCTTTGATACTAACTTTGAACCGAAAAACTCATAAAGCTTATAACCGTATCCGCGAAGGGAATTTTTCGCTTGAGCGGTTAATGGGTTTTAACTTGCACAATCGTAAAGTTGGTGTTATTGGCACAGGAAACATTGGAAAAGCTTTTTGTAATATCCTTAAGGGGTTTGGTTGCCATGTTTACGCTTACGACATTTACCCGGATGCTGAACTGGCTGAATCAGGCGTTGTATATGGTAGCCTGGAGGACACGCTGGCTGACGCCGACATTGTTTCGCTGCATTGTCCTTTAACCGAGAGTACCCATTATCTGATCAATAAAAACACCCTTAAATTGTTTAAGCCAGGAGCCATGCTGATCAATACGAGCCGTGGCGGCCTTGTAAACACAGCCGATGTTATACAAGCGCTGAAAAATAAACAATTAGGTGCACTTGGCCTGGACGTGTACGAACAGGAGGGCAAGTTATTTTTTCGCGATTTCTCCGGAGATGTGATTGAAGATGATCTCATCATGCGGCTTATTTCTTTTCCCAATGTACTGATCACTTCGCATCAGGGCTTTTTTACCAGGGAAGCTATGGAGCAGATCGCAAAAACAACCTTTCAAAACATCGATGCGTTCGCTAATCAAACTGATCTGCACAATCGTGTAAAACTCTGACACTATGAAAAAACGAGTTGCTTGAAATTCCCGCCTGTTCAAGCGCAGACTTAAACAGGCGGTGTTGAGTAAATTTACTTCCGTCAAAATCCATTCTTATTCAACCACCCCAACGCGTATTCAGCCACTTCCTTCCAGCCGTGATCAACAATTAAAGAGTGCCCACGACCTTCAAATAATTTAAAGTCGGTTGTTACCGACGAGTTATACTTTTTAGCGGACGCTTCTCCAAGTATAGGAGGTGCTATGTGGTCTTTTTCACCGCCGGTAATAAGCAACGGACCCCGGGTAGTATTTGTGGTGTCGACTTTCGTCTCTGACCCCGCGATGGTTGCCAGCGCAGCCTGGAAAAGTGGCCGGCATGGGGCCGGTATCGTCCAGCGGTCGTAAAGCTCCTGCGCTTCTTTTTCGGGGACGGCGTTGGCAAAGCCGTAAGTGAATTGATCAAAGGAAAGGGATTTGGCCTTTTTAAAATTGAATGGGTTACCGAGCACCGGGATGGAGGCTCTGAGTGCTGAAAAAGGTAATTGCCATACACCCTTCATAGGCGCGGGATCAATAGCTATGCCAGCCGCCGCAATACCACGCCCCAGCAATATCTGCGTTATCAAACCACCAAAAGAATGCCCAATGATGATAGGCGGTTCGGCAAGAGATTCGATTACTTTGGCATAACTATCGGCAACCTCTGTAACACCCCTGTTTGCAATCAACTGAGGATTTGCGCGGCATTCAGCAACGGTTGCTGAATCGCCCGGCCAGCCTGGGTTCAGGGTTTTATAGCCTTGTTGTTTAAAGAAATCCATCCAGGGCTGCCATGAGCTGGTGTGTATCCATAATCCATGAGTAAATACAATAGTTCTTTTTGCCATAATAAGGTGAGTTTTTGAAACGTTTATTTGATGTATTTAACTGACTTTACACTAAAAGTTAGCAACATATACCCTGCAAAAATCGACGGGGGGAGCAGATCAATAAGGCAATGCGACGGTCCCCTAATTTAGGCAGATAATTTGAATATTTGATGGAGTTGTGAAGCTTTTAAATAAAAAAATCAATGACAACATGATCGACAAAAGCACTATTGGAAACATACTTTGTAAAATAACCGTAAAACACAGTCAGCTGGATAACAGATCGATCACTTCCAAGCTAACCAAATATTAACTTAAAGTTTGTATTTACATTTTACCTATTTCGCATGATTAAATCTTTGATTTTTATAATGGCAATTATCCTATGTATTAGTTGCTCGAAAAACAATAGCCCCACGCCTGCTCCTCGTTCCGCATCAATAGCAGGCACATGGGATGTTACCGCTGACACATTAACAACCTATACTAACGGTATAGCCGGAACGCCATATGTTACTACTTTAAATCATTCCTTCAGTATGAGATTTGCCAGTGACGGAACCGGCGCAATATTAAGTAATGGTGCTGCTTCCAATTTTACCTATACCCTATCAGGCAACACGGCCGTTATCAACTTTGCCGCGCAAAATTCTGACGGTTATATAACACCAGCATTTACTGAAACACCGGTCATAAAACAACTTGATGCCAATAATCTATACCTGGTACACGACGATTCTTCATTCGGCAAAAATGGTGAGGTAGAGTCGGTACGCCTTACCAGGTAATAAAACCTAAAACTGTGAGACCAGGCTGTTTACGGACCAGAGCCTCTCTTTTCCTCTGGTGGTAATGCAAATTTTGGGATTAAGGGTACAGTCTACAGAGAAGCGAGAAACTTTCTTATATTAGCCGAAACCGAATCATGTCCAGTTGTTATGAACTTATCTAATGTCAATACACAGTCCTTTAGAACTATTTGCACGCTTATTTCAGCTTTTTTGCTTTTTGGAAGCTGGGGGATGTTTGAAAAACATCTTTATATAAAAGCAGCAACTGGTGCTTCAGCAGCTTTGATAATCATCTGGCTGGCATTTAAACCAGCGTCCGGCAAGCATTGGGCATTGGTGATTTGTGTGCTTTTACTGGCCATGTACATTGTCGGAGCTGTAAATCGTTGATGAAACAAGCATTCATTTATTAGTCTCTGATGATACACATTAAAGGCTCACATCCACTTTCTTCCCCGTTTTACATGCCAAATAAATCGCATCAATCAGTTTCAAGTCCTTCACTGCCTCAAGCCCATCAACAGGCACCACAGGCTGCTTTCCGTTAAAAATAATGTCAGACATTTCATCCATTTGTACCGTTTGGTGAGTAGTGATCGGCTGGGTAAGTTCACCTCTATTGGTATGCCCCATTATAGGCCCGTAACCGGTGGAGGGCCATAGTTCCGCATAGCCAGCCGTACCATTCAGAAAAAATCTATCCAGGTTGTTCATACTATAAGTCGACAAACAGGAGGCTACTGCTCCGCTTGGGAAGCCAAACTGAAATTGTATAGTTTCGTCCACCCCTTCTTTAAATTTTTCATGATTGATTTTGGTTTCCTCTGCGGTTACCCAAATTGGATCTTCACCAACCATATAACGTGAACCGTTGATGGCATAAATCCCAATATCCATCAAAGAACCACCACCTGCCAGTTGTTTATTTAAACGCCATTGAGCAGGATCGCCGATGGTAAACCCGCAAAGCCCCTGGAAAAACATGATCTTTCCAAATTCACCGGCTTTCCTCATCCGGATAACCTCAAGTGTTTTGGGCTCAAAGTGCATGCGATAACCAACCAGTAATTTCACATTTGCTTTTTTACAGGCATCTACCATATCCTGTCCTTCTTTCGCATTCAATGCCATGGGTTTTTCGCAGATCACATGCTTCCCGGCTTTTGACACGCGTATAGCCGCTTCACGGTGCAGGCCATTTGGTGTTATAATATAAACCGCGTCTATGTCGGGATTATTTTTAATATCATCGTAATTCTGATAGTTATAACAGTTCTTCGCAGGGATGCCATATTTGCTTTGCCAGTCGGTAATTTTTGAAGGTGTGCCGCTAATAACGCCAACCAGTTTGGCTTTGGTGCAGCCTTTCATAGCTTCGGCAACACGAGTTCCGTAGCTACCGAGACCCATTATTGCGACGCGAAGTACCGGCCCGTCGTAGTTTTTATGTTCATCATATTTGCTATCCGCCCATCCTGATATGGGTGCCAATTGTAGGGCCAAAGCCGTTAATCCTAATTTCTGTAAAAAGTTGCGACGTGAATCCATGGTTGGTGATTTTGGTTTTTAATAAAAAAGCGTCATTGCGAGGAACGACGCAATCCCAAATTATGCAAGTCAAGCAGAATAATGCCGTCAGTTAACACTTTTCGAGATCGCGATTTCCTTCAACGCAATTTATATATTTTTTGAATAATTCTTTCTTTACAATTTCTCTACCTTACCAACAACGTCATCTGCAACACAACCGGCGTGGCGCCAAAACGTGGGCCGCCAAAATCTGTTTCGTCACCATTAAGGATACGAAGCATTTTGAACGATCCATTTTCATAACTGCCTTCTTCTACCTTCAGGTACTGCCATTCCTTGCCGGCATTACTCCCAAGCGGTTTAAAAGTAATGTGGCAGTGTGAACCAACCAGGATAAACTTATCTTTGTCCAACTGCACGATCATCATTTTGCCAATCGGTGCGGAATCGGGTTGTGCCTCGTTCCTCCTGCCCCCTCCAAACGAAATAATAGCCTGCCATGCACCAAGATCTATAGTTTGCTCGGCATGATCTTCCCGTTCAACTACTGCTTTTATTTTACCTTCAAAGCCCCATTGCGCCAATTCCCTCATCATTGGCGTTAACGCAACGTATTCCTGTGCAAAAGGTGCAAGGTGTTTAGTAGTTTCGGTGTCAGTTACTGCTTTTTTGTTACCATCTATCCCAAATGGCGAAAAACCTATGCCGCCGCGGGCAATAACATCGTACATATATTTTGCGTTATCCGGAATTAGTGCTGCCTCCGGCACAAAGAGTGGATTGTCAGTGCGATCATACAATTCTATTACTTTCAACACCCTTTCGCTTCCGGGAAGGTATATATCAGGCGCCACAAGGTCAAGGGCTGGAGCCGCAACTTTCCAAATCGGGATCACATTATCTGTAGGTGCACCGCTTTCATAGGTATTTGCTTTAGGGTTGGTGAGCGGGTCGCGCAATGCCGCATTTGTGTACAAAGGCAGTGGATATTCTGCCTTTCCGGCAGCTGCCACCTGCCCAACAAACCTGGCAACTGACCAGGCATGGAAATATTCGTCGGCCCTGTCGCCAAATACCTTTTGCCAGGTGCCTTCGGAACCGGCAGGAACATTCAGTGCTTTTAGTACTTCAGACTTTAGCAGTTCCGCCGGTACGGACCCTTCAAACAATTTTTGAGCAGCTGGCGAGTAATCCCGCACGCTACCCCACGAACCGGATTCATTTTCAACCTGTACCATTATTATAGTATGTCGCGAATCCGCTTTCTTTAAATACCGCATCACCATGGTAAAAGCCTTAATATCTGCTTCCAATGTTGCCTTAATAACAGGCGACGGTGAATCGATGGCTTGACCATTGATGCCGGTAATGTTAGGGTACTTTGCAGCATCGCGTTTCATCCACTCGGGCATATAGTGGTTACTGCCGTTTTTCCAGGTGCCGAACCATAAAAGGACGAGCCGTATTTTATGCTGCCGTGCCTGGGTAAGGAGCGTATCGATAATAGAGAAATCAAATTTACCCGGTTGTGCTTCAATCTGCTCCCAATAAATTGGTACTTCGAGCGTATTGAGGTGCATCTCCTTTGCCGCAAACCACAGCTGCGGCATCATGCCCGGCCACGCGCTTGAGTTGTGGGCTTGCCCGCCAAGCACCAGGAACGGTTTTCCGTCAACCAAAAGGGCATGGCGACCGTCTTTTTGAATAATCTTTGGCATATCGGCCTGGCCAAAGGAGTTTACAATTGCAGAAAAAAATAATACTAAGAAAAGAGCTATAGTTTTGGTCATGTTCAACATTTAAAATTTAGGTAACGGTTTTAAAGGTACACAGATAATTACCCGGGAGATAAAACATTTGTAATTATAAACCTAAAAAATGTTAACCGGAGGGTTCAATTGAATGCCATAACGAAATATGACGGCGTTATTGTTAGTCTTGAGTCGGGAGTCGTTAGCCCTAAGTCAAAAATAGCAAGGTCCGACTTTAGACTCATACTAAGGACTATTGACTGTATCTATCGACTACTCCGTTTCTTCCTCCAAACGTTCTTCTTCCAAATCAAGCCGATTTTCGATAATCCTTATCACATCATCGTCATACCCATCCTTTTTTCTGAAGGCATGCAGTTCACGGCGCTCGTGTTCAATCACTTCTATCATTATCTTTTTAAAACGATTGAGAAGCTGGTTGGGAGTTTTTTCAGCACTATTTTTACCGAGCAGTTCTACCTTGACGCTGTATAATTCGTGTTTATTTTTTAGAAAGGCATTTTCTTCAATGTCGCATGGATATTTCGCGCGCATCTTTTCAAGCGCTGAATGATATAATTGCAGTTCAATTTCTTCGATCTGTTCATCATCAGACTTTTCTTCTAAAAAGAATTGTGGTCTTATTTTTTTAATAACCCATGGCAATATCAGCCCCTGACCCACCAGTGTAATGACGATAACGGTAAATGTGATAAAGAGAATAAGATCGCGATATGGGAAAGCTTGGCCCGCGGGGAGCAATAATGGTACGGACAAAGCCGATGCAAGCGAAACTACGCCACGCATACCCATCAATCCGCTGATCATAGGGTTTCTCCAGCCCGGCCGTCTCAGCGCAACGGTGATGAACCGGCCGATGAAGGTTGTAAAAGCGGAAGAAGAAAGCAAGAAAAGCACACGGACAAGGATCACCACCAGACTGATGATCAGCGCAACTTTTATGGCGTCGGCAAGGTGGCCATCTTTTATGCTGTACATAATTTCAGGCAACTGTAATCCTATGACGAAAAACACCACCGCGTTAAGTATAAATACCAACGCCGACCAAATCGCATTTGATTTAAGTCTGCTTGAGTGTGAAAAGACAAAATGATTTTGATAAGCAATAAATAATCCCCCGCTTACTACTGCCAACACTCCTGACGAGTGAACGGCTTCCGCGGTAACATAGATGAGGTATGGGATTACAATAGAAAGTGTTATATTTAGATTGGCGGTTGTAGGCAGCCAGCGGAACACTACATAAAAAACAAAACCGATTGCAAGGCCTATTGCGATACCGGATACAACCACCAAAACAAAATTGGTCGCCGCATGCTGCCATACGAAAGTATTACTGACGATAGCCATCAGCGCAAAGCGGAAAATAGTTAAACTGGTAGCATCATTAAGCAGGCTTTCACCTTCAAGTATGGCCACCACACCCTTGGGTAGTTTTACAAAACGGAGAATTGCCACTGCAGCGGAAGCATCCGGTGGCGACACAATGGCGCCCAATAAAAATCCCTGCGCCAATGTAAAACCGGGAATGAGGTAATAGCTGGCAAAGGCAACTGCAGTTGCAGTTAAGAATACGAAAATCAAAGCCAGTACAACGATAATGCGCCGCCAGCGCCACATCGCCTTCCACGAAGTATTTTGAGCCGCATCATATAAAACTGGTGGCAAAATAATCAGAAAAACAAGGTCGGGGTTTATGTGGGTATTGGGTATACCCGGAATGAAGCCGATAGCCAAACCAGCGGCGACTAATAATATCGGGTAAGCAATCTTCAGTTTTTGAGCCAGCAGTACCAGAAACGATACGCTTAAAACCAATCCAAGGCAGAGCAGTAATATTTCATGCATGATTAAAAATAGGAGTTTGCAGTGAATTTATGATGCAAAGCCAAAAAGTTTTTAGCAGGATGACTTGATTATTGATAAATTATTTCCCCGGTTTTCTTATCACCCTGAAATAATCCATCGGCAACCACGCTTTGTGCTCTTCGTTCCAGTTTGATTCATAACCGCCATTTATCATGCCGATAACGTCGCAAGCATGCAAAGCTGCTGCATTTTCAATTTGAGTAATAGTCAGATTAGATGGCGATTTGCCGGAGTAGTAATCAATGTATGCTCTTATTCCAAGCCAACTTATATTCCTAACAGCATCCTGCGCCGCAACGCTGGTTAACAGATGTTCGGAGTGATCTTTTTTATTGAGATTTTCATCTGTATCTGGCACATTGATCCAGCCGGTCTTTGCACTACCCTTTTCTATTTCTACAATATTTAGCAATGTGCGGATAAGATCGCTCCAGCCGGAATACGTCGATGTACCATCAACAGTTCGCATAGTTTCAATTTGACCATCATGAAGCTTTTTTAAGGTCTCGTTATTTGTTTTGGTGTATCCCTCTCCGTTTCCATGGGCATTGGGTAATCGCAAATAATAACAGGTAACATTTTTATAAATATATCTCAAAACTTCGTGCCCGTTTATTGTTAGGTAGTTACTACTAATTGCCTCACCAGGGCTATTCACATCAGCCATAAATTTTGCTGACAGCATAGATCCGTCTTCACGTGCCTGGTAATAAGGCACGAGGCCGGAGCCATACTTTTGGTCGCCATTCCCGGCGTCGCCGGCGGTAACGGTTATGAATACAGCATGAAACTTTGAAACAACTACATCGTTCCACGCATTAGCCGACATAAAAAGCTGCCAGTCGTCCTGATGGGCGGCAAAATAGTACATGGTTGAATCGGATTGCTGAGAAAAAGCAACACCGGCCCAACAATTGCATAACAACAAGGCACACCAGAATTTCATTTTCAGCACTATTTACCGGTGACAAACTGCATATAATGCAGGTTAAAACCGCCCTTATCAAAGTATAGCTTTATCTTATTGCTACCCGGTTTCAGCTTGACATTTTTAACAGAAATTTCCTGCCAGGTTGTTAATCCGCCTGTATTTGGAATGGCAACATCTTTTGCCTGGGGTTGACCATTTACAAAGAAGGAAAGTACACTGCCGTCAGCCGGAGCGGCTATTTTTAATTTTATTGTATAAACCCCTCCCACTTTCAATTGCACGGTATACTGCATCCACTCGCCATCTGCAATATCGCTCACATAATAACTTTCATATTCGGCGGAATCTTTACGGATATCCACTCCGTCGTTTCTATAGACATGCCCACGATTCCCTTGGCTGCGTACACCTGAGGTGTGAAAATCAGCTGTATCGGTGTCAAAATAAGCCACACCATTACGACCAAGGTCATAATCAACCGCATTGATAATTGTTCCGTTAACTATTTTGTTGGCTTTAAACGGAATTGCGGCTGCAGAATAAGGCTGTCTGAACATGGCATCTATTACATCATGATGAATAATGGTATTCTCGAGCTTTGCATAGGTAGCCATTTCCAGTAAGCCGCTGTACAGGTTGCTTTCTTTTGGTCTATGCCCTCTGCCGTTCAGGTAGTTGGTAACCTCGTTATAATTCAGGTTCGATTTTATCTCCATCGGGTTATTATTTCCCATCTTTTTCAGCGGCCAGAACGACCACCCGATATTATTTTTCTCAAAAAGCATAATCGCATCAGTAAACCAGGTGTTTGAGTTTTCTCCGGTTTCGCCAAGCCAAACCGGTACATTATTTTCTTCGCGGGCTTTTACGATGTGCGCAACCGATGCCTGGTCGTTATAGTTCCAGTATTTGTGAAAGCTGAGCACCATGTTTTTATCCCATACCGGGAATATCCCGTTATAGTTATTCCCCCAACCGTTACCCTCAATAATAATGATGTGTTTTTGATCAACCTGGCGTATGGCCGCGGTAATATCAACCATCAATTTCCGCAAAGCCTCATTCTTTTTTTCCTTTAGGCCATTTTTATCGTGTTCTTGATCCTCAAAACCCCAATTTGGCTCGTTGATGATATCATAGGCGCCGATGTACGGTTCATTCTTATAACGTTCAGCTAACTTCTTCCAAAGCGCAATCAACTTTTGTTGATTTGCTTCGCTGTCCCATAAAGAAGGTTTGCTGGGGTCGCGATCAGATATGTTCAGGTCATTACCCTGGCCGCCGGGTGTAGCGTGCATATCAAGTATCAGGTACATGTGATTTGCCTTGCACCAGGCCAAAAGTTTATCAGTCATTTCAAAGCCCTTGTCAAGCCATGTATTTTGACCGGCAACGGGTTCTTTATCAACAGGCAGGGTATACAAGTTAAAATGCATCGGCAGGCGTACACTGTTAAACCCCCATCGTTTCATGCTGTCTATGTCTATTTTACGTACAGCATTATTGAGCCACGTATCATAAAATTCTTGTGTTTCCTTCGGACCCATCAGTTCCTCAATACGCTCACGTATCCTGGTTTGCCTGCTTTCCGTGTTAATATGCAGCATGTAACCCTCCTGTATCATCCATCCGCCAAGACCCATTCCGCGCAGCAGCACGTTTTGTCCTTTTTCATTTACTATCTTCTGTCCGTCAGCTTTGAGAAATCCCTGGCTTTTTACCTGCGTCGAAATAAAAAGCATGAGCAAAAGCAACAATGCCTTTGATGAATATTTGAGAAAACTATTTTTATTGGATTTGATTGACATGTTATTTTCTATTGATATTGAACTTATTTACTACCAAACATATGTTGCTACCGAGCCGCCATCAAGCATCGCCGTAGCTATGCGGCCATTATATTTAATATTAAAGGTCTGAGTTTCCTTGCTTGCGTTTGCT
Source organism: Mucilaginibacter sp. (assembly GCA_036498965.1). Lineage (GTDB taxonomy): Bacteria > Bacteroidota > Bacteroidia > Sphingobacteriales > Sphingobacteriaceae > Mucilaginibacter. The sequence goes on from DASYEP010000170.1 coordinate 40,671, forward strand.
ACTATTAAAATTCTTTTTCCAGCGGGCGTTTTGAAGGCAACATTTGGTAAGATTTCGTTTTCGTCGGATGCGATGCGAGTTGAGCCCGGGCGCACAAATTTCGAGGCATGTGCCACAGAATAGTAAGCTATATTCCTGGTTACCTTGTCCCCGTCAATAGTCACGGCGCCTTGGCACGATGGGCATCCTCCTCTATCGGTGTATGGCTTGTATTGCGGATCTGCAGCAAGATTCCATTCCAATACTACTTTGCTCCAGTTTCGGGTTGCGCCGACTATTAATCGTTTTACCGGGTTTACAATGTTGATGTTGGGGCTGTTTTCGTGCTCAACAACCATTTGCTCGGTGAAATAAATGTTTTTATTGGGATAAGCATCATGAACCGTAGTAAGCGCCTCAATTTTACCGCCATACAGATGGAAGCCTGAACCATCGATATATTTATTGGCTCTGGGGTCGCTTAGTATGGAGATTGGATAATCAGGCCTGTCGGCGTTATGATCATAGATAATTATTTTGGTGGTGATCTTCGCTGCGCTAAATGCTGGTCCAAGGTTATTCTTTATAAAATCAGCCTCATCTGGGGCTACCAAAAGCAAACTGGGGTTATTTCCCGGGTGAAGCGGCTCGTTCTGAATCGTTATAGCATCAATGGTGATACCCTGAGCTTTCATTTGTTGGATATATTTCACCAGGTATTTAGCATATATGGGGTAAAGTTCGGGTTTTAACCGCCCGCCGCGGGTATCGCCATTGGTTTTCATCCAGGCAGGAGGCGACCATGGCGAACCCAATATTTTAATATGCGGATTAATGCGCAATATCTCTTTCATCACAGGGATGACATCACTTTTGTCGGGACCAAGGTCGAAATGTTTCAACTCTGGATCGGTTTGTCCCTCAGGCATATCATCGTACGAAAAAACGCGTTCGTTAAGGTCGGATGAACCAATACTCAAACGTAAATAACTAACACCAATATTGTTTCCATCCCATGCAAATACGTTTTTCAGTAAATCTGCACGACTTGTAGCACTCATCTTTATGATATGTCCGGCGCTGCCTCCTGTTAAAGCAAAACCAAAGCCATCAATTTGCTGATAGGTTTCGGCCTCGTTCACCGTTATGGTGGTGTTTTGGTTTGTAACTGCAGTAAATTTTAAAGGTTGAGCTTGTTTTTCAAATAATGAAGAACGATCATTTTTGGTTAGCCAAGTTGTGACCTCTGGTGCATTTTGAGCCCTTACAGAAGTGGCAAATAAAATAAGGATTACCCATATCTGCAATGGGCGGCGCTTTTTATTCATAGTTTAAGATTATGGGCTGAGCCAATAGCAAAGCCGGTTTATAAAGAAGCACTAATGTAAAAGAAAGCTGTGGGAATGTTAAAAAATATTTGGTGTTCCCGATTGATATATTGTAAAATTAGTATGACAGGTAAAATTGCGCTATGCGTTAATTATAGGTGCAACCCTACACACCTTGTGAATAATGTAATACTCAAGTAACAAAATACATTTAAACAAACACCGGCATTTTGTATCATTCTTCCCTACATATGTATAAACTCCGCTGGCTATATGAGTACTAATTTTGACTCAACATTTAATAATTAAAACAATGGCAAAAACAATTTTCATAACAGGCGCTTCCCGTGGTTTTGGTAAACTCTGGGCGGAGGCATTTTTAAAAAGGGGCGATAACGTGGTCGCTACTGCCCGCGACTTAACCACGCTCGATGATCTGGTTAAACAATATGCCGGCAACATATTACCCATTCAATTAGACGTTAATGACCGTGCAGCTGATTTTGCGGCGATTAAAAAAGCAAAAAATCATTTTGGCAGTATTGATGTACTGATTAACAACGCGGGTTACGGCTTATTTGGCAGCGTAGAGGAAACTACCGAAAAGGAAGCACGTGACCAGATGGAAACTAATTTTTTCGGCTTGTTATGGATTACACAAGCAGTATTACCTGTTATGCGTGAGCAGGGCCATGGCCATATTATACAACTGTCGAGTGCGCTGGGTTTGGTTACGCTGCCAGTGCTTGGACTTTATAACGCTTCAAAGTTTGCGGTTGAGGGTTTAAGCGAAACGTTGGCGGCCGAGGTAAAAGGCTTTGGTATTAACGTTACGCTTATTGAGCCAAACGGATTTAGTACTGATTGGGCTGGGGCATCAGCATTTCATACCGAAAGCATGCCCGAATATGATAAGGTAAAAGCAGCTTTCCAGGCCGGATTAACTGATGACTCGTTTGGCAAACCGGAAGCTACGGCTCATGCAGTATTAAAGCTGATTGACAGTGAGAATCCTCCGTTACGTCTTTTCCTGGGCAAAGTAGCTTATCCATGGGTTAAACAGGTTTACCAGGGTCGTTTTGCTGAATGGGACAAATGGAGTGATGTGGCTGCAACCGCCCACGGACATTAATAATAAAAATAATAATGGTTCTACCCTGACAAATCTACATCGTTATCCGGTGTAGATTTGTTATAACTATAATCATCATGAAACATTATAAAACATTGAGTGAACTCAGCCGCGAAAATGGATTTGCTCCGCCCGAGAATCCCCTGATGAGTTTACACCGTTGCAATGTAGCCTGCCCGATTGGTGATAGGGAATTTACGACTGACTTTTACATCATCGGTTTTAAAAAACTGAAATCGGGCGTAATCATGTACGGCAGGACAAAGTACGACCATGAAAACGGGTCGATGTATTTCATCAAACCCAGGCAGATGGTGGAGTTTAAAAACCTGGAATTTGAAGAAGATGGTTTCCTGATTTTTATTCACGAGGATTTTTTAAACGGTCATTTTTTGCACAATGAAATAAAAAAGTATAATTTTTTTGATTATGAGACTAATGAGGCCCTTCATCTATCCCCCAAAGAAGAAGAGATAATCTGGGATCTTTATGGAAAAATTGAAACAGAGTATACTAATAACACAGATGAGTATAGCCGTGATATTATCCTTACCTATATTGATTCAATATTGAAGTATTCCCAGCGTTTTTACAAGCGCCAGTTTATTAACCGAAAAGAATTATTAGGGAAAACGATATCCAAATTTAATGATGCTTTGACAGTTTATTTTAAAAAGGGGCAGTTACAAACCATCGGACTTCCGACTGTGCACGCCATGGCTGCGCAACTTAACGTTTCTTCGCGCTATTTAAGCGATATGTTAAAACAGGAAACGGGCAAAACCGCGATCGAATTGATCCATATTTACCTGGTGAATGAAGCTAAGAACCTGCTCAAAAGCGACGACCAAAATGTGTCTGAAATCGCTTATACACTTGGCTTTGAAAATCTACCCTATTTTTCCAGGCTTTTCAAAAAAGAAGTAGGCGTTAGCCCCAACCAGTTTAAAAAACAGTTGGCTAATTAAAGCTCTTTTTAAAATAATTACCTAGGGCTACTCTTTCCTCTTCCAGGAAATTTAAAAATTGAAGGAAATTAGCTAATCAAAGTATAGGTCTTTGGAATATTATCTTTTAAATCACCCTCGGAATTGTCTTATTAAACTATCACGACTTTCGTCACAATTAATTTTAGTCATCTCCATGAATAGCGCAAATAAAGCTGCCATAATATTTTGATTATTAAGTATTTAACCATTACATTTACGTGTAACAAACCAGTTACAAAACTTAACCAAAAAAAAATGAAAAAGCTCATCATGTTTTTTTCGTTGATTCTGCCGTTGGCGGCCATGAGTCAAGCACAACCAAGCACAGCCCCTTATACTGCTGGTTATTCATCAAAATTCGTTATATCAAGTCCAGGTTATGCTAATAAGGTACTTGAT
>DASYEP010000171.1:0-58172 GCA_036498965.1 Mucilaginibacter sp.
GGAATACCCAATGATGGTTAATGACGCACCTTATGAAAAGCCAGAAGACGACATTGAACTTACCGATCATGAAATTTTTCATACCATGTTTCCATTCTACATGGGTATTAACGAAACTAAATATGCCTGGATGGATGAAGGCTGGGCTACCATGGGCGAATGGGTAATCAGTCCGATTATCGATCCCAAAATTACAGACTTATATGCTGTAAGTGCTTATGAGGCAAATGCCGGCAAAGAAGAAGACCCGCCAATAATTTCTTTAAGCACGCATATGGATGGTGTAGCCTATATGATCAACTCTTATCCTAAACCGGCATTAGGTTATTTATATGTGAGGGATATGCTTGGCGATGAAGTTTTTACAAAAGCACTGCATTATTATATCGCCCGGTGGCATGGCAAACACCCTATGCCATATGATTTTTTTAATTGCATTAACGCAGGGTTAGGCGTTAATCTTGACTGGTTTTGGAAAAGCTGGTTTTTTGACCAGGGTGCTCCTGACCTGGCAATATCCAAGGTAACCTTTCAAAAAAACGAATATACCGTTGTCATTACCAATGTTGGTACAAAACCGGTACCTATTGACATTACCATATTTTATGCCCACGACAGCACGCAACAGTTGCATCACAGTATTGAATGCTGGAAAAACGGCAATAAAACATTTACATTAAGCTTCAAAGCTAAGGACAACATAGAAAGAATGACCTTGGGAACAGGTTACGATCCTGATGTAAATAAGGCTGATAATGTTTGGATAAAGCCCCCTCTAAATCTCCCCCGGTAGGGGAGACTTTAAAACACGGAAAAAGCTAAATCTCCCCTAACGGCGGAGATTTAGGGTGAGCCTGGGGGGTATATTTTATTTATTTGAATGCAGGGCTATGTGATTGCCTTCACTATCAACGAAACCGGCCATATAACCTATTTCATCGCTAATTTTGGTTTTAGGCATCATAACCTGACCTCCGGCACCTTCAATTTTTGCTAAGATAGCTTCCATGTCCGGATTGGCGTTTAAATAAACTTTTACTCCGTCGGCACTTGGCTTATGATAAGGACTCTCTACCAATCCGCCCCCAACTTTTCCGCTCATCATATCGATTGGAAAATAGGCCATCTTCATGCCCATCATCTCTTGCACTTCCATTGTGCCCCCGAAAACTTCTTCATAGAATTTTTTTGCGCGGCCAATATCGTTCACAGATATTTCAAACCAGTTTAAAGCATTTGCTGATGCGTCCATTTTGTTTGTTTTTAGTTTTTAATTGATGTTTAAAGGTATTTTTCTGATATTAATTTAATATTCGTTCATTAATAAAAAACAATACTTTCATCTTGGCTTCCATTCTTTTCTATCTCAAACCTACGGCCATTTATCGATTACCATAGCGTATAAATACGACAACCTTAGGGGTTGATTGCGACAAACGTTTGTTGTAAGTTTGTTGATCTGAACCGGGATTAAAAAGTATTTTATGGATTTAGTTTTAAAATATAAATCGTGTAAATTTTATAAACCGGTTTAATCCTGATTCAAACAATCAATCTTTTCAGCTATGAAACATGTTTCGATCTTAGTTCCAAACAGCCCTTGCATATTAAGTAGTGTAATTGGAGCTTACAAGGTATTTACTACAGTGAATATGACGTTGGCAAGTCAGGGTAAGAGGCCTTTTTTTAAAATACAAATGTTAGGGATCAGCAACGAGACGCCGTTATACGATGGCTTGTTTGTAGTGCGGCCTGATGTGCTGCTGAACGATGCAGCAAAAACAGATCTTGTTGTTATTCCTGCCATACAGGGAGATATGCCTACAAGCCTTAAGCTGAACGCCCCTTATATTCCATTCATAATTGATCAATACAAACAGGGTGCCGAGATAGCCAGTCTTTGTACGGGCGCATTTTTGCTTGCTTCCACAGGTTTATTAAAAGGCAAAAAGATTTCTACTCACTGGATAGCAGCGGATGCTTTCAGGCAGGCTTTCCCCGATGTAAAGCTTCAGCCCGAAAAAATAATTACAGACGAATTGGGCATGTACTCAAGTGGTGGAGCATATTCCTTCCTTAACCTGATGATTTATCTTGTAGAGAAGTTTTGCGGACGCGAAATGGCGGTTTATTGTTCCAAAGTGCTCGAAATTGAAATTGAACGGAAGAGCCAGTCGCCCTTTGCGATATTTACCGGGCAAAAGACACACGAGGACGAACCGATAAAAAAAGCGCAGCTATTTATGGAGAATAATGTCAACAGTAAAGTATCTGTCGAGCAGCTTTCAGAAATGTTTGCCATCAGCAGGCGTAATTTTGAGCGGCGGTTTAAAAAGGCCACTTCCAATACCCCGGTCGAATACCTGCAGCGCGTAAAAATAGAAGCCGCCAAAAAGAGTCTGGAATCAAGTCGCGAAAATATTAATGAAGTAATGTATGCCGTTGGCTATTCGGACAGTAAAGCTTTCCGCACCATGTTTAAAAAAATAACGGGGCTTTCGCCGGTGAACTATCGTAATAAATATAACAGGGAGATGGCGGTAAGTTTAGTTAGTTCGTGAGAGCTTGTTTTCCTAACACCTTCGTATTTGCTTTATCAAAATCAGCAGTCGAAAATTTTTCTTTTGCAATTTCATTCCGTCGGTGATTTATCAGGTTATAAAGCGTTAACCAGTGGTCTCTATTATCGGTCCAAAACACTGTATCAATTGCCAAGACATTTTTTAGAAGATCCCCTGGAAAAAAGTCTCCTTCAGCAAATAACTCAGTATTCAAAATTTGCAGCGCTAATGGAATTAAATAGTCCAGACCGATTCGTTCTCCTATCATAGTTCTCAAATCTTCAGTAGTAAAAGCGTTTAACGGAATTTTCCTTAATTCTTTTGTTCGCCTTATTAACCGGCTGTCACCATCAAAATGTGGCCATTCAATTTTTTCAAGGCTTTCGATGGTTTTATATTGCCAGTTATTTTCTAATTTCATATTTTAACGTCGGGTATTTCTAATAGTTTACGTTGTTATGATGTTTTATCTACCAAAATAGGTAGTTTTTTTCAAAGCCACAACTTAATCATTCATTTGATAACTGTAAAAACAAACTCAATGACCAACGTTTGGGGCTTATCAACTGAAAACTTCCCATTTTGGATGATCTCCTTTTTGTAAGCCTCAATTCACAAAATCTTAAAATATTTACCCCGCTCATTCGTCTTAATTTTTACCTGCAATTATCATTAATTTTTAAATTGCGGTTTTAAAGCGAATATTATGCATAGAGGCGGTTTCATAACCCTATTCCTGATTATCACGGGCCTTAGCCTGCTGTTGGATTGGTATGTTTTTGCAGGATTAAAAACGTTTACCCATGATTGGTCTTCGGCAAAATTGCGCAACCTCGTAACATGGGGTTACTTAATTGTTTCGGTAGGCGTAATAGTGCTGTTTTTAGCCGGGATGAACAGCTTTAGCACCGCCAAAGGGATGACGCCTTTTCACGAGTGGGTACTCAGCCTGTTCCTGGCCTTTTTTATCACCAAAATATTTTTTGTATTGATATTGTTTTTGGGAGACATCGGTCGGTTTTTTTATGGAATTGTAAATCATATAATAAGTCCGAAAGGAAAAGTAATAGAACCTTATTTTCCTGCCCGGCGCAAGTTCATCAGCGAGGCTGCTATTCTGGTAGCCGCCGTACCACTTACCGGGTTTCTGTATGCCATGCTGAAAGGAAAGTACGACTATAAGGTACGCAGGGAAACCTTGTATTTTGATGATCTGCCCGAGGCCTTTGATGGTTTTACGATCACTCAAATCTCCGATATCCATTCGGGCAGTTTTGATAACAAAGCCGCTGTTCAAAGGGGTATTGATCTGGCGAAAGCTCAAAAAAGCGACCTTTTTGTTTTTACCGGCGATTTGGTAAATAACGCCGCCTGGGAAATTGAACCCTACCTGGATAATTTCAGCCAGCTAAAAGCACCTTATGGACAGTTCTCCATTCTCGGAAACCACGACTATGGTGATTATATTGTGTGGGACAGCGAAGCTGAAAAAGCCGCCGACCTGGTTAAGCTAAAAGAACATCATAAAACGCTTGGCTATAGACTATTACTGGATGAAAACGTGGTAATTGAAAAAGGCGGACAAAAAATATCGCTCATCGGCGTGCAAAACTGGGGTCGGGGATTTATACAATTAGGCGATCTTGACAAAGCCCTTAAAGGCGTTGATAAAGATGCGTTCAAAATTCTCCTGTCCCACGACCCAACCCACTGGGAAGAAAAGGTGCGTTATAATCCTGCGAATATTCATTTAACCCTGGCCGGCCATACCCACGGCGCACAGTTTGGCGTTGAAACGGCTGCTTTCAGGTGGAGCCCTGTTCAATACCGCTACCTCGACTGGGCTGGCCTTGTTAATGAAAAAAACAGATATCTGTATGTAAACCGTGGTTTTGGTTTTCTTGCCTTTTCGGGACGATTGGGGATATGGCCGGAGATTACGGTGATAACTTTGAAGAAAAAAACGGCCTAAGCCCCACCTAAATCCTCCCCGGTAGGGAGGACTTTTAATTTATCTTTAAAGAAAGACAACTCTCAAATACGAATATTTTTTTAAGTCTCCCCAACCGGGGGAGATTTAGAGGGGGCTATGTCGAACTTTCCAAAACGTGGCACGGTTTAAGCTTTATGGTGATGTATAATAACATCACCCATGGCAACTCAAAACACAAAGAAGATAGGACAACCGCCTGTTCAGAAACCGGTAAGCAAAATGGATACTTTACACGACACCTGGGATGTAATGAAGCCATTTGTACATTTCTCAATAAAAGCGATGAAGATTATAGCGCACGCCTTGATCTTCATCGTAAAAAATGTCCCGAAACCGGAAGATCATAAATCAGACCCGCCAAAAAATGGCAAGGTGATCAAAATTTAATTTTGGAATCATCTTAAAAGTCCCCCTACCGGGGGAGATTTAGAGGGGGCTAAGAGCGGCTACTTCAGCGCAAACACCGCTGAAGGAAACTCCTTATCATCAAAAACTTCTTTCAGCGTAGTCATTTTGCTTATGGTATCAAATAACATCACCTTTCTATCATTATTGTGGTAGTTTGCCCATAACGGTAGTCCCTTACCATTGGGATTACCCGTTTTTATAAATGCTACCCATGCACTGTGCATATTAACGGCAAGTTGCTTTTTTTCGGCGTCGCTGGTATTTGCGGCGGGATTATACCAAACAAATGAAAGCTCTGCTGCATGCGCCGCTCCTAAACGCCCTTTCGCATAATCAAAACGATACATCCAAACCGGTATTCCATCATTATTCAGTGCTTTAGCCCAGCGGTAGGTATGCATCTGGTACATATACTGGGTAAAAACAGTTATTGCCGCGTCGTTCTGACTCATGGTTTTTTTCTTCGCTAAATAAGTCCTGTATACCGTTGGATATGCATAGCCGAAACACTTTCTGAGAAAAAGGGTATCAGGATAGGTAACGCGGATATCTGTAGCCGCAAATAATGTCGCTTCGGTTTTATTTGTACCAAGCAGCGCCTTGAATGATGGTAGTTTTTTGCTGGCGGCATACTTGTAAGGGTCATTGTTAATTACCTTACCGTCATTAACCGGCCCAAAAAATGAAGTGGCTTCAACTCCCTGGCAAACGGAACCCTGTGCGCTCATTAAAGAGTCGGCAGGTAGCGTTAATAATTTGGCAGCGTCATTTTTCTCAAGATGCAGCTTTCCCAGCACCCGCAAACGTATTTTTTTGGCAGTAATCGTATCTCTGATACATTGCACCGAACCGCTCTCGCCGATGAATTGTTGAAATAAACCCTTTGATTTTGGCGAAACTGTCACTGCGCTAAGCAGTTTTGCTCCGGCAGATTCACCCATTATGGTTACCCTGTTAGGATCGCCGCCGAACGCGGCAATATTTTGCTTTATCCAGGTAAGCGCCATTATACAATCCAAAACGCCGTTGTTTGCAGAAGCAGCATAGCTCCTATCCACATCGCCCAGGTACATAAATCCAAAAACACCCAGCCTGTAATTTATCGTAACAGTAACAATATCATCACGATCAGAAAACGCATGACCATCCATGCCTTTACCCGAACCAGCGGTCATACTGCCACCATGTACCCATACTACTACGGCTCGTTTGTGATTATCAGCAGCGGGAGTGTATACATTCAGTGAAAGGCAATCTTCCGAACCTACAACTTTGTCATTAGATACTTGCATGGCAACCGGGCCGAAGTTTGTCGCCGACAAAGTATCTTTCCAAAAGTTATGTTCAGTCGGCGGTTTAAATCTCAAAGTACCTAAAGGAGGTGCTGCATAAGGAATTCCCTTGAAAACAAGAATACTGCCTTCAGCCAGGCCACGGACAACGCCCCTGGTGGTTTTAACAACCGGATTTAAGGTTTGCGCTGAAAGCTGATGGGGAAGTATAAAAGATGATAGAACCAGTAAAAAGCCTTTGATTCTTTTTGGTAGGAAAGCGTACATAATGGTGGTTAAATCCGTTAAAAGTAAGGAATGTTTATGACAAAAAATTCCGATTAAACAGGCTTAGCTTGTTTTTAACTCCCGGACTTTACCGACTTTCGGACTTTTCTGACTCCCCTTCACATTTGTTGAATTAAATTCATTTTTTTAAATACATAAGTGAATATAATTCTATAATATAGTAGATTTACAGTATGATTAACGAAACAGAAATCATACTCGACAAAATCGATCTCAACATTCTCAGGCTGATGCAGGAGAATGCCCGTATCTCTAACGCCGACCTTGCACGCGAGCTGGCGATGGCGCCGTCGGGTGTTTTGGAACGGGTAAAAAAATTGGAACAAAAAGAAGTCATTCGTCAGTACACCACCCGAATAAATCCCGATGCTCTTCAGCAAAAAATGCTTGCCTTTATTTTTATGAAAGCTGCCGACGGGCCAGGTTGTAATGACACGGCACATGAATTGGCTAAAGTTCCGGAGGTGCAGGAAGTGCATCATATAGCCGGCGATGATTGCTACCTGGTAAAAGTCCGCACTTACGATTCAGCCTCGCTGATGCACTTAATGCGCAACAGCTTTAGTAAAATTCCAAACCTATTAAGTACCCGCACAACCATAGTGCTCGAAACGGTTAAGGAACAGCAACAATTGGTTATACCTGAAAAATAATATTGTCATGCCTTCAAACACTCACAAAACCGCTTCTCCCCTGTTAGTAATCATCGCGTTTGCCACCGTTTATATCGTTTGGGGATCTACTTACTTTTTTATCAGAATGGGCGAACAAGGCGGCCTGCCTCCCTTTTTATTGGGCGCTATACGTTTTACAATTGCCGGACTTATTTTAATGGGCTGGTGTGTTTTTAAGAAGGAAAAAATATTTGTAAAAAAAGACATCATATCAGCGGCGATAACTGGTGTGCTTTTATTGTTTGTGGCAAATGGCATCGTTATATGGTCGGAGCAAACGCTGCCAAGTGCAATGGTGGCCATTTTTGTGTCATCGGCACCCATGTGGTTTGTTCTCCTCGATAAACCAAACTGGTCAGTAAATCTCAAAAATAAAGCAACCATTTTTGGCTTGATCATTGGTTTTGTAGGGGTGCTCTTATTATTCAGCGAACAGATTGACGGTTTGTTTGAGGCTTCGGATGGGCCTTCTAAATTGCCCTGGATGCTTTTGCTGATATTGGGGACAATATCGTGGTCTGCAGGTTCATTATATTCTAAACATCATCCCACATCGGTATCGGCTTCGGTCAATACAGCCTGGCAAATGATTGCGGCCGGTATTGTTTACATTCCGGTTAGCCTGCTCCGTGGAGAGATCAACAACTTTAATATAAGCAGCATTCATACCAGCGCCTGGATGGCACTGCTGTATCTTATATTGTTTGGTTCCATAGCTGCATTCAGTGCGTATGTATGGCTATTACAAGTGCGTCCTGCTACACAGGTAAGCACCTATGCTTATGTTAACCCGGTAATAGCTGTGATATTGGGTGTAGTATTTGCAGGCGAAACCATCTCATTTTGGCAGTTGACCGGACTGTTTACCATATTGGGCAGTGTACTGCTTATTAATTTGGCTAAATACAGGAAAGAACAGCGTGTTGCGTTGGTGAGTGGCTGACGTTAGTTGTAAGTGTTATAGTGGTTGTAAGGGTTGTAAAATACAGGTTTATAACTTTTCAACTTTTGCAACCCTTACAACATTTTTAACTTACTTACACCTCCTTAGGTAACGCCCTAACCGGCGTTTCCCATTTGCCATATTCAAAATATTTGTCAATGGTTATGCTAACCTTGCTTCCCTTTGGGTATTTTTTCATAACATAGTTCTTAACCCTCAAAATCACGTCGTCACGTTCAATAATAAGCTCTTCGAAAAAGCCTTTAAATAACACTTGTTTAACAGTCCACTTGCTCCTGAATCCTTTGGCAATTTTTACATGCTCCGGGTAAATAACAACTGTACCTCTCTGGGTCTTTATCCCGGCTTTTTTTGCTTCGGCGGATGTCAGCTGGCTACCGGCGGCTAATATTTGAGCGGTATAAAGCAATTTTGGAGAGCTATAAAGCTCTTCAGGGCTGCCATTCTCAACTATTTCGCCTTCTTTTAAAACAATCAACTCGTCGGCCATGGATAGTATTTCAGCGGGATCATGGGATACCAATACTACCGTTACTCCCCATTCTGCAACTATATCCCTTATATCGTGCTGTAAAGCTTCCCGGTAGGTGGCGTCAACCTGGTTAAACGGTTCATCAAGCAAGAGCACCTCCGGCCGGCTGATCAAAGCTTTAGCAATGGCTACGCGCTGCTTTTCTCCTCCGCTTAATTTACCAAAAGGCTGGTCTTTTAGTGCCGAAATATCTAGCATGTTCAGCGTTTCAGTTATCCTTTGCTCTTCTGTTTCCTGGCCTGATTTCTTTTTCCGCATACCCGAGCGCACGTTTTCCCAAACGGTGGCTGCTAAATCCATATCCTGGTTATCCTGGGTCACCAGTCGCATAGCTTCGTGGGCGGGTTGTAATTTTTCTTCGCGTTTTAGTACCCTTTCTTCTTTAAAAAACACCTCACCCGAATCGGGTTGCAGCAAACCGTATAATAAATTCAAAAGGGTAGTTTTACCGCTGCCGCTTTCACCAACAATGGCCGTTATTTTTCCTTTCGGGATAAATATGGTCACATTATTTACTCCCGAAGACTTGTCGCCAAAATAGTTTTTGGTAACCGATATCGTTTCCAGGATCATTTCGTTTTGCATACCGTGATATTTTTTCAAATGTTTGTCCAAACCTAAACTATAAAAGTTTATCAAAAAAAAGAAAGAAGTATTTGATCCTAATTATTTTATATTTAGCGGTAAAAAATTAAAATCAAAACTTTATGGAAAGTAAAAAAACATGGCATGATATGCACCAGGCATCCTTAGGATTTGGCCAGCGCCTGGCCGATTCTGTGGCAAATGGAATGGGCTCGTGGCGCTTCATTATCATTCAAACCTTAATAGTCATTTTGTGGATGACGCTGAATGTCATTGGCTTTGTATATCATTGGGATGTTTACCCTTATATTTTGCTTAACCTGTTATTCTCTACCCAGGCAGCTTATGCGGCACCAATTATTATGATGGCGCAAAACCGGCAAAGCGAGCGTGATCGTGCACAGGCGGAGGCAGATTATAAAACAAATTGCGAAGCAAAAAAAGAGATAGAGGAGTTACTTCAAAAGCTAAACTCCATTGAAATAGATAAGTTGGATAAGATACTGAATATACTGCAGAAAATGGAGGTAAAAGCATAAGCCAACAATTTATTTAAATCCTATTCGCTTAATTTAACTATTAGGAAATCAACTAATCCTACGTTTTTCTTAGCTTTGCAGCCGATGACAAAAATTGAAGAAGCCATAGTAAATGAAGCTGAGGAAGAAATCAGGCCGAAAACACGTAAGCAAAAAAACTGGAATATTGTTAAAACTATTCTGAAAATTGCCGTTACTGCGGGTTTGCTTGCGTGGGTTTTTAGTAAGGTCCCATTTACCCAGGTAAAATACAGGCTTTTACACGCCAATTACTGGTGGATGTTAGTCGCGCTTCTATCCGTACTGCTGTCGATGATTGTTTCTTCATGGCGGCTGCTAAGTTTTTTCAAATCCATAGGTTTAAAGCTCGATTTCAGGTACAATCTCCGTCTATATTTTCTCGGCCTGTTTTATAATTTCCTGCTTCCCGGCGGCATCGGCGGCGATGGTTATAAAATGTACCTGATTAACAAAACATTTAAAACTCCGCTAAAAAAGCTATTCTGGGCTGTAATGTTCGACCGCCTGAGCGGATTGTGGGCAATCGGTTTGATAACGGTAGCACTCATATTCCTTATCCCGCAGATTGATATTCATATAACCATCCCTCTTGGAATATTTTTAGCCGGTTCTGCTATTTACTGCTTTGTGGCCTATCGTTTCTTTAAAGACTATACTAAAAACTTCTTCCAGGCACATGCCAAGGCGCTGGTGCTGCAATCGTTTCAATTACTCGCCATTGTTTGTGTTATGATGGGACAGGATTTTAATGGCAAATTTTCGCCCTATCTGTTATCATTTCTAATTTCGGCGCTTGCGTCTATCATTCCGATAACAGCCGGCGGCGCAGGAGCAAGAGAGGCTATTTTCACCAAACTTTCGGGCGTATTTTCAATGGATCCAGGGCTTTCGGTATTTCTGGCTACTTCTTTTTATCTATTGTCGTTAGTGGTTGCTTTATTAGGTGTTTATTACGTGATACGCCCAAGCAGGCTGCAGGAAGGGTTGTCTAAAATAGAAGAAGGCGATTCGGTTAAATAAAGTTAAAAAATCTTTGACGGCATTATAACACCCTTCGCAGGATAAACTAAATCTGTAATTTTACGTTTTAGTAATAAAACCTACTTAGCGACTAATGAGCCATTTTAATGATTTTAATAATCCGCAGGTGGCTGCCTTGCCTGCACATCTAAAACAATATATTGTTGATCAGCAATACAACCATTACACCCCCATTGACCACGCCGTTTGGCGCTATGTGATGCGTCAAAATTACAGCTATTTAAAGGACGTTGCCTATTATCCGTATATACCCGGTCTGGAAAAAGCAGGCCTGACCATAGAAAAAATACCGCATTTGCAGGAGATGAATGATGCTCTCGCCAAAATTGGCTGGGGTGCGGTTACTGTTGATGGCTTTATTCCGCCTGCTGCTTTTATGGAATACCAGGCATACAGGGTATTGGTTATAGCTGCCGATATACGTCAGTTAAAACACATAGAATACACTCCGGCTCCCGATATTATACACGAATCAGCAGGCCATGCACCTATTATAGCTGACAAGGATTATAATGAATACCTAAGTTATTTTGGCTCCATCGGCGCAAAAGCCATGTTTTCGGCGCAGGACTTTGAGTTGTACGAAGCAATAAGAGCTTTATCCATATTAAAAGAAATGCCCGACGCCAACGAAAACGAAATAAAAAAAGCAGAAGAGCTGGTGACCTACCGTCAGCAAAATATGGGCGAACCGTCTGAAATGGCGCTGCTTAGCCGTCTTCATTGGTGGACTGTAGAGTATGGCCTTATCGGCTCATTACAAAATCCAAAGATTTATGGTGCCGGCCTTCTTTCATCAATCGGCGAAAGTGTAAGTTGTATGCAGAGTGATGTTAAAAAGTTGTTGTACACAGCCGACGCGATAAACTATCCATACGATATTACTAAAACTCAGCCGCAATTATTTGTTACGCCAACATTTCAAAACCTGGTAAATGTACTCGAGAATTTTGCGAATACGATGTCTTTCAGAGTTGGCGGAGCATACGGCCTTAAAAAAGCGATAGAAAGCAAAAATACGTGTACGGCAGTTTACAGTTCAGGTCTGCAGGTTTCCGGCACGTTTACCGATTGCAGATTAAACGAAAATAATGAGCCGGTTTTTATCAGAACTACTGGTCCGACAGCGCTTGCAATAGACAACAAACAAATAAAAGGTCACGGTAAAGTTTATCATAGCGACGGCTTTAGCTCTCCGGTTGGCAAGTTAAAGGGCCACGGGATGGCGTTAGAAAATTTATCCATAGCTGACCTGAATTACTTCGGGATAGAAGAAGGGAAAGAAACAACTTTACATTTTGAAAGTGGAATAACCCTTGATGGCACGGTTCAAACAATAACGTCTTCCAATGAAAAGATTCAGTTGATTACTTTTACGGATTGTACGATAAAGGATAAAGCCGGTCATTTATTATTTGATCCGTCCTGGGGCGTTTACGACATGGCCGTGGGTGAAAAAATCATTTCGGTTTTTTGCGGCGCAGCCGATAAAGAGGCATTTGTTGAAATACCTTATAAATCAAACGCCGAAACCCATCGCGTGGAATATGATTTTAACATCAAAGAGCTTCACCAACTTTATCAACAGGTAAGAAACCGCCGCCAAAATGGCGGTAATTTTGGCTTCCTGGGAAATGTATGGTTGAGGCTGCAGAAAAACCATCATGACGACTGGCTTTGTGCACTGGAAATACTAGAGATTTTAGAGCACGAAGAAATTGAACCTCAATTAGCTCAAGAGATCAGGACTTTCCTCGAACAAAAAGCGATCAACGAGCCTGTGTATAAAAAGCTGATCAACGATGGCTTTTATTTAATAAAGCACCCTGTTGAGCAAAAATTAGTAGTTTAATGATTTAATTGTAATTTGGTGTATGACAATATTGAAAATTACGGTTGAGGATGCACAAGCTGATTTGTTAATTAAATTTTTGCAGGAAGTCTCTTTTGTCACAAGCGTCGAAGTAGAACATATATCCGGCCAAAATGATTCTGCAAATATTGAATCAAGGGTAGATAGTATAAAAACAATACTTGAAGAAGCCAAAGGGAAAAATCTATTCGAAAACATTAAAGATCCTGTGGAATGGCAACGTGAAATCAGGAAGGATTCATTTGATCTATGAATATTATTATAACAGGCGCAAGCAGCGGTGTAGGTTTTGAAGCCGCGCTGGAATTGATTTTATCAGGAAAACACAAGGTAATCGCTCTGGCGAGGTCGAAAGAAAAACTTGAGCGTTTGCTTGAAATTGCCCATGGATTGAATCCGGAGGCAGAAATATTTGCGCTGGCTTTTGATATTGTGCACGACGACTATGCCGGTTTACAACAATTTATAGGCAGTAATTTTGATAACCGGGTTGATGTATTAATAAATAACGCGGGTGTTTTAATCAACAAACCTTTCGGGGAATTACTTGAAA
The DNA here is from genome assembly GCA_036498965.1 of Mucilaginibacter sp. GTDB lineage: Bacteria > Bacteroidota > Bacteroidia > Sphingobacteriales > Sphingobacteriaceae > Mucilaginibacter. The sequence continues at coordinate 13,325 of DASYEP010000171.1, forward strand.
TGGATTTTGTAGATATGCTGCAAAGCAATTTTATAGGCCATGTGCGGATTATACAAAGCCTGGTGCCTTTGATGCCAAAAGGTTCACACATTGTAAATATCGGTAGCATGGGCGGTTTCCAGGGGAGTGCAAAATTTCCCGGACTCGCCGCGTACTCGGCGAGTAAAGCAGCGCTGCATAATTTGACCGAATGCCTTGCAATTGAATTGGTGGAACAAGAAATTAAAGTTAACTGCCTGGCGCTGGGATCAGCACAGACCGAGATGCTTGAAAAAGCATTCCCGGGCTATCAGTCCGCCGTTATGGCCTTTGAAATGGGAAAATATATCGCTGATTTTTCAATAACCGGACATCACTTTTTTAACGGGAAAATTTTGCCAGTGGCAGCGACTACTCCTTAGGAGCTGGTGGATGGTGAGTAGTGAGTAGTGAGTAGTGAGTGGTGAGTTGTGAGTGGTGAGTGGTGAAATCTTCTTCTTCAATTTCCAAAACGGCTCTACTTTTTGACAAACAAAAATACCATCGCGAGCATAGCAGCTATTTGTCCCATCCAAAAAGTAAACATCCACTTTATGAAATCAACTTTAGCTTCGCTTGTTTGCTTACTAAGATCATATTTAAGCTTTGCAAGTTCGTCTCTAACGCTCGCAATATCATCTTTCGTCGCTAAGGTTTTAATCGTTGCCTCCACAGAAATTCCTATTTTTTGATAAATAAAAATACAATTGCGAGTGTAGCTCCGACCTGCCCTATCCAAAAAATAAACATCCACTTAATAGTGTCAGCCTTAGCCTCGCCGACTTCCTTTCGGACATTTGCGATATCGTCTTTGGTGGCTAGTGTTTTAATAGTTGCTTCCACAGATCGTTCAGTTTTATTATCAATGTATTTAAACATTGCTTCGGTTGCATCGTTACCTAATTTTTCGGATAACAATTTATATAACCTGGCTGTTTCTTTTGCTTCTAAGTACATAACAAATATAAGTATAAGATTCTAAAGTATTTTCAAATTGGTGAGTGGTGAATAGTGAGCGGTGAGTAGAACGAAAGGTTCACCAATATACCACTCAACTATTCAACCTAATCAACCACTCACTAATTCTTGCCGCTCAATTTTAAAAACTCATTAACCACTATTTCACACCCGTAACGTTTAATGCCGTCTTTGTCGGTATAGTTCTTATTGGCGAGTTTTCCTTCTATTGCAACTTCATCTCCCTTTCTTAAAAGGTCTTCGGCAAGTTTAGCTTGTGTACCCCATAGCACAAGATTATGCCATTGGGTTTCCGTAACTTTTTCGCCTTTATCATTCTTATAACTCTCGTTAGTCGCTAATGATAAACGGGCTAATTTTTTGTTGTTGTCAAAGCTCCTTACATCCGGGTCCATACCCAGGTTACCTACCAGGCGTACGCTGTTTCTTAAACTGTTCATGTTTTTATTTTTTTGTTTTTAATTGACGAAACAAAGGTGAGGACAATGGTATAACTACCCGGTTAATAATCGGTTATAACCGACAATTTCCGTTTGTAAACGTTTGCAAACGGATATAATATTACTTATCTTTAACCAATGAACGAAGAAAGAATTTGCCTGGATTGTGGCACCGTGCTACATGGACGAGCGGATAAAAAGTTTTGTAACGACCTATGCCGTAATAATTACAATAACCAGCTCAACAGCAGTAGTTATAATTATGTACGTAATATCAATAACATTCTGCGCCGTAACCGCCGTGTTCTTGAGGAGTTAAACCCAACGGGAAAAACAAAAACCACGCGTAAAAAATTAAATTTAAAAGGATTTGATTTTGAATACCATACCCGTACTTATCAAACTCAAAATGGAAAAACCTATTTTTTTTGTTACGAATATGGCTACCTGCCATTGGACGACGATGAAGTTTTATTGGTAAAAAGAGAAGAGTAAGTCCCCTCTAAATCTCCCCCGGTTGGGGAGACTTTAATAACTTTATCAATTAGATGTTCGTTCTCTTTAAATAAAAATCAAAAGTCCTCCCTACCGGGGAGGATTTAGGTGGGACTTTCAAAATCCGAAATTCTATTATCTTTGCGCCCGAATGATTATTCAGCAATTTTACGATAAAGGCCTGGCACACGCATCTTATGCAATAGTCAGGACAGGGAAAATGATCGTGATAGATCCAGCCCGCAACCCGCAGCCTTATTATGATTTTGCAACTATGCATGAGGCTGATATTGTTGGGGTGATTGAAACACATCCACATGCCGATTTTGTTAGTTCGCACCTCGAAATTCATCAAACAACAAACGCGGTCATTTATGTAAGCAAGCTAACGGGCGCTGAATATCCGCACGAAAGCTTTGACGACGGTGATGTAATTATACTTGAAGATATTAAACTTAAAGCAATTAACACCCCGGGACATTCACCCGACTCTATTTGTGTGTTGGTTGAAGATGAAGACGGAAACAAGCAAGCCATATTTACCGGCGACACTTTGTTTGTAGGCGATGTTGGTCGGCCTGACCTTCGCGAAAATGCGGGCAACATTACGGCCAAAAAAGAAGAGCTTGCGCGGCAAATGTATCACTCCACCCGCGAAAAGATGATGAAGCTGCCACACAACATAATAGTTTACCCGGCGCACGGGCCTGGTTCATTGTGCGGAAAAAACATGAGCCCCGACCTCCAAAGCACCATCGGACGCGAACTCAGGGAAAATTACGCCCTACAGTTGATGAATGAACTTGCCTTTGTTAAAATGCTTACCACCGATCAGCCTTTTATACCAAAATATTTTAGCTATGATGTTGAGATTAACAAAAAAGGAGCCCCTTCATTTAAAGACAGTGTAAATTCAATTAACAGACTCGATGATTATCCACTTTTGGATAAAAACATTCTTATTGTCGATACCCGGCCGCAGAAGGAATTTAAAAATGGCCACCTGAAAGGTTCCATTAACTTGCAGGACGGAGAAAAGTTTGAAACCTGGTTAGGTTCAATTGTTGGCCCTGGGGAGCAGTTTTATTTAATGGCATCCTCTCAAACTGATCTGGACGAAATGGTAAAAAAAGCAGCCAAGATCGGTTATGAACAAAATATAAAAGCAACATTATTGACACCGAATTTCGCCAAAGAAAAATCGGCCCACCTTGATTTAGCTGATTTTAAATCCAATCCGGAAAATTATACTATTGTGGACGTCCGTAACCAAATTGAAACTGAGACAGGTTTGAAATTTAAACGGGCCATTACTATTCCGCTATCTGATTTGCGTGAAAGAGCAACCGACATCCCGGTTAATAAGCCAATTGTTGTGCATTGTGCAGCCGGCTATAGGTCGGCCACAGCGGCTAGTATTGTAGCAGACAAAATTACAACGGTACCGGTTTATGATCTTGGCGAGGTTATTACGGAGTTCTGAGGAATTCCGAGGTCTGAAGTCGGATGACAGAGGTCAGATAGTAAATCGTAAGATAATCGGTGAAATCTTTCCGAAATCAGTGGAATCATATATAATCGGGAAATCACAATAAACAAATCAGTGAAATCATTAACTCATCAAAATATAATTGTGCAAACTGCCGATGGTTCAAACACTATCTATAACCCACAAGTTGGTGAAAACTACCACTCCAAACATGGCGCGTTACAGGAAAGCAGGCATGTATTTGTAAATTCAGGCCTGCAATACTTTTTAGACAGAAAACAAGACACCAATACTATTTCCATTTTGGAAGTTGGTTTTGGAACCGGTTTAAATTTCTTACTCAGCGCCGATTTGAGTATTGAAAAAGGAATCAAACTGGATTATACAGGTATTGAAGCTTATCCTCTGGACCTTGATATGATCAGCAAAACCGGTTATGAGCAGTACTTATCAAAAGAAATATGGCAACAGTTTGTTTTCAACTACGAGAAATGTCTCTCATCGGCTGCTGAACTAAATCCATACTGCAAACTGCAAATCGCAAACTGCAAACTGCTAGATTTCCAATCAGCACAACAATATGATATTGTTTATTTCGACGCTTTTGCGGCAGCTTACCAGCCCGAAATGTGGGATCAGGATGCGATAAGCCATTCCGTGCAATTCCTGAAAACAGGCGGCGTGTTTGTAACTTATGCCATTACCGGCAACCTGAAACGCGCACTAAAGGCGCTAGGCTGTAAAGTGGAGAAGGCGCCCGGGGCGCCGGGCAAACGTGAAATGTTGCGCGCTATAAAAATCTAAAACCCACATTGAATTTTACGGTAAATCCGTTATTTAATAACGGCAAATCCCTCACAGCCGAATCGTTTGTGACGATTACACTATGGGTGGCTTGTATAATTGGGCCACCACAAACTGAAAATGAGAGCCGCGAGCCTTGTGGAACAAAATTTAACGATGGACCAATTAATATTCTTGCACCACCTTCGGCTTCGTCGGGTTCCCAAAATCCTTCCAAATCTTGTCCAACAGCTTCTACGCCACCAAAAAAGCGGCCGCTAATTTGCTTTAATATGCCGAAAGTTGAAATGACATCCAGTCCATCCCGGTCGCTGGCAAAAACTTTTTCAAACCTGATATTTGTGGCAAATTTCCATGCTTGACTTTCATAAGCCGCGTTAAAACGGCTAAGCGCCGTGATCTCGCCACTAAATTCCCGCCTCACACCTAAACTTGTACCGAGCCTAAATCCGGTCACTTTTTTACCACCGATAAAGTCTTTAAGTACCTCGGCCTGCTGGACAGTTTGCACGTACCCATTGTTGCCAAAACCGACGCCCATTGAAGCCAGCAATGTGGTACGGGCGCCCAAATATCCCAGTACAGAAATATTCTGATCTACGCCATCAAAACCAAACGGTGTGGCAGTATTTTGACCATAACCTCCCGAATAATTAAGGCTCCATTGCCGTGCAGCCGGATTGAGGGTTGTTACGGTAAACAAAAAAGGCTGCGGCTGTGCAAACGAGCTTCCTTTTAATCCTTCGTTTATGGTTTGAGCTTTCAGAACCAAGCTCATTGAGATGAAAAAAAGCAAAGTAAAGTAAATTTTCGCGGCCATATGTTCAGTAGTTTTTAAATGTAAATTGAATGAACAAAAATCAATTCAAGATTAATCTCCCGGTATATTTTTGTTAAATTATCGATGGCGTTATTTCAAATACGCATTGGGAACGTTAGTTAACCTATAATCAATTCCATAAGCATATTTTAGCAATAACGAAACCACTTCGGCTACCGTCTCAGCCCGTCTGTGCATTTGCGGCAGTAAGCCCATCATCGCATAACTTAAAGGATTTACAGCGGGTATAAATGTTTCCCATTCATAACCTCCGCCCCATATCAACCCCTTTACCGTCACTGTTAAATCAGCTGAGTTTTCGGGCAGAAAATTAAGCATTTCTATAGAGTTATTGCTATTCTGATTCACTGTATGAAAAATAGGCGTATGTCCGCAAAATCCATGCTCATCCAATGCCGCCTTTGCGTTTATATCTGCACCATAATTGATCGATACTTTAGCGCAAGCTATACTATTATATTCTGCACAAAAATGCATTAACGTCCCGCCGGTTAGCGGTGTGTAAGTATTGTTAAACGATGAATATGTTTTGGAGATAGTGGAAGGATCGCGCCTGATTATTTCTTCCAGCTTGCCGGCATCATCAATTAAAACGGAAAGCAGCGCCTTGTCTTCAAACTCAAGTCCGCTATCGATAAATACTTTTACGCAATCTTTAAACCTTGGCGTGCGGGTATACATTTCAACCATCATGGTGAAAAGCGGCATACCATCAGGTAAAATATCGTTCGGGTTACCGCCTTGTTCAAAGTAGCTTCGAATTCCTTCAACAGAATGAACTTCTATGTCGTATAATATTTGATTATAGTCGGGCATTCTAAAAATCCATTAATGCAGTGTGAGGTGCTTTTAACTGTTCTGCTTTGATTTCTTCCATTTAACATAAGCCGGCAATTCTGCTAGCTCTATCATTCCATGTTCTTCCGGTTTTTCAGGCAATTTACCGTAATCAACATGATTAATATCTATCGCAACTGACTTTTCTCCCAGCACCGTGTCCAGCATCTTATAAACGGCGTTTTTAAACCATTTGTTCTCTTGCACGGCTTCATAGTCTGCTGTACAAACTTTTATACCGATTGATTTTGGATTACTTGCGCTCTGTAATGGCATGAACCACAAATCATCACGTTTTAACTCAATACCTTCAAAATCGATTGTGTTGTTACATTCCTGTGGTTGAATGAAGGCTATAAATTTCCATTTTTCGATAGTAGGTGCACTATTTATCAATGCTTCAACTTGCCCAAAGAAATTCACATCGCCTTCCGCAGTAATGATAAGTTCTTGTTCCTCACCGGGCATTCCGCCAATTTCAAACCAAAGTTGATCGCAATACTCATGAAGTTGATCTTCTATATCCTGAAGCAACTGTTCCTTAATGTCTTCATTAGCATCATCAAGAGATAAATAAGATTTGTTACTCTTTTCGAACCAGTTCCAGAATTTTTTTATTGAGTCAGTCATTTATGAATTTATATATTCGAAACTAACTAAACTCCGTAAATTCCTATAAAAATCTTTCTTTCCGCACTTCCCGACTTTGCTGACTTTCGGACTCAAAAAATCTTATTTTTACCGCAAATTACACTTATGCCACTAATACCCCCTGCAACAGCTTCTGAACCGGAAATTGCTTTTAAAAGGCTGCTAACCATAATGGACGATTTGCGCATGAATTGTCCATGGGATAAAAAACAAACGCTGGAAAGTCTGCGCCATCTAACCATTGAGGAAACCTACGAACTGTCTGATTCTATTTTGAGTGCCGATATGCCTGAAATAAAAAAGGAATTGGGCGACATTATGCTGCACCTTGTTTTTTACGCCAGGATAGCCTCAGAAACTAATGATTTCAATATTACCGACGTGCTAAATGGCATTTGCGATAAGCTGATCAACCGGCATCCGCACATTTATGGTGAAGTGGAGGTACGGGATGAAAATGATGTTAAACGTAATTGGGAACAGATAAAATTAAAAGAAGGTAATAAATCTGTTTTGGGTGGAGTTCCTGCATCATTACCTGCGTTGGTAAAAGCATCGCGCATACAGGAAAAAGCGCGTGGGGTGGGCTTTGATTGGGAAGAAAAAAGCCAGGTGTGGGCAAAAGTGGAAGAGGAAATGCAGGAATTTAAAAATGAATTTAACGTAGAAGACGGGGGCGCCATCGATCATGAAAAAGCCGAAGGTGAATTTGGCGACCTGTTATTTTCATTGATAAACTATGCTCGTTTTATAAACATTAACCCGGAAGACGCGTTAGAAAAAACTAATCGTAAATTTATAAAACGTTTCCAGTACCTTGAAAGCAAGGCGAAAGAAAACGGAAAACAATTACATGATATGAGCCTTGCCGAAATGGACATTTTTTGGGACGAAGCAAAAAAATTGTAAAATAAATTTTAGCTGTATCGTTTACAAAACCAGTTACGTATTACTATAAAATAAACTTATCCTTAAATCGTTTATATTTAAATTTTACATACTTCAAAAAAAGAGCTTATGAAGCGCAATTTAGTTTACTTATTATCCCTTTTAACATTAACTGCTGTTGTAGCCGGCTGCGCAAAAAAACCCGCCACTATAAATTACCAGCAAACCCTTCCTGTCGGTAATTTCACAGGAAAGTTTGTGCGTTTGCACTTAACCCATGCAACGGGAAAAATTGATACAGTAAATGCAAATTTATTACTGTCATTGGACGCTTCAGGAAACTTCGTCGTTACCGGCGACACCTCTTTGCATGCCGGAAGCATGGGTAAATACGGGTTTGGGGTTACCGACGACCTGATATTTACTGATAAAACGCTATCTGCTACCGGAACCCCGACCAAATCGCATTTGAGCGGAGATTATCAGTTTACTTATAACAGCGGACTTTTAGAAATGCTCAAACTTGTCAGCGATTCGTTGAGTTATCAATATCAGTTTACCAAAAATTAAAAGAATAAATGTCGTATTATAAAGAGGCCGGTATATTACCGGCTTTTTTATTTTTCGATAAGCATGTTGTTACATTCCATAGTTTATTACATAGTTTTTTCATAGTAGATCATACTTCAAAAATCTATCTGGCGCAATATTTCATATTACGCGGGAATTACATCAAAAAAAATAAAATTTTATTGATATCAATTATGTTTCCACCAGCAATGCATTATGGAAGAACTACAAGCCACTTGTTTACTTATTCCTTAAGCGCTGAATCCCAGTGCTCTGCAACCTTTCCATTTTCAATGCGGAGCATTTCAAACGAAGTGGTGGTATAGTGTTTTGATGGATCCTTCGGATCGGTGCGCACATCTTTAAAACTAAGCACCACACGATCCCCTTCTGCAACGATAGCAATAAGGGGACCTTGAATGGTATCAACGATAGGTCGCGTTTTTGCAAATTTCGCAAAGAAATCAATGAAGCCCTGTCTGCCTGTTGGCACGTTCGGATTGTGCTGAATATACGTTTCCATCATATATTGGGGAGCAAGTTCTAAATGGCCGCCCTCCAATACCGAACGCCAAAAGTCGTATACAAGCCTTTTATTTTTAGCCAATTGGGGATCTTTGCTATACAACATTGATTTCTGGCTTTGAGCAAACACAGTTGTTCCTAAAAAAAACATCAAACCTAATAATACTTGTTTCTTTTTCATGGGAATTATTTTTTGTGGTGATAATTTATAAGCTTAATACTATAATAGTTGCAATTTGTGTGGCAGGTTTTCGATGCAGATAACGTCGACGGTTGAACCTATGCCTGGATTGTACAAATGTATAAATACTTGTTGGCCATATAAGTTAAAAAAAGTTAAGAAGTGTGAATGGCATAAATTTCATAACGAGTGATGATGAACAATCAGATATGTATATAATAAATTGAGGAATGTGACATAAGTGCGAATAAACATCCCAAAAAAAGATCAATATCAAAATATATATATTAGTTGTAGCGATTTCGTTATTTATAACGTAAAGGCTTATAACGATAATAAGAAGGTTGAATTAAATATACTTAATGCATCCACCCACACGCATTGCCGAAGACGAATTGATTACGCAATGCAAATCAGGTAGTTTAAAATACCAGGAACTGCTTTATAAGCATTTCTATGGCTATGCCATGGGTATTGGTATGCGTTACTGTATAAACCGGGAAGATTCATTGGAAGTAGTAAATGACGCTTTTATTAAAGTGTTTAACAACATAAATAAATATAACAACGATAAACCTTTCAAGGCCTGGCTCCGAACGATAATAGTAAACACAGCTATTGACCGCAGGCGCAAGGAGATGAAATATATGTTAAATGTCGAACTCGAGGACACGGCCCCAATATTCAACAACGCAACTGCTATTGAGAGCCTCGGTGCACAGGACATTTTGAACTTAATGAAGGAGTTGCCGTCAATTCAACTTACAATTTTTAATTTATATGAGATAGACGGATATAGTCATGATGAAATCTCGCAGTTATTGGCCATACCTGCGAGTTCGTCGAGAGTATACCTGAGCAGGGCTAAAGAAAAATTAAGGGTCATGCTAAAATCTGAAGAACAAAACCATGGACGATCAGTTGGATAATGATTTAAAAAAACGCATCAGCGAGGTTTTCGAAAATTTCGAAGACGACTCTGCCGATCAAGGCTGGCTGGAGCTCAGGAAAAAATTTCCTGACAAGCGGGACCGCCGCGCTTTCGCTTGGATATGGTGGGGGGCGACTGCTGCGCTTTTGCTTTTGTTTTTAGGCATTGGCCTCTGGAAGTATAATACCAACATACGGCCCGAAAAACTTACTGACCATCAATTAAAACACTCAAAACCGGGTAACAACAAAAACCATAAAGAACATCCAGGTAGTATCGACAGTGGATCTGTAGCAGGCGAAAATGACTTAGCAAAAACGAAAGAAAGCATACAACATGCGACCCCGACCACACGAAACAACGCTGTAAATACCCATAACGATATCAATAATTTAAATCAGGTTACAGCAATTAATCAAACCAAAATAAATAGAAGAAAAGCGGAGTTAAATAACGTAAACCAAAATGAGTTGGCAAAGACAAACAACGCGGCTAAAAATCCAAATACAGCAAAGTCGCCGGTCGAAGCATTATCTCAAGTGTCTGTAGATACATCAGCTCAAAAACAGGATTTGGCTAAAATTGCCGATAATAATAAGCCTAATAACAAATTGCAACCGCTTCAGTTAAATACTGTAGTTACGCCACCTGTTGAACCAGCAAAACCCGTTACAGCTGTTTCGAAACTGCCGGCAAAGGCAATAAACTCCATGTTTGCCAATGATAAAACTACTGAAACCCCAAAAATTGACAATGAAAAAAGAGTGCGTTTTGGTGTGTATGCTGCTACTTATTTTAACTATGCTAAAGGCAGCAATAAGGAAATAAATGTAGGTGCTGGTGTTACGTCGGATATTAAGATTAGTAAAAATTTAAAAATAGTAACCGGGTTAACCATTGCTCAAAACAGCTTAAGTTACACTGGTGGCAGCTCTGTAATTATAGCACAAAGCGATCTTAAGCTCTCTCCGGGCGCATTAGGTTCTTCCCAATCCAGCTATTTTGGTACCGCTGCCAGCACAGCCAATGTAGGTTTGGTTGCTACAGTCAAGAATTACGATGCCAGCCTGGTTAATTTAGATATTCCTCTAAATTTAAAATACGAATTTAATCCACAAAAGGGTGATACTTATATTCTTGCCGGAGTGAGTTCAGGTACATTTATTAACGAAACCTATACCAGTCAATATGCTGCTCAGACATACTTTTCCCCTTCCATACAGCAAACCATTGGTGCAACTAATACTCAAAGTTTCAGCAGTTTTTATTTTGCAAAAATGCTTAATGTGGCATTTGGGGTCGGCCTTCCTTTCGGGAAAAACCGGCTTACGCTTGAGCCCTTCTTAAAATATCCGCTCGCCGGCCTGGGATCGCAGGATATTCACTTCGGCGCGGGAGGAATAAACTTAAAATTTAATTTTCAACCATCAAAAAAATGAAGAGAACCTTACTAATCTTAACCAGTTTCTTTTTGGCAACGCAGCTATTTGCTCAAAAATTTGAACTATCAGTGCAGGCAAATTCGGGCCTGTATCATTACAGTGGAAGCTCCTCAGTGTTTGTTTCTTCTATTAACCAGGGGGCGACTGACAAAGACAATTACACCAATAACCCCTATGGCAAGAAAAACGGGTTTAGTTACGGATTAACTGTACAGGAGCAATATGTGAGTGAAGGTGGGTTTATTATTGGCTTACAAGCGGGCTATGAGCTTTTAAGGAGTAAAGTGGATATAAATGTTTATTATCCTGGGTATGCATACCTTCTTTATACAACTTATCTAACAGCACCGCAAACTCCAGTCACTGGTCAAACCTTTTTGCAGAACCAGGATATCAACCTTAACCCGTATATCGGCTATCGCATAAAAACGTCAAAAATCAATATTGATATTATGCCAGGAGTTGATTTTGGCTTCAATGTTAGTTCATACGATAAGGGGAAGGCGACCGATGATTCCGGAAATGTTTATCGTACCGACCGTAAACTGCTGGATGCGCCAACCGATGTAAGGCTTAGGTTAGGTGTTATGGCCAGTTATAAAAGATTTGGCGTTACTGCAGCATATGCACACGGCTTAACCAATCTCGGAAAAAACATAATCGGTAGTGGCGACTATGAAGTTCATAGCGAATTGATTCGATTCGGGGTTACTTACAGGATATTTTGAAAAAGCTAAAAGCCGAAAGACCAAAGCGGAAAGACCGAAGCCGAAAGCTCTATTGTAGCCAATTTTTCGTTTTAGGCTTTTTACCTTCGGCTTTCAGCTTTAAGCTCTAAAAGGCTATTTAAACCTTATCGCTTTTACCGGGGTAATCCTGGTTACCAGCATGGAGGGGCCCAGCATCACCAAAAGGCAAATTATGAGTGTGCCTATATTTAACAATATAATATCTAACCAGTTAAATTGTATTGGTACAAAGTTCATGTAGTATGATGCCTGGTCAAGCTTGAACAGGTGCGTGTGGTATTGTATAAATCCAATACCTAAACCAAATATATTGCCCATTAACATCCCCAAACCAATCAAATAAAAAGCATTGTATAAAAACACCTTCTGAATGATCCAGTTGGTGGCGCCCATCGCTTTCAGCATACCTATCATTGTGGTTCGTTCCAGTATCATAATTAACAGGGCCGAAATCATATTAATCACAGCCACAATTATCATCAATACTAAAACGACTTTTGTATTGCCATCCAGCAAACCAAGCCAGGCAAATATTGTCGGGTAATTATCTATAACTGAATACGATTTAAGCCTGGAAGGTAGTAAGCTATCAATTAGCTCACTCGCCTGGTTTAGCCTGTCGAAATCGGAAATCTTTATCTCGTATCCACCAATTTCATTTGGATTCCAGTTATTAAGCCGGTTAATGATCGATAAATCACCTATCACGTAAGTTTTATCTACCTCTTCAATGCCAATGTTAAAAATACCCCTTATGGTAAACGATCGCACCCTTAACGGCGCCTGTACAAAATACATAAAAATTTTGTCGCCCACTTTCAATCTTAAACGGTTGGCGGTAGTCTGCGAAATAAGTATCTGCTTTTTTGCTGCCGTGGTATCGCTAAAATCAATAATGTTACCTGCAACAAGCTGTTTCTTAAAATATTGCCAATCGTAATTTTTATTGACGCCTTTTAGTACTACACCTTCTATCTCGGCATTCGCCTTAATAATACCAGGTTTGGTGGCGAAAGGCATAATTTTAGTAACGAGGTGGTTGACAACCGCCCTTCTTTCAAAGTTACTATCAGTGGCGAAAGGGGAGTTTTCGTAAGAATTGTTCAGATCGAATTTTACTACCTGGATATCGCCCGAAAAGCCGCGCATCTTTTCTCTTATTTCTTGCTTAAACCCCCTTATTATTTCGAGCGATAATATCATCACACCAAGGCCAAGCACAATGCCGACGATGGCTATACGCACAATCAATTTTGAAAATGTGCGCTTAGATTTAAATGTTATCCGGTTAGCAACGAAATAGGCGAAATTCAATACGTGTGATTTTTTGTATATTCGCAAAGATGCGTTTTTGCGGGTAATTTAAAATATACAGGCATTATAATTTATGATAAGACTAAAGTTTTTTTTATTATTTACAGTTATTACCTGCTTGTCATTGGGTAAAACGATATCGCAAAAGAGTGTCGCAAAGCGATTTAAATTTAATGCGGGGTTGAAAAAAGATGAGATTATTACAGGAGCAGATCAAACGAACCTTTATATTGATTATCTTAAAGGAAAAAATATTGGGATGGTTGTTAATCAAACTTCTGTAATTGGTAAAAACTTAATTCCCAGCGTTGATAGCCTGTTGAAAAGGGGTGTGGCAATAAAAAAAATATTCGGACCCGAACACGGTTTTCGGGGTGATGCCAGTAACGGTGCAGAAGTAACCAGCGGCGTCGACCAAAAAAGCGGGCTTCCGGTAATTTCCCTTTATGGAAATAAACATTACAAGCCAACTCCCGAAGACTTAAAAGGGATTGACCTAATGATATTTGATATTCAGGATGTGGGCACGCGTTTTTATACCTATCTCTCTACTTTACATTACGTAATGGAAGCTTGCGCAGAAAACAACGTTGAGCTGATGATTTTGGACAGGCCTAATCCAAATGGTTTTTATGTTGATGGCCCTATACTTGATACGGCTTACCGTTCGTTCGTAGGGCTTAATCCTATACCCATAGTTCATGGATTAACCATTGCCGAATTTGCTCAAATGACTAACGGTGAAGGCTGGCTTAAAAATCATGTGCAATGTAAGTTAAGGATCGTTAAAGCGGCTAATTATACGCATAGTTCAACCTATCAGCTTCCTGTAAACCCTTCTCCTAATTTAAATACCGGCAAATCAATATTGCTTTATCCATCAGTTTGTTTGTTCGAAGGCACGACACTTAGCCTCGGCAGGGGTACTATGTTTCCCTTCCTTCAAATTGGCCATCCCCAACTAAAAGGAAAATATACTTTTTCATTTAAACCAGTGAGTATTGCTGGTATGAGTGAGGACCCGCCGCAAAAAGATCAGCTTTGCTATGGTATAAATCTTAAAGATTATAATACGGATAATATAAGCACTACAGCGAAGCTCGATTTGAGCTGGCTGATAGAATTATATAAAGCCTTCCCTGACAAAGAACATTTTTTCAATGCTTATTTTACAAAACTTGCAGGCAATATGGAATTGAGGAAACAAATTGAGGCGGGCAAAAGCGAAGAGGAAATTCGTGCAAGCTGGGAGCCTGCATTAGGCAACTACAAAACTATACGTGCAAAATATTTATTGTATCCGTAATTGATTTCGGAATTCGGATGTTCGATTTCGGATTTATATAATTATAATATCAATTTAGAACGGTTTTTTGAATTCAAAAAAAGGCATCATCAACGAAATCATTAAATCAAAAAAATCAGCGGTCAACTATGAGAATTGTATTTATGGGTACGCCCCAATTTGCGGTAACATCACTCGACGCTTTAATCATGGCTGGCTGTGATATTGTAGCCGTGATAACTGCGCCGGATAAGCCGGCTGGAAGGGGGCAAAAATTAAATGAATCCGCTGTAAAACAATATGCCGTGAGGAACGGGCTTAAAGTCCTTCAGCCGGAAAAATTAAAAAATCCTGAATTTTTAGAGGAACTAAAATCACTTCAAGCTGATCTACAAGTTGTTGTAGCCTTCAGAATGTTGCCCGAAGTGGTTTGGAATATGCCGCCAAAAGGCACCATTAACCTGCACGCATCGCTGCTGCCTCAATATCGCGGGGCGGCCCCTATTAACTGGGCTATTATAAACGGTGAAAAAGAAAGCGGTGTAACAACATTTTTTTTAAGGCACGAGATAGATACCGGCGATGTTTTGTTTACCGAAAAGGTAACACTCACAGGCCACGAAACAGCGGGAGAACTGCATGACAGGCTCATGAACAAGGGAGCGGGCTTACTGGTAAAAACAGTAAAAGGAGTTGAAAGCGGAAGGTACAATGAGCACTCTCAATCAATGTTGATAGCCGGAGATGTATTGAAACACGCCCCCAAAATTTTTAAAGAGGATTGCCTTATCGATTGGGATCAGCCTGCTGTATCCGTTTACAACAGGATACGCGGCTTAAGCCCTGTTCCCACTGCTTACACAACCCTAAAGGACAAATCTCTGAAAATATTCAGGGCGGAGTACGAATTAACTGACCCAGGTATATTACCCGGCGGGTTTTTAACCGATAATAAAACGTTTTTAAAATTTGCCGCAAAAGATGGTTTTGTTTGTGTTACCGAGGTTCAATTGGAAGGCAAAAAACAAATGAGTATTGCAGAGTTTTTGAGGGGGGTTAAATTATAAAATACTGTTTTAAATAAAAATGCGTCATTGCTCGCAATGGCGCATTTTTATTTTTAAACTATTCTAAAGCCGCCTAATACGACGACAAAAAGCCTATCTGAATTCCATTAACAAATATCTTTCCAGCAATGGAATAAAATGATCGATAGAGGCGAACCCGAAGATTTTTCCATATCCGTTTTTACGGAAGGTATAAAGTATCCTGCCATTTTTTAAGCACTCTATATGGAAATCCCAATTTTCAACGCTCCAAAGCATGTAAAGGCTTTCAGCAGGTGTTACCTCAAATTTTCCAGTTCTTTCCAGGTTTATATCTTCAATATAATTTAACAATCGCTCGGCATTTCTAACGCTGTTAAAATTAACGTCAAAAACGTCAGGATCTGTCGTGCTTAAAATTTCTAAGATTTCGGGATGCAGGTACATAAAATGGAAATAAAAGATATAAACCCATATACGTACTTTTAGCCTTGGGGTTACAAAATTCCCATAATAATTTTAACATTTGTCCCGACACTAAAAAGAATCTTAAAAACCACTGTCATCAAGTGCAAATGTATTTTTCCTGGCGTTCCATTTACCCTTTGTAAAATCGGGAAAGTGTTGCGGAGTATTGCCTTCGCCTATTGATTTTTCGGACAATGGAGTGATCACGCTCATCGTTACAGAATCATAAACATCAATAGGGGTCTGCTTACCTTGTTTTACTGCCTGTATAAAGCCGTTAAATACAAACCAATCCATTCCGCCATGCCCGGCGCCTTCGGCCTTATCTTCATACTTTTTCCACAGTGGGTGGTCATATTTTTTAAACCAATCATCAACTGCTTCCCACTGGTCATCCTTTTTTGATTGGTGTTCTATGTATACACTTTTGGCAACATCCATCCAAATTCCTTTTGTGCCCTGTACCCTGAAACCCAGCGAATATGGCCGCGGCAAGTGTGTATCGTGCGAAAGCAAAACTGTTTCGCCATTAGCACAGTTAATCATAGTGGTGATAACATCGCCATTTTTGTAATTTATTTTTGCGTTTTTATTGCCCGGCGACATTTCCTCAACATACGCGGACAGCCCCCGCGCTTTTGAGCTGAATGATACAAGATTGGTAAAACGATTGCCTCTGTTTATATCGGCATATTGCATTAGCGGACCAACACCATGGGTAGGGTAAATATCCGCATTACGGTCTATATTAAATTGGGTACGCCATTGGGCCTCGCTTAATGCATTTGGGCCAAATTCTACGCCGTGGCCGTAAAAATGTGTACCATCATTAAATAAAACCTCGCGCAGGTTATGTTGGTAGCCACCCTCAAAATGAATTAATTCGCCAAACAAACCCTGTCGTACCATATTTAAAACTGCCATCACATCCCTACGGTAGCAAACGTTTTCCATGGTCATATAAGGCATCCTGGTTTTCTCGGATGTGTTAACCAGGTCCCAATGGTCTTCTATGCTTAAACCTGCTATTACCTCGCAACCCACATATTTACCAGCCTTCATGGCATCAATGGCCTGCGGGTGATGGAATTGCCATGGTGTGGCAATAATCACAGCATCGATATCTTTTCTGTCCAGTAATCTTTTATAAGCATCTAATCCGCCGGTAAACTCCTGCGGCAATGGTTTTCCAGCCTTTGTAAATTGTTCGCGGCAATATTTCAACGAGCTTTCCTGGGTATCGCAAATAGCCACTATTTCAACATCATCCCGCAGTAAACCTTCCTGAATGTGATTTCGGCCACGAAGGCCAACTCCAATATAACCCAGTTTTACTTTTTCTTTATTCAACGCAAAAAGTTTCTCTGTCGGCAATAGCGCCAGCCCCGCAGCTGCTATTGAACCGGTTTTTATAAATTCTCTTCTTTCCATAATGTGATTTGAAGATTTGAAGATAGGAATTCGGTGTTTATAATTTACAATTTCAAAAAGAGTTAATTTGAAAGTTGTGGATAAATTATAACTTTGTCGCGAGTTGAACAGCAATTGTTGTCAGCACTAATCATTATGAGAAAAATCAGCATATTACTTTTTATACTTGGCTTAATAGTTACAGTATGGTTGTGTATTTACTTCAAATCTGAAGTTAACCCTGTGGATTCTGATGAGATAACAATTTCACACAGCGGTGAAATGATATCCAAGTGGCCAGTTTTTATCGGGATAATCCTGATGTTTGTTGGCGCCACATTTTTCTATTCTACCTTTAATCAAAAGAAAGGTAAATAAAGCAAGCGTTTAACTTTTATTTGGATGCTTTACTATTCCAGTTTTCATTTCTTAGCAGACCGTTAGCCTGCAGTATTTTCCTTAAACGGGGCTCAAGGCCGGTGGAGATTGCTTCGTCTTTGATGCTGCTGGTTACTTTATCGTATACCTGTTGATCTGGTATTTTGTTGATATGCTTTGTAAGCATGGTTACCATTTTTTGGTACCTCATCTTATTCCACCAAACCAGTAGTATTATGCCCGCGGCTATTAGTCCAAGCGTTACCAGCAAAGCAATAGCATGCTGGGTTACAAATGAAACATCGCCTTTTATAGTGGGATTGAGGTCAGTATTATATCTATCCATAAATTTTTTGGTTGCGTGATCCACGATCATGCTAACGGCCGAATCTGTTTTCGGGCCAAGCAATTGGTCGCGCATTTTACCTACCTTACTGTTAGTGGTGTCACTTAAAATATGGTCAAATAAATCCTTAAAAGAATTTCTGATCTCCAGCACATCCGCTTTTGATTTTCCAACCATTATGGCCTGCAAATTTTGTACGTTCAATTGCAGTTTTTTCCCGGTGAGCGTTTCAACCATCGAATCGGCCCACATCAAAACCTTATGATTAAGAAGGCTGTCTTCCAACCCCCTTACCTTGGGTGCAAGGGAATTATTTATTGCAGTGATTATTGAATCAGCAAAATGAGCAAGCTTTTTTTTCGTTTGGGGATCATCGAGTTCCTCGATCATTCCTCTAACCAGTGCCCGGCTTAACGAGTCTGTTTGTGTACTTGCGCCCGCCACTACACCACTGCCGGCATTTTTAAAAAAATTGCCGCAGCTTGTGGTCAATATAACCAGGGACAGAAATATGCAGCAACGGATATTTGCGATGAAGTGTTTTGGTTTCATTTTCAAAAGGTTATGTGTTGAAAATCAGGGGTAATAGATAAATGTATAAATAAAAACTTTAATTATAACATTAGGTAATTAATATCACCAATTGAATTTGACAATATTATTTCGTCCCAATTAATTACAGCAAAGTCTGCAATCTATCAAAATCAAACGCTTAAGCCTATCCGCAATCCAAACCGCATATAACAAAACAATCCGCGGCCACTTGCGGATTGTTTTGTTCGAAAAATTTAACCGCGCGCTTAAACGGCCGAAGTGGACACCTGAAGTGTTGAAAGCACGCCTAACCCTGTACAAGCATCCCAGCCTGGCCCGGCAGCATAACCTGTGTTAGTTTTAGTGGTCTTATTATCTCCGCTTATAATATCACGGCATAAATTAGGATTAGCATATAATTGTGGATTAATAAAGCCGGCAGGGGTTCCGGTCTGTTCATTTACTAAAGCAATAAGTCCGGCCATTAATGGCGCAACTGCACTTGTACCGCCTATCACCATTTGCTGCCCGTCAACCAACACTTTATAGCCGCTATATGGATCAGCATCGCCGGCTACATCCGGTACGCCACGGCCCTGAAATTGCGTATCTATTTCCAGTGGAACTTTGGCATTAGCCTGATAGTCGGGAATCGGGAAATAGGCACTTACTCCTCCCCCGGTTGCAGAATCACTGGCTTCATGCCACACCGTTTCCGATGAAATCTGATTGTTGTTTACCACGATCTTTGTACCACCGCAACCCAACACAAACGGGCTTGACGCCGGGAAATCAACATGTACTTTGCCGTCTGTTTCGCCATCCGAGGAACCACTGTCGCCGGCTGCTGCGCAAATAGTAACTCCCAGGGCGGCGGCAGTGTTAAACGCTTCATTATAGTTATCCAGCGCCTGCTGGGTCCAGTTTACTTCTGCTGCCCCCCAGCTGATTGAAATAACAGAGGGTTTGTTTTGTGTATCATGAATGGCTGTAGTGATACCGTCCAAAAAGCCCTGGTCGGTATTCGGACAAAAATAAACCGCGATTTGTGCTCCCGGGGCAACAGCGCCCGCAACTTCAATGTCCAGCATTACCTCACCATCCGCACCATCGGCGGTTGTTGGTTTGTTTGTTGCGCCATCAACAGATATTGCCTTTACCACTGGCGGCGTTATACCAAGACCATTAAAATAATTTGTTATATCTGCGGTACGAAAACCGCCGCCTAATTCAATAATAGCAATGCATTGGCCATTGCCTGTTACGCCTGTGGGGAAACCATAAATGTTTGCCAGTTGGTTGGGCGTAAACGCTTGCGATGCGGCTGCGTGTGCAATAAATACGCCGTCCTTTTTTGCGACCTTAAACATAGGACGTGCAATTGGAGCATTATCCATCCCGAAAACGCCCTTTATTATATCTTTAAGATCAGCGGGGATCTGGATTTCGCCGGTCAATCTTCTGAAATGTTTTGAATCGCTTTGATAGCCATTCAAATTAACATAAAACGCCTTTTCAAAATCGCTGATCTTTCCTTTTAAGATAACACTTCGCCTTGCCAGGTTAACCGCAACGGTTGTTAAAAGATTTGCATGGGCGAAGGCTTCAACCTTGTCTGCATCATCCTGCGATGCGCTGTATTCACTTTCGTAAGTTGCTCTGGTTAACAATTGTCCGCCTAAAGACACGCGAGGCAACGCCTTCTTCCTGCGCAACCTTACGGTCACTTCAATAATATCGTCTTTATTCAGCTCCTTCTGCGTTTCGGTACTCTTTGCGGGTTTATAACTTCCGGCTAATTTTACGGTTGGTTGCTTTTCCATATTTTGATAGATTGATAGATTACAGGTAAATCAGATTATAAAATTAAGTAAGTTTTTTATTAAAAGTTAAAATTTAATTCAAGATTTATTGCATTTTCGCCTCACCCCAACCCCTCTCCAAAAGAGAGGGGCTTTAAAAGAGCGAAGCTAAAGTCCTCTCCTTCGGAGAGGATTATTCACGTTGTAATTTTTTTAAAGGCATTCATGAAGGCTGCGCCGTTTAGGTGAGGCAAATAATGCCAAAAATTATATTGGAGAGCAACAACATTAAAATTTTTGAAATTAAATTTAATATTAAGTTTATAACTTTAGTATAGGATTAAATTTATATTTATAAATGATAATATGCTAAATCAACAATTTACAGCGGCCTTGCAAAAAAGCCCCAACAAGGGTGGATGGACCTATGTTATCTGGCCTGATTCTGTTGCATTTTTCGGGACCCCGGGGACTAGTAAAAGTTCGCGGCACGGTGAACGGTCATCCCTTTAAAAGCTCATTCATGGCGTTGGGCAACGGCACACATAAGTTACCGATAAAGGCTGATGTACGTAAAGCGATTGCGAAAGAAGCAGGGGATACGGTTACTGTAAAGCTGGAAGAGCGTATCATTGATTAAAACCGACTGTTATGTAAATTTCCATCCCTATAAAAGCCGAAAACATTCTTTTTGAAAAAGAAATGCCTATGATCTTTAAAAAACACAATTCTGCCCACCTTCCGGATGATTTTATTTTTGGTGTTGCCACTGCTGATCACCAGTGCGAAGCGTACGACGAGAGATATGAAGATATACAGGATTTATGGGAACAGGAGAGAAATCTCACCAAGCGAGAAAAGGCAACCGATTTCTGGAACCGCTTTAAAGAAGATATCATTCTTGCCAGTAACCTGGGATGTAAAGCCTTCCGGTTTTCATTGGCATGGTCAAGATTGGAACCAACTCCCGGCCAGTTTAATGATGATGCTTTTGCGCATTATCGAGAACTTATAAAGACAATAAGGGAATATGGAATGGAACCCGTTACTACGCTGCACCATTACACCTGGCCTGTACACGTTGAAAAGAGAGGTGGTTCCGTAGCGCCGGATTTCCCGGCATTGTTTTCAATTTATACAGCGGAAGTGGTTAAAAGATTAGGAAACTTAATAACATACTGGATAACTTTTAATGAGCCCAACCAGCTTGTATATGGTTATTTTAAAACAGGAGATTATAAACTGCCGCCCGGGCTGCCGTTTGGAACTACCTATAAACAACAAATGGAGAAGGTGAGAGCCGTTATCCCCAATATCTTTAAAGCCCACAAAGCTGCCCGGGACCTGATAAAACAAAAATATCCCGAAGCCAAAGTTGGGGCAAATCCATTTTTATTGGGATTGCCAAAATTTTCCCGCTGGTTTGTTGATTGGGAAGTCAGCAACCTGAAAGAGGCTTCATGGGAAAAGAAAGGTTACCGCTACATCGAACATTCTCCATTGTGGCATACTGATGTTGATTTAGTGGTGGCAATGTTAAGCATCACTCCCGAGCGAAAAAACGAAATCGATTTTTCGGAGGTTTATTATGTTGATGGACAGAGACTATTAACCTCCACTATAAATAAAATTGCGTCTTTCGGCGACCTGAACAATAAGAATATTGCCGTAATAAAAGGCTCTTCAGCAGAGGACACGTTTGTTAATTTCTTTCCAAATTCTAAAAGTATCGCTTTTATCGATACAAAATCAGCCATACAGGCGCTTGATTTAAATACCGTAAGCGCCATACTTAATGATGAAAGCGTGCTTAAAAATTATGTTGTTGCCGAAGCCCTCAAATATAATTTTATAGGAGAAAGATTAACTGAAGAACGTTATGCAGTAGGTGTACCAAAAGGTAATCCATTGCTGCTTGATGCTGTCAATTTAACGGTAGAGAATTTCCTGGCGGAAAATACCCGTGATAGCAACGTTTACGAAAACTATACTGATAAAATAACGCTACCCCGCGAGGCTTTCGCTAATAGTTCAAAGAAAAAAGTGCTCGCTTACCTAAACAGTGCGACCTCCACCCCCACCCCGTTTCAAACTGCCGCCTCCCTTCCGTTAGCCGAAAAAGGGTCGCGCCTGCGCAAAATCCAGGACAGGGGTTATATAAAGGCAGCTGTAAAAAAGGATGTCCCCGACTTCGGATACTGCGATCCTGAAACAAATCAATTTACAGGCTTGGAGATAGACCTTGCAAAGAAAGTGGCAAAAACCATTTTCGGAGATGATAGTAAGATCAAATTCCTCCCGGTAACCACAAAAAAAAGGCTGCCGGGCATAAGGTCTATTTTCCAGGTATTTGATCCTATCCTGCAAAGTTTAAGCATCCTGACCACTATTTTCAACAGCAATTGGTGGAACCTCGGGATGGCTGGCAAGTTACCTGAATTTTTATGCCCGGCGGATTGTGCTCATCAACAGGATTTTGTTGGATTTGACTATTATTGGGGAGTAAAATACTTTTTGCCCCGGCCCTTGATACGCCTTGGTAAGGCTTCAAAAGGAAAATACACGTCGGCGCCGGTTTGGCCCGGCGGCCTTTATAATTTGTTAAAAATCCATCATAAACTTTTTCCCGGCCAGGAAATCATCATCATTGAAAACGGATGCGTTATAAATGCCTGCAATGTAACACAGGCTGAGTATCTGAAAATCCATTTTGCCCAAATAAAACGGGCACTTGCTGAAGGGATAAAAATTAAGGGCTACCTGTGCTGGTCCATCACAACAAATCGCGAGTGGGGACTAAAGTTAGGGCCTGACAGTGATTTCGGTCTGTACCGTATTGACTTGGATAATGACCCGTCGCTAAAACGGGTCCCTTCTCCTGCTGTAGAAGTTTATAAGAACATTATTCAATCTTTTGCCTCACCTAAATCCTCTCCAAAGGTTAGAGCCTTAAAAGCGTGAAGTTTAAGCCCTTTTCTTTGGAGAGTAATAGCCTGGGAGCCTTGAAACAACGTAGAGTGCGATTCCCTGGCAGCGGGAGATTGCTGTGAGGGGATTTCTGCGACTACAATGGTGAATAAGCTTCTGCCTGCCTTTCCACACAGCCGGTCCCCATCCCTCCTGCAATGCTATTAAGTAAAGGAGAACATTCGGGTACTCAATGCGCCATCGGTGCAAAATATTTGTAGAAAAACAAGACATAAGTTTTGCATGCCGTCAGGTATGCCACAACCGCTGTATAATTAAACGCGGTGTTCCGCACCTGACGGCGCGGCATGCTTATTTGCCTATTCTCTACAAATATTTGACTCCGATGGAGTCTGTTTTTCCTTAGCTAATACCATTTACCTTTCCGACCGTGTGCCGCCTTGCGCCACCGCTAAAGCTTAGGCGGTAGGCGGTCGCTTTTAGCGGTGGCACAGCGACGGAATTTAGAAGCAAAAAGCTTATTCTGTCTTTTCATTGGCCATTACTCTTTGCAGCGGGTTGGGTGAGGCAAAACATGAAAGCTATTTTGACAATTCATCATTGTTAAAATAAGAGTTAAATTACGTAAAATTACGTATTGCATTAATGGTTTATTGATGTAGATTTATATACTTTTTATTGATGAAGTTAAAGTGTTATATTTAGTAATATACTAAAAACCATTATCTTAAATCAATTTACCTAATAATTAAACTATCTTTTTAGCAATTAACTACCCACTAATTGCGTCTGTGCTTTTCTATTTGTCAATTGTGTTATCCGGATAGCATTTCCTTTTAAATGGATTGCTATTTCATTAATAAAAGAGTTAATTTTTAAAACCTTTTTTATGCATGAATTTGATGTGATCCCATTTAATTCGCTCGACGGTTTTAACTGTAATCTTTGGAGGTTAAAGAATAATAAACCTACTCCGAGGGGTCCTGTGTTATTAGTTCACGGCGCGGGTGTACGCAGTAATATTTTTAACGCCCCAAATGAAAAAAATATTCTCGACTCACTATCAGAAGATGGCTATGACGTTTGGCTCGAAAACTGGCGTGGCAGCATAGAATGTAAAAATAATGAATGGAACCTGGATATAGTTGCTGAAAACGATCACCCCGTTGCTGTGAAGGAAGTATGCAGGCTTACCGGATATTCAACAATTAAGGCTGTAATCCATTGCCAGGGTTCAACAAGCTTTATGATATCGGTACTGAAGGGCCTGGTACCCGAAGTTACAACCATTGTCAGTAATGCTGTCTCCCTGCATCCTGTGGTTTCAAGCGTTGCCCAAATTAAAATAAATACCCTTATTCCGCTGGTGAAACCGATCACAAGTTATCTTAACCCGCATTGGGGGGATGACGCACCTGATTTTACATCAAAGATGTTCCGCACAATGGTTGATCTAACCCATTGGGAAAATGACACTCACGTGGGCAAATTCGTAAGCTTTACCTATGGCTATGGACATCCCGCCTTGTGGGAGTTGGACAACCTTTCGGATAAAACCAAAAACTGGGTGAGGGAGGAATTTGGATATGTACCCATGTCCTTTTTTGATCATATTAAAAAATGCCTGGCGGCCGGCACACTTGTATCCGCCGATGGCAATGTAAATTATAGCGCTGGGGAGCCGAAAACAAAGGCACGCTTTGCGTTTTTCGCCGGAAGGCTAAACAAGTGTTTTAAAAGCATAAGCCAGGTAAATACTTTCAATTATTTCGATTCTTTTAAACCCGGATTTCATAAGCTGCATTTGTACGATACCTATAGCCACCTGGATATTTTTATGGGGAAAAACTCCTATAATGACATTTTTCCGGCTATGATTTATGAATTGAACAACTAAAATAAACCTATTATGGGAATACCTAAACGAATCAAAGATTATACCGGGCGCTATGCCCTGGTTGATGGCATACCATTTACTATGCCTGTTTCGACTGAAGATTCGCCGGCTTTGATGGCCGCTTTTCTGTGCGACTATGATAAGGCCAATAAACTACTACCCGGCGACGAACTGCATGCGGTAAAGTATCTAAATGGGAAAGCCATTTTTATGGTTACCGTTATCAATTATCTTCATACCAACATTGGTAAATATGTGGAATACAGCATTGCCATAGCTTGTACCCGGGGCAAAAATCCGGCGCCGAGGATGCTGCCTGCGGTGTTTATGAAACTGTATCATACCGGACAATATATACTTGAGTTACCGGTGAGTACCGAAATTTCGGTAAAAGGTGGAAAAGGAATTTGGGGAATGCCAAAACATAAAGCCAACCTAGATTTTAAAATAACCGAAACCATGGTATCCGCTCAATATGAACTTGATGGGAAATTTGCCTTCCGCATTGAGATAGATAAACCGGCCAAATGCAACTTCCCGCTTAACGTAGGTACGGTAAACTATAGCCATTTCCGCAATATGCTGATGGCATCAAATATTTATTTCAATACCAAAGCCGGAATTTCTCTTGGCAAAAAGGCCAAAGGCAATTTATACATAGGTGATCACCCCCGAACAGCTTATATGCGTGACCTCGATATAGAAAGCAAACCCTTATTTACTGCATTTATGCCCAATGCAAATGGTGTACTCGACGATCATTTTGAATGCTGGTTTATGACCTATAAGGACAAACCCGACAAGGTAACCCCTGAAGGTTTTGAAAGTGTCATTAACCTCGGATTAAATGAAGACTGGCTGCCCGCGCCAAGCATTACCGATTACCAAAAGTTTAAAATTTAGCCGATGAAAATTTATCTGTTAACCATCAACAAAGCAGTTCTATTTGCGTGCCTTTCAATGTATTTCGGAACCGGTTGGTCACTCGCGTTGTTTTCATTTCCAATTGCGCCTAAACTTACAACCGCTACTTACTACAATCAGTTTGTACCGCAGGTTACTGCCGCTACGCATTTTTTTACTTACATGACGATGCTTATCATGCTTTGCTGTGTAATATTTATTATAGAAAAATTTAAGAGCCCGGATAAGTGGTATCCTATCCTCATTCTGGCACTGATCATTATCACTACGGCAATTACTATAATCTATATTTTCCCATATAATAACAAAATGTCTGCAGGGATAACCGATCCTGCGGAACTACAAACCGTGCTCACAGCATGGATTCATCTTAATATCGTCAGGGTTTGCATCTGGACAGTGATGTGGCTGGTGATTATGGTGTATTATTCTGTTCTACTTATTCAATCCTATAAATACCGGCAGATATGAGAAAATACATCAGGGTTATTATTCTAATTATTTCGCTGTTAACCATATTATCAGGGATCGTACAACTCGTTATGCCGGCTTTTGTTTTGAGCCAGGTTGGTGCAGCTATCAATGATACTACAAAGCAGTTATTTGCAACCATTGCCATGTTTATGATCATGTTTGGCGGCCTGGTTGTACATGCCTTGTATGATGCACAATCAAACCGGGCAGCTTTTTTATGGGGAGCCTTTCAAAAATTCGGAGCTTCTATAGCCGTAGGGATCGGTATTCTGCATGGCATTTTTAACTTAACAAGCGGTGCGGTGGCATCGTTTGATTTCTGTTCAGGCATATTATTTTTATATTATTATAAACAGATAAAAGCTGATGAAACTTATTAGTTATGCATTCTTTTACGGTTATATAGGCACGGTTCTGTTAGCCGGCTTCTGGGGGGCTTTTATCAATCCCGTATATGACTTTAAACTATTGTTTCATGCCAATGTACAGGCTTTGCCCGATTCGTTTCGCATAAATTTGCTGAGTCAATACCGTTTTTTAAGAGCGCTGGAATTAGGTTTCGGAATATTTACGATCATATTCAGACACGAGATATTTAATACAATAAAATATAACAGGCTTTTTCTTGTAATAATGGGTTGCGGTATTTTAAGCCGTATTGTCTCTATCATTATGGATGGGCAGCCGAATACGCTGTTTTATTTTTTCCTTATTTACGAGCTGATCAGCTTCATTTTCATATTCATCTATACCAGGAATAATATTATCGCCAATGGAAGTACCGGTTCAAATGCTTAATAACAAGCGGTCATTAATCCTGGCGGGGGGCGGCGTGCGTTTAGCATACCACGCAGGTGTTTTGATTGCATTGGAAGAAGCCGGCATAAATTTCAACCATATAGATGGTACGTCAGGTGGCATTTTTGGTACTGCAATGCTGGCTTCGGGTATCACTCCTAAAGAGACCGCTGTTAAATGGCGAAATCTGAATCTTAACGGCTTTATGGCAGCGTTGCCCATTAAAAAATATTTCAAACCCGACGATTTGCCGGCATTAGGAAGCGCCGATGGGATCAGGAAAAAAATATTTCCGGCATTAGGCATTGATGTAAAGAAGATAAATACTAACACAGGTTTTGAGGCAACTTTCAATGTATGCAACTTTTCTACCAAATCTGTCGAGTGTATTCCCGGTAAGGATGTAAATGAAGATTACCTTATTGCCGGTATGTCGCTGCCAATATTTATGCCGGCAGTAAAAATTAATAACGACTGGTATACCGATGCTGTTTGGATTAAAGACGCCAACATGATTGAGGCGGTAAAACGCGGCGCCGAAGAGGTTTGGTTGGTTTGGTGTATTGGCAATAGTCGCGAATATTTAAATGGCTCCTTCAATCAATATGTGCACATGATCGAAATAAGTGCCAACGGAGGGGTATTTTCCGAAATTGAGTGGCTCAGGGACACCAACACAGTCCGGGTACAAAAAGGCCTGAAACCAATTGACCTGCATATCATTAAACCCCAATACCCATTACCGTTAGACCCCGACTTTTTATTTAACAAAATAAATGCAGATACCCTGATCAATATGGGCTATGCGGATACAAAGCAGTATTTAGCCAATAAAAATGTGTTTGACAGCAGTGAAACAACATTTACGTCTACCTCTATGGAAACGGTTCCGGTGAGTGTACATTTCAGGCAGCAATTTACAGGTAAAATCAATATTGAAGGAAAGTTATCTGTTGTCACTATTCAATTGTCTTTTTTTATTAGGGAGAAGGAAGAGCAATACTTCTTTCAGCAGTTCTCTTCGATTTCAATAGACGATGGCGATCCGATTTCTGGCCATAATAACACGATCAGCGTTGGTAAAGCCGGGAAGTTGGACACCAGTTTTCAATTTAATTTAAATGGAGAAAGCTACGCAGCAAACATTCAAATGCAGCTGCATGGCGTAATTGACTTGCTGGTTGGTATGGATAATAAAACAGCTAATGTAAACATCAGCAAAAATGGTGAACAAGGGATTGACACCCTATTTGTGCAAGCCGCAATAAACCGTTTAAAAAATTCATTTTTTCTAAATGTTAATGCAGATGCGGGTTGGTATCAAAAGTTAAAATTGAAACGAAAGTTGTTGGGGAAGTTATTTGGGTAGCCTCACCTAAACGGCAAAGCCATCATGAATGCCTTTGAGAAACAAATAATATTATGAATAATCCTCTCCAAAGGAGAGGACTTTAAAATAAGCGAAGTTCAACCCTCTCCTTTGGAGAGGGCAGGGTGAGGCAAAACAGTTTATTTAATATTTATCTATCCTGTTAAAAATAATTTATATGAGAAAGTTATCTAAGTCAATTACAGATCTGAAACCATTTTACGATGTGGTAGTTATTGGTAGTGGCTATGGCGGAAGCATCGCCGCAAGCCGTTTTTCGCGGGCCGGACTAAAGGTTTGCCTGCTCGAAAAAGGTAAGGAATTTCAGCCCGGCGAATACCCGGTAACCATAATGGAAGCCGAAGCCGAAATGCAATTAAATACAGATAATCGTAAGGCTGTAAAGAACGGCTTGTATGATTTTCATGTGGGCGACGGCATAACCGTTTTCAAAGGCTGCGGCCTGGGTGGCACCTCGCAGGTTAATGCGAATGTTGCTATTAAACCAGAGCCCCGTGTTTTTGCGGACACCCGGTGGCCATCAGCCATCAGGAATGATATGGCAAGCCTGGAAGATGGTTACAACAAAGCCTCCGATATGCTTAAGCCAGCCCCATACCCGGTAAATACTCCAAATTATCCCGAACTGGCAAAATCAAAGGCCATGCAAACCTCGGCCGAAAAAATGAAACAACCGTTCTATTATACCGATATCAATGTAACTTTTGAAGACAAAAAAAACCATGTTGGTGTTGAGCAAAAACACTGCGTTAATTGTGGCGACTGTGTAACAGGGTGTAACCATTATGCCAAAAACACATTGATAATGAATTATTTACCCGATGCGGTAAACAACGGCGCCGAAATATTTTGTAATATCAATGTGAACCATGTGGAGCGGGCAGGTAATAATTGGGTCACCTATTTTGATGTATTTGGAAATGAAAGGGACAAGTTTAAGGCTCCTTTAATGTTTGTTCGCTCGGCCAATGTGATAATTGCCGGCGGCGCCTTGGGCAGCACCGAAATATTGTTGCGATCAAAACAAAATGGTTTACCGGTTTCATCAAAGCTAGGTAATCATTTTACCGGCAATGGCGATGTATTGGGCTTTGCCTATAATTGCGATAGGCCAATAAACGGAATGGGATTGGGGCATAATAGTGTTGATCCGCCGAAATATGAACCTGTGGGCCCTTGTATAACCAGCATTATTGATATGCGCAATCAGCCTGTGCTTGAAGATGGCATAACATTCGAAGAAGGAAGTATCCCCGCCCCTATTGTTTCATTGTTAAACTCAAGTTTGGCGTCGTTATCAGTAGCAATTGGACACGATTCAGATAACAGTTTCTCCGACTGGCTGAGAGATTGCAAAGAAGAAGCTACAAGCTTTATCAGGGGGCCATATCATGGTGCAACTAATCATACTCAAACTTACCTTGTGATGACCCACGACGACGGTAACGGAATGATGAGCCTGAAAAATGGAAATTTGGCAATTAACTGGCCCGGAGTTGGTAAAGAGGCTATTTTTCAAAAAGTAAACCAGGCCATGGTCGATGCTACCAACGCTTTGGGAGGCACCTTTATCAGGAATGTTGTATGGAGCAAGTTGTTAAACTATGAATTGGTTACCGTACATCCGCTCGGGGGCTGCAGCATGGCCGATGATGCTTCGCAGGGCGTAACAAATGATATTGGGAATGTATTTGCCGGCGATACCGGAGGGTCAACGCACCCGGGCTTGTATGTACTTGATGGGTCTGTACTTCCGCTTCCGTTGGGCACCAATCCATTGTTCACCATTTCGGCAGTCGCAGAGCGCGCCTGTGAAATCATTATAAAAAATATGGGACGCGAAACCACCTATGACTTCCCGCCTGTAACCTCCACATTAAAAATACCTTCACCCGCGGTACAATTTACTGAAACTATGAAGGGCTTTTTTAGCAAAGACGAAAAGGACGATTTTGAAAAAGGCTATGAACTGGGAGAACAAAATGCTTCACCTATTTTGTTCACCCTCACCGTCCAAACCGAGAGCATGGACATCTTTATTGCTGATCCGCAGCATACAGGGTATATGAGCGGGACAGTGATTGCACCTGCTCTATCCGATAAACCTATGACCGTTAGTAACGCTGTATTCAATCTTTTTGTACAAGACGCCGATAACCCGGAACATCTGAAAATGAAGTACAACATGCAGCTTAATACTTATGATGGTAAGCAATACTATTTTTATGGCTATAAAAAAGTGGATGGTGATTCTCCCTTTGATCTTTGGAAAGACACGACAGTACTCTACACCACCGTTTACACCGATGCGGCGCAAACAAATGTATTGGGAAAAGGTCTTTTAAAAATCGCTGCACAGGATTTCGCGACTCAAATGACTACCATGAAAGCCTTGAATACCACAAGTATGATGGAAAGTTTAAAAGCCATGGAACCGTTCTCAAAGTTCTTCGGCGTTGAAATTATAGATACTTATTTTAAAAAATATTTTTAATTAAACCTTGCCTTTTAAGTAGAATATGGACGAACAAAATAATGATAAACAGCCTAACCGTTCGAAGAATGATTATTTAAAAATGACACGCAGTGTGTTGCTTAATCATTTGGAAACGGAAACAAAGAAATCAAAAGGGGAACCACCGGCCAATAAAATAGCAGACTTTTTTACCAAAAGGGTTTGGTCGTGGTTTTATTATTACATATCGAGCAGGTTCGGGAAGAACTATCCTTATCAAACTTATACCGATGCCGACAAAGGCATCTACCCGCTAAAACCGGAAGCAGGAAAAGACAGAGTTTCCATTGCGATAACGGCCGACTGGGCGACCGATACCAACGAGTCCTTTGATGTTGCTACGAAAATGATTTCCCACGAACCTGACTATACCATTCACATGGGAGACACTTATTATGTAGGAGCGCCGCACGAGATTGAACTCAACTTTACGATGCCTGGTTCGCCATGGGTTAGGGGAAGCAAGGGAAGTTTTGCCGTGCTCGGAAATCATGAAATGTACGCGCGTGGCGTGGCATTTTTTAACAGGCTGCTGCCGAGCCTGGGACTCAGGGATGAGGACGGTAAATATATGGGCCAAAAAGCAGGTTTCTTTTGCCTGGAAAATGAGTATTGGAGAATACTGGGATTAGATACCGGGTACCATTCCATAGGCAACATTCCGCTTATAGAATTAATACCCGGATTCGGATCAGACTGTCACTTTGATGAAAAACTTGTGGATTGGCTTTCCGATAGCCTGAAGTTGAATGATAAAAATGACAAACGTGGTCTGCTCATTCTTACGCATCATCAATATATCACAGCCTTTAAAGGCGAGGGTGAATACCCGGCACCCGCTAACCAGTTGGCAAAACTAATCGGTAAGGATCGGCCGGTGGTATGGCTATGGGGGCACGAACACAAATTTTCTGTTTTCGAAAAAGCGCAGGTGGGCGACGGCATCACAGCTTATGGAAGGTGTATAGGCCATGGCGGTATGCCGATAGAACTAAACGTAAACACGTTTAACCGTTCTGAAGGGGCTAAGGGCAATTCAAAACTGGTGATGGTAGATACCAGGACAAAAACGGGAACCGAGTCTTATCCACTGGGATACAATGGTTATGTTGTTGTTTCTGTAAAAGATAAAGAGCTGGAAGTTGCCTATTTTGACACTGACGGTAAACTTTTTTCGGAATCGTGGGAGGCAAACCTGGAATCGGGTAATATCAAAGGGTCAATTGATGTGCCGGTTTCGAGCCGGTTAAAAACGGTGGACGGTAAGGCTTGGGAAGATGCGGTGAAATAGTTAGGTTTTATTGCTTTCAATTGCTATAATTACCTGCACATCAAAACCTCACAAACAACATATGATCTACATAACCCAACTTATCTACATCAAAGAAGGACAGCAAAGTATTTTTCATCAATTTGAAGACGTAGCAATTCCGATAATTTCAAAATATAATGGACGGCTTTTATTGCGAATAAGGCCCGAAGAGACTTCATTTATTGAAACAAGCATTGAAAAACCATACGAAGTGCATTTAGTGGAGTTTGACGCAGAAGACGACTTCAAAAACTTTATGCAGGATGAGGAGCGCAAACAATTCTTACACCTGAAAGAGCAGTCTATCAAGGCCGTGACGCTTATAAAAGGAGTAAAGATTTGAGCTGCCACATATTAAAATAAATTTATCTAAAAACTAATTTGTTAAAAATTAGGAGCAATGAAAAAACATTGTAACTTTAATATTAAATTTAAGAAGATTTTTAATCTGAAACTGTAAAAGTGATCGCTTCAAAGTATTTTTATCGCTACAGAGGCTGGCAACAACGCTTTATTTGTTCCGATTTAAAGCGCAGTTAGCCTGTAACAGGTACAATCAGATTTTTTCACTCAACCTGAACACGAATGCAAAACAACGAGGAACAGCTTCATACCTTGCTGCAATCAATAGGAGGGATTGTGTGGGAAGCGGACACAGATATGCAGCGATTTAGCTTCATTAACGACCAGATACAGCCTATCTTAGGCTTTTCAGCTGAACAGTGGAAAAGCACTCCTGCGTTTTGGGAAACCCGCATTCATAGTGACGACAAGAAGGTGGTATCGGGCTACCGTGAATTGCAGGGCGGATCCACCAAAAGCCGCTCATTTGAATACCGGCTCATCCGGGCCGACGGCCAGATTGCCTGGATAAAAGATACAGTTTCCGTTATTGACAAACCAGGCCAACCGATGCTATTGCGCGGCATTATGCTTGACAACTCTGTTTCAGAAAGGCTGAGGACGCTTGAACGCCTTGAACACGATGTGCTGCGGCTAAATTCGCTATTGACTGTATCTGTCCAGGATGTGTTGAACAGTTACCTGGAAGGTCTGGAGGCGTTATTCCCACTGATGCTGTGTTCGTTTCATTATATAAAGAACCGGCGATTTACTGAAGGCATATCGCCTTCGTTGCCCAAAGCTTATATCGATTCCCTGTCTGGTAAGGAAATCGGAAAGAATGAAGGTTCCTGTGGTTCGGCCGCAGCATTAAAACGACAAGTAATTGTGGGCGATATCGCAACTGACCCAAACTGGGAAAAGTACAAATCAATTGCCTTAAGTCATCAATTACGCGCCTGCTGGTCGAACCCGGTAATCGACGCTGATGGGAAAGTGATGGGTACGCTGGCCATTTATTATAGAGAACCTAAGTTACCGCTGCCGGAAGAAATGAAGGTAATGGAAAGAGCCACTGCCCTGCTCAGGATCATCCTTGAAAACAGGCAAAAAACAGAGATCATCAGCGAAGCCAACATGTTAATGCGGCAGAGTCAGGAACTTGCTCAATTTGGCAATTGGCGCTGGGACGTACAAAGCAACGTGGTAACCTGGTCTCCCGTTTTGTATTTTATATACGGCATCAACCCCAAAGATTTCGTGGCGACTTATGAGGGCTACCAGGGACTGCTGCACCCGGAAGACCGGCGGAGAGTGAGCAAGATTATTGAAAATGTGCTGAATACCAGGGAGGACGCATCATTCGAGGAGAGGATTATAAGGCCGGGCGGCGAGGTACGCTACCTGCGCTCATGGGCAAAGCTAAAATCAGACCCACAGGGAATACCACTGGAAATGATCGGCGCCTGCCTTGATATCACCGAAAGGGTGAGTCATATAGAAACCATTGTTGAACGCGAGCGTCAGCTAATGGAAATTAGCGGACAAAACGCCCGGATGATCAAAACGCTGCACGCATTGGAACAAAGCCACGCAGACAATACCCGAATGCTGAAAGTAGTAGTTCATGACCTGCGCAGCCCCATGGGCGCTATTAAAATGGCGGCTTCTGCACTGCTGCACAGATCAGATCCCCAGGATAAGGAACGACACTTGCTGCAGATCATCCAACGTTCAGCAGACAATTCCCTGGAACTAGTTAATGATCTGTTGGAAATGCAGGGTCGGCCCGAAGAACTCAAGAAGGAGCCGATAGAACTTGACGGGATGTTGTATCATTGCACCGACCTGCTGCGCCACCAGGCGGACGCAAAGGGGCAGCTGATCACCTTACAGGTGGTTCCGGTAATTGTTGCAGCAAGTCGCGAAAAATTATGGCGGGTAGTGAGTAACCTTATCGCCAACGCCATCAAATTTAGCCCGGAAGGTATGCCCATTCATATCAGGCTTGAAAACAGCACACAGGGGGTCATCATCGCGGTGGAAGACCAGGGTATCGGCATTCCGCATGACATGAAGGACAAGTTATTCGATATGCTAACCGAAACCAAAAGAACCGGGACCGCTGGAGAGCCATCCTTCGGCATGGGCCTGGCCATCAGCAAGCAAATTGTTGAAGCACACGGCGGCCGGATATGGCTGGAAAGCAAACCCGAAAATGGCACCATCTTTTTTGTGGAACTACCTTTGCAATAACATAATCAACCCGAAAATAGCTAAAAAACCATCATTTGCTCTTATTGTGGATGATAACGCCGACTTAAACATAACAATCTAGGTAGAAAGCCATAGGGGCGCACCCCCAAGGTTATCATTTTGCGTGATATTAGGATCAAAGGTATCACCATGGGTATCAGCGGTAATGCTGTTCAGTTTCAGTGCGTTTTTTTGTACCAGCTGATATCCGCGCGTTGCTACTCCTACCTCCGCATTGTAGGCCCGCCAATAATGTTGAAAGGAAAGGTTATTATATAACTGATCATCAGTAAGTACAATACCCCAGCCAACATAAAGGCCGGGCACATATCCAGCTGCGTTTACTGCATCGTACCATGCCTGACAATAGGCTATCACATCTGCGGCAGTAGTGTGAAGTGCAACTACCTCAAGGTCGCACCAAATATTTACACCTTGCGGTAGGTTTGCAACCTGGCTGGCATAAGTAGCAGCATACCCCCCGTATGCGGTTCCCAGAGCTGCAGTTGGCGCCCAGCCTTCATTTGCGGTATGCTGTACAACCATAAGGGCAAGACCCGCATTCAAAATGGCCAACGCCTCGGTATTTGTAAGATTGGTAATCGTACTTGCTGCCAGGGCAGCAGTACGCGGCACGTAACGGATACAAAAATCATATCCTCGGTCTTTAAAATCCTGCGCCTGAGCAGCAGATAAAATCAAATCGATATCAAATCCTGATAAACCCGCGGCTGCCTGCTGCACTGT
Organism: Mucilaginibacter sp.; assembly: GCA_036498965.1. Classification (GTDB taxonomy): domain Bacteria; phylum Bacteroidota; class Bacteroidia; order Sphingobacteriales; family Sphingobacteriaceae; genus Mucilaginibacter. The sequence goes on from DASYEP010000171.1 coordinate 49,330, forward strand.
GCCGGGAAGTGTTGTATTTTCCATAATTGATATAGTTTAATGATTGCAATTAGTAATTGGTTGAACCGGTTTGAAGGAATATCGGGGGTTTTATAAAATCTCAAATCAATGATTAAAGGTACATCAGGAACTGAAAAAATATAAGGGTGTTTTAACGGTATTTGAAGAACTTGGAATTTTAAATTTCTTCACCAGTAATTTCGGCAAAAAACAATTATGATGAATGGAGTTGTTATTTCCTAATCCAGATTTATCCTGGTTATTTTAGAAACTGAAAATCCTCTTTTTTAGTGAAATATTCTAAGCTTAAAACCCATATAATATCAACCAAAAAACTAGCCTTTTGCACAATCGGCAAAAATTCCAGATAACTGCTGGTAAAATATAAATACATACAACAGTAAAATATTGAAAGGCAAATGATTGATAAAAATTTAAGGAAATACAATTTTGATTTGAGTACAAACACCGTGATGTAGAAACAACTGATTACCGAAAGTGTGCTTACGATTGGTATCATTAAATCGTGAAGGGGGGTCACTGCCAAAAATCCAAAAATCATAGACCCTGCACCACAGTATTTAATGATCCTGGCAGCGCTTGTTGAAGCAATTTTATTTGAAGAATTAATAAAAAACACACCAAAACTAGCGCAAAGAAAAAGCATCCCAACGCTGGCCCAGGGTCGGGATAAATTGTCCTGTCCGTTTACTGCTTTCGCGCTGAACAGGTTACTTAAATAATTATTCTTCCAATCATAACCAACAGAATTCGGGTCTTTTTGCGAACCTCCGGGATAATTAAATGCCGCAACAACCAGGAGCAAAATCGCTATAACGATCCCTATTAAAACTAAATGTTTTCTGATCATGTATTTATGCCTTGGCCAGATCTTGACTATGTTTGCAGCATCTTCTTTTCAATAAGAGCTATTGCATAAATATACGCAACTTAGCGTAATATAAGGAATTGGCGGTGAGGGCATCCGATCGTCCAAATGATGATTGGTATTATCAACGTACCAACATTGCCCCTTTTCATTTGCCGCTGTGATCACTATTAAACAAATCCCTGAATATTTTCCAACCCTCTTTAGTCTTTTTCCAGAGCTTTAAATATTTGCCATCGTCGAGTACCCTGCCTTCGGGGTCGAAAACCTGCCAGGTACCTTCCTCTGTCACATATGCTTTACCGTCTCCGTAAACATTCAGTGTAACGAATTTAACACCTTTAATTTTTCCACTGGCATAAGTATCTTTGAAATCTTTCGCAAGCGCTCCGCCGCCGCATATTGCAGGCGTATTTGGTACTAATAAACACGCATCTTCGGTATACAGGTTGACGATAGACTCATCTTTATTTGAGAATAAATCAAAGTAACGTACATTGTTACGCTCTATCACTTTTCTGACGGCTGTCAACTCCGGGTCTTTATTCGTTTGAGCGCTGCAGTTATTACAAATAAAAAAGAAGGTGAGGCACAGGATCGTCCACGCGGTTTTGCTTTTTTTCATGATGTTTGATTAATTTAATAATATACCGACAAACCTACTGCTGATAAGCAAGAACAAATTGTAAAAAACGGAACAAATTAATTGTTTAGCGAGACCAAAAGATCGGTTGAACTTTCAGAAAAAAAAAGAGAGGGCGTAAAGCCAGTAAAATATTTAAAATCCTTTATAAAGTGTGATTGATCGTAGTAACCGCATTTATAGGCAATTGCTGTAAGTGGGTAGTCTTTTTTTGCAACTATCTGAAGACTTTTTTGGAAGCGGACAATTTTACTGAAAAGGTTTGGACTAAGACCAGAATAACTTAAAAATATTTTTTGCAGATAACGGGATGATATGCCATAACGCGCAGCAACAGAATTAATGTTTTCAAAAAAATCGTCTTCGTTCAATTCCCGCATAATATCGTTTACCATGCTTAACTTTTTGAATTTACGTTCGAAACGAGAAAGCCTGGCCAATAAAAACTTTTCTACCAACTCAATTTTTCTATTCGATGAGTCAGCTTCCAATAATTTTGAATGCAGCTGCCCGGCTTCTTTCCCTGCTACATCATAAAAATCAATTACCTGGTCATTAAACTCTTCTATTGGCTCATTGAAAAAACAAGCAGCTGTATGTGTAAAGAAGCGTATACCAAACATGGAATGCTTTCCGAAAGATGCAAAATTGAACGGTTGGATGGTTTGTCCCCACAATTGTATGCGAGGTTCATTTACCAAATCACCATTTACTATTTTCTGCGGACCATCCGTCCCGAGGTTGAACATAATTTCAATAAAGCCGGTTGCAAAAACTCTGTCTTCAGTAATTATGGCAGTATCCGTTTCACATGTAAAATAACATTGAACATAATGTTTTAAAATACTATCCGGAATGAATTCTTTGTAGCGCATATCACTGATAAGACCACCCAACGTAAGGTAGTAATAATTTTATACAAAAAAATTAAGCCGCTGCTGATCAGCTTTCGTTTCTTACCCGTTCCGTCTCCGCAGATTCTGAGAGAATCTGCGGGGATGAAAGTGTATCTCGCAAATCGGATACATTGCCTCCGTACCACCCCGATGCATCGGGGCGGTAGCATGAAAGCCCTTGCAGTAGCGGGGCATTTTTTACAACCGACCTGCTGAATTTATTAAGCCTCATCAAAAATTAACCGTATCTTGCGCACTTATTCAAAATAAAATCATGGCAACAGGAACAGTAAAATTTTTCAATGAATCAAAAGGCTTCGGCTTTATTACCCCGGATCAGGGCGGCAAAGAAGTATTTGTGCACGCAACAGGTTTACAGGACGAGATCCGCGAAGGCGATGCAGTAAGTTACGTAGTGGAAGAAGGCAAAAAAGGTCCAAGTGCGGTTAACGTTAAAATAGCATAAGCTTGGCCAGATCAACCGAAACTTTCAATAAAAAAGAAAAAGAAAAGAAGCGGCTAAAAAAAGCTAAGGAAAAGATAGAAAAGGCCGAAGAACGCAAATCAAATGCGGTTAAAGGTAAAACCCTGGAAGATATGATGGCCTATGTCGATGAGTACGGCAACATCACTTCTAAGCCGCCTGATCCTTCGCGTAAATTAAAAATCAACTCGGCCGATATCCAGATAGCCATCCCTAAACAGGAGGATATTATTCAGGAAATCGTCCGTACCGGTATCGTCGGCTTTTTTAATGAAGACAAAGGTTACGGTTTTATCAAAGATATGCAGACCCAGGAAAGCATCTTTGTGCACGCCAACAACCTGACCGAACCCATTAAGGAAAACAACAAAGTGACGTTTGAAATTGAGGCCGGCGCAAAAGGCCCGACTGCGGTCAAAGTCAAGCTTTCCAAGTAAGCAAACCGAGCTACCTGTCTGCGGCACGCGAGTGCCGGGCCATCCCGCTGTCCGAAGCTGTGACTTCGGATTAAAATGCATGTAGACTAAGTCGACCGATTAACAAGCCCCGCTTCCGCCAGCGTGCCGTGACTGTTGAGCAATAGCCACGAAGACGCTTGCGGTAGTATAAAAGCCGTCGAGATAGCTAGCGCGAGGATTTTTATTTTGAGATGTTGCACGTCGTGGATAATGAAATAAAAAAAACAAGCAAATAACAACGCTCTTTTATTCATTCCGTTTATTTCTAAAACTATCTAAGTGCATCATTTTTTGCAGAAGTATTTTTTATTCTATTTATTTGTGTTACAGTTTATAATAAGTTTCTTACAGCCTGATATAATTCTCAAATTCGTAATGGTAATTCGCTCTGTGGCGGATTAAATTGTCCCTTATAGGCCAACAGGAATAGTATTATCCGACTACTGCCTCATTTTTTGAAATCAATTAAAAAAATTAATATGAAGAAAAATCTAATTCTAATGTTTACGGGGCTAATTATGCTCCTGTCGGCTGTTAACGCTAAGGCCCAGCAAAACAAACCAACCGGTGACCAGGTAGCTAAGAAAGGCATGATCAAAGTAACCATACTTTATCCCAGCGGGGGCGGTAAAAAATTCGACATGGATTATTACTCAACCAAACATATTCCGATGGTGAAGGGTTTATTTGCGGACGCTTTAAAACTTACCCAGATAGATAAAGGAATAGCCGGCGGAGCAGCCGGTGCACCAGCTCCTTTTGTAGTGATTTGCTGCTTCTACTTTGATAATGTTTCGGCCTTTCAAAATGCTATGGCGGTTAATGGAACCAAAATCCGGACTGACATACCAAACTATACAGATATTCAGCCGGTGATCCAAATCAGTGAAGTGGTGGAATAGCATTATTAAGATCAGAACATTGGCTGTTTATGTAACTTAATATGCTCGTAGACTGCGCTCAGCCTACTAACACACCAATCTGTTGCTGACCGGATGATATTTATATACAGGTCTCCCGGCATATTAACTTATCGCCGGCAATAACCAATCATTCGGTTCGCTGGCCGCAAGATCAACAAAGGCGAGGAAATGAATGTGCCGGAAGGGCTATTCAAATGGGCAACGTGATTTATAACTTGAACTCCGTTTAATAAAATCTATAGAAGGTTGGTTTAATTAGCAGGCCAAAACGCAACATGCTTGTGTTTTCTTTATAGTCGATGAGGCTTTCTGCATACCCTTGCCACCATTGCAACATAAGGCTGAGCGTTTTATTTTTAAAAGGGCTATAGCTAATGCTTGTCTGCATACTGCCTTTTGCGTCCCATGTCGCCCCTTTTCTTCCGAGAAAATTGAAAAAAAGTTTATCTTCTTTTATTGTCCATTGAATTTGGAATTCCCCATAGCCAATGTAGTCCATAAGATCAGGATTATCTGAGAGCCCGAATGGAATCCACGCTTTGAGACTAGCCATGAATTTTGACGAAAAGAAATGCCCATAACCGACGCTGACAAAATTCCAGCTGCGTGAATTAAGACTGTCTTTACCGTTCGACTCATGTTCGAGACTAAATAACCAGGCACCGCTGAAATGAGTATTTTTAAAGGAAGGCAAAACCAACAACAGACCAGGATTATAGTTGGTTTCTCCAAATGGGCTTGAGGTTTGGAATATATCCCAAAACGATTTTTGTGTATATGTCAAATAGAAAAATACGCCTTTTCCAAAAGGTTTATTTAGTAAACGTTGCTTAAAGCTGAATTGAAACTTTGCATCAGAATTATATTTGTTAGGAGTTTCGCCCAGGGTAGTACCGCCGATGAAGTAATTATCTTTATAAATACTAAAGGCAGGGGCGCGTGTTAAAATTTTTGTTACGGAATCTTTACTTAAGGATATTTGCCCATAACAAATATTGTGTATCAAAATAAATCCTACGATGAATGTTACTTGTTTCACTTTTTATTCCTTACGTCTTTAAATGCGTTTAACTTGTCTGGTTATAGTTAAAATTTCTTACGCTATTAAACTGCATCGCAAATTAGGCAGGTGGAGCAATTCAATCAAAACCATCGTAAGTGGCTTTCTTTCAATGTCATTGCCGAATGAGTAAACATAGTTTTTAAATCGATAGCAGGCTTTTTTATACTGTTAAAATCAGTCTTGTAAAAGAATTTGATTACATCACAGCTTATATCGCCGATTTTTAACACAAGATAAGCAGCTTAAAATTGCCCATGGTTATCAAGAATGGGTAATACGTTGCATTTTTTTAAATGAAACCAATACACCATATCTTTTTTCAATGTACATAGTGGCATTGTTTTGCTTTGTTGTCCAAAGGCTATAACTTCAGGCAACGAAGCGCATTCGAAACTCCATGGGGTTTTTAACAACGATCAAAATGGCTATAGTCCGAATCGTTGCTTTGCTTTTACAGTAACAGGTGTAAAAAAAAATAGATCGGATTAAATTTTCAATTATTAAAACGAGCTGCAAATTGAATCATCCTGTTACCGATTCAATCCTCTTCCAGTTTGTATTCCTTTTGCAGATAGGAGATCAGTTCTGCGCCCGCTTGCCTTATCCCTTCATCTGCGCCCAATATCCCTTTTTTGGTGCCGTGCATATACACTGCATAAATGGATAGTTCCTGTAACAGTTCGTTATTAGTTGTGCGCAAAGGCGGATTACCGTTAAGCCTTTTTATATCGTCGCCAACACCCTCTGTGCCTATAAATATTTCTGGGTTAAAAATTTTTGCAGCCACGCTTTTATATTGCGTAAATTCCGATTCGTTGATGGTTTCAAGCAACCGCACCAATGGGATTTTTTTATAGTAATCGGTTATTTTGTTTGATATGGTGATGTTTTTTATAAGTCTGAAATTACCGGTGCTTTTAAGCTGTTCATAGGTTTTGTCGTTAATTGCCAACGGCTGCAGCCGTGGCGCCAGCCTTCCCAGGAAATAAAGCTGCCCGGTATTAGCCTGAATATTTGCAGGATGATCGAGTACGTTAATCATGGTATCCATCATCAGTATACCCGACTTCAAAACAAAAATATTTTGTGACAATATCCGCTGATCGGCCTTAAGGTCTTGAACCAGCGATTCGATGTATTCTTGCTCCTTCGATTTATCGCCGATACGTTCACGTATACTTTCAGCAAAATATCCCATTGTTACTGCAATAAATATCATTAACCCTTCAAGCAGGTATTCTTTCCACTTCTTTTCCTTATGATGAATATCGGGGTGATGATGTACTTCCATTTCTTCAGTTTGACTTTTTGAATTGTTGTTGATAAGTGCAGGGGATCGAGTTGCCGCCCCCGATTTTTGAGGTATTGATTTATTAGCAGGTTTGGGTTTAGCGTTCTGCGCTTTTATGTCCCCAGGGGTTCCGGCATAAGGTATTTTAAGATTCTTTTTTTTGGCACTCATTTAATGCACCCTACTGGTAAGTTTGGATTGACTAACAGCAATTATACTTAAATAATATGAATATCATAAGGGTGCTGTGTCGGAATTACAGTTTAGCTTTTCAAGCCGGCATGTCAAAATTTGTGATAAATGGTTTTATACAAAATCCTCCTATCTGGAAGCATGCCGTTCTCGCGCGTATGACGGGCTGGGAAGCTGCACTGCCTACTTTGTGACCCGCGTTCTGGTAGCGATATGCCTTGTTCACCATTTAGCTAAACACGGGGCAAAAATATACAGCACACAAGGCCGACACGGCATAAGCACCAGCTGGACACACATGTATTTTATTACCATAACGTTTAATACAGTCAATCTTAATTGATGATTATAATCGTAGATTACCCGACATTCAAAAAGTTAGAAACTTTACTACCTTTATTATCTAAACGATTGCACAATGATCCGAAAACCCCTCTTAGCCCTATTGTCAGTATTGGTCTTATTATACAGCTGTAAAGCACAAAACTTTAATAAGGCCAGGTTAGACAGTTTCTTTGTTGCACTGAATTCTCATGATCAAAACATGGGAAGTATCGCTATATCGGATAACGGAAAAATAGTTTACCAAAAAGCTATTGGCTATAGCCAGGTAAATGATGCCATCAAAACACCGGCTAACATTAAAACCAAATATCGTATCGGCTCCATAAGTAAGATGTTTACTGCTGTCATGATTTTTCAACTTATTGAGGAGGGTAAGCTGACGCTGAATACAGCCTTGGCCAAGTACTACCCGCAATTACCAAATGCAGGTAAGATCACCATAGCAGAAATGCTGAGCCACCGTAGCGGGCTCTATAATTTCACTAACGATTCGCTTTATATTAAATATATGGGTAAGCCAATGTCGCAAGTTGAAATGACAGATATTTTCGCGAAACAGAAACCACAATTTGAACCGGATACTAAAGCTGAATACAGCAATACAAATTTTGTACTCCTGGGTTATATCATCGAAAAAATAACAGGTAAAAGTTATTCGGATGAATTGAAGGAACGAATTACATCTAAAATAGGACTGGAAGATACTTATTATGGAACTAAAGCCGATACCTTAAAAAACGAAGCTTATTCTTATAACTATGTATCCAAATGGAATCAAATGCCAGAAACAGATATGAGTATTCCGGGAGGTGCCGGGGCTATTGTATCTACACCTACGGACCTGGTTAAGTTTATTGACGCTCTTTTTGCCGATAAACTGATCAGCCACGCAAATTTGGAGAACATGAAAACTATGAGGGATAATTTTGGTATGGCCATGTTTATTGCTCCCTTTTTTGATAAAAAAGGCTACGGACATAACGGCGGCATTGACGGATTTATCAGTCAGCTTATTTACTTTCCGGATGATAAGCTGTCGATAGCATATACGTCTAACGGTGTCCGATACTCTACTAATGATATCCTTATTGCTGCGCTGAGCATTTATTACAACAAGCCATTTGTGGTACCTGAGTTTAAAACGATTACACTTTCAAGTGCTGACCTGGATAAATATCTCGGCAATTATGGCAGTACCCAAATTCCTTTGAAGGTTGCAATTACTAAAAATAGCACAACATTATTTGGACAGGCCACTGGTCAAAGTGCCTTTCCACTGGAAGCACAGGGTGGCGACAAATTCGTTTTTAATTCAGCGGGAGTTGTAATTCAGTTTGATATCGCCAGGCATAGTTTTACTTTAAGCCAGGGTGGTAAAACATATTTTTTTACGAAGGCGGATTAGTTGGAAAGATTTTAACAATTTAAATAGTCAAGTTTCCAGGTTTTATCCTGGCCTTGATATATGGGAGGGAAAATCTCCCCTTAATTCGTTTAACTTTACTTTAAACCGGAAACCCTCCATAGGGATTAGTCCACTTTAGTTTTACGACGTACATGAAAGGCCGAAAAAAAAATTGCGGGCTCCAGCGTTTTTGGGTTCAAATTTTAATACGCCACACAAAACAGATTTTCATAATTGTTTAAGTTCACTGTTTC
>DASYEP010000172.1:0-11638 GCA_036498965.1 Mucilaginibacter sp.
GTAAAAATAAGTACCCGGGTTTTGCAGTTTTCCGTTATTAGAGCGGCCGTTGAATACCTTCGACGTGTTGTCATACCCCTGCGCTTCATATATCAGGTCTCCAAGCCGGTTCATGATCAATAACCTATTTTCAGGATAAGATGCGATATCATTAATCACCAGCGCATCATTTATGCCATCGCCGTTAGGTGACAAAGCCTGATGTACATTTAGGTGATCTATAGTAAACTGAATAGCGCCAATATCGTCATTGACACTGGTGGTTTGGTAAAAACTATCAAAGGATCCGGGAAAGGCACCCGATTCCTTTGTTACCTGCAGGGTATAGGTTTTAGTGCTCCTGCCATTTTGTGCCGTTACTACGATTGAAATATTATTAGTGCCAACATTTAATAAAATGGGCGAAGATGCTGTGCCCGGAGTTACAGGTATACCGTTTATCGTCACTGTCTCAAAGTCGAAAAGTGTTATCGGAGTTATGGTGATACTTGATGTTGTTCTTGATGCACGCGATGTGTAATTTAACACAGTAGCGGTAAAGGTGGGGCTGATCGTACCGCTGCTAAGTTCCAGGTTGGCCAGGAAAGCGTACTCCGATGGTCCGCGTGTCACGGTTACTGTGTAGGTTGTTGCAGCACTCAGCTTAAACACTTTTACTGTGACAACATTGGGGCCAACCACTAACGGCAGCCCGGCAGATGCCGAACCGGAAGCCACAATTGTTCCGTTTACTGTTATGCTGTCTGTAAGATCAACCAGTTTAGGGGTTAACATAATGGACGAGATAGAATTGGATACATTTGCAGTATAATCTGTTGTTGCGGTGGCGAAAGCTGGACTGAGCGTGCCGCTGCTGAGGTGCAGGCTGGCAAGGCCGACGGTACCAGGAACAACCGCGATATTAACTATTGTTGTACCTATACCGCCACCGTTATAAGCTGTGACGGTATAATCAGTAGCTGGACTTGTTGCAGTAGGCGTACCGCTGATTTTGCCTGTGTTGTTATCAAATACCAGGCCGGCCGGTAGCGCGGGGCTAATGGTATAACCACCGGGTACTATCTTCCTGATGAGGTTATTCCCTGCATCGGCCACATATACGTTGCCAAAGGGGTCAACGATCAAGCCATATGGCCGGTTAAAGCTTGCCAAAGTGTCTGCACCGTTGGTTGAGCCTTGCGCCCCGCTGCCGGCGAAAGTCGTCACTACGCCTGCCGGGGTTATCTTCCTGATCAGGTTATTACCCGCATCAGCCACATATATATTGCCCTGGGCATCTGTTGCTAAACCTCTTGGGGTGTTGAAACTGGCCGCAGCTCCGGTGCCGTTGGCCGAACCTGTTACATAGGCAGAGCCTGCCAAAATTCCACCTCCCAAAGGGCCATTGACCAGGAAAATCGAGTTTTGTTGCGCATCATCCGTATACACGGCATTTCCACTTGTCGCTATTCCCCAGGGTGTATGGCCAATATTGGCAAAGTCCTGAAGAATTTGTACACCGCCAGACGTGACATTATCGACCTGATAATTTCCATTATCAGCCGTATAAATAGAGCCGCCGGCGAATACGATGCTGGTAGGGTTACCAAAACCATTTGGACACTGAGCGCATGGAATAGGTCCTTTACCGTTCGAAAAATACGTTACCACCCCCTCCGGGCTGATCTCGTCGATCAGGTTATTGCCCGCGTCAGCAACATACACATTGGCAGACTCGTCGACTGTCACTCCGGATGGGCCATTAAAACCGCCCGCAAAAGTGGTTGCCAACCCTGCCGGGCTGATCTTCCTGATCAGGTTATTGCCCGCATCTGAAACATACACATTACTTAGCACGTCGATTGTTACTGCAACCGGATTAGCAAAACTTGCCGCCATAGCCTGGCCATTAACAGCACCATAAGCGCCGGTGCCCGCAAAGGTGCCTACCAAAGTGGTGGCCGGCACTATACCGCCCATATTAGCTGGAATTAACGGAGCAATTGCCATACCTGTAGTATAGGTTTTCGGGCTTGCGTAACTGATATTTGGTGCGGGCACGGGGTTCTTTACGGTTATATTGAGCATTGTGGTACCGCTGCCGGCAATATTAAACGCTGTTATGCTGTAATTTGCCGGCGCGCTTGCTGCCGAAGCTGTTCCACTGATCACGCCCGTTATGCCGTCCAAATGTAACCCCGCGGGTAGGGGGGTGTTCAAAACATAACTGGCTGGTGCGCCGCCTGTATAGATCGGGCTTACAGAAATGGCTATACCGCGGGTAACGGTTAATGGGCTTTGAGGATAGGAGAATACCGGCGGCAAGTTATTAACAGTAATACTGAGCGTTGTGGTACTGCCGCCGAAGGCATTATCAGCTTCAATAGTGTAGGTTGTTGTAGGGCTTATTGCTGTAGGTGTACCACTGATAGTACCCGAAGAGTCAAATCCCAGCCCCGCAGGTAAAGCCGGGACCACTATTTGCACATTACCAGATTCGCCGTTATACACATTGCCTGCAGCATCGACTGCTATACCGCCGGCGGTACCCAACCCCGCATAAGTGGTTATTTGAGGAAAGGTGTTAGAAGAAACTTTAATGACAACGCCATCATTAAAATCAGTTACATATACATTGCCAGAGACATCGACTGCTACGCCGGTTGGGTCATTAAGACCGCCCGCAAGACCCGCAAGAGTGGTTACCAATCCTGTCGGGCTAATCTCACGAATAAGGCCATTCCCCCTATCTGCCACATATACATTACCCGAAGCGTCGACTGTTATACCGGTTGGAACGTTAAAACTTGCTGCTATGTCCATGCCATCGGCCGCACCTGCAGCTCCGCTGCCGGCAAAAATAGTTACCATACCTGCGGGTGTGATTTTACGGATAAGGTTATTGCCGGCATCCGCTACAAATACAGTGCCTGTACCGTCAATGGTTACACCTTGCGGGTTATTAAAACTTGCCAGTGCACCTGTACCGTTTGCTGAACCTACTGTTCCGTTGCCGGCAAAGGTAGTCACCACACCCGCCGGATTGATTTCACGAATAAGGTTATTCCCTGCATCTGCCACGTACACATTGCCAGACGCGTCAACTGTTACTCCGGTTGGACTGTTAAAACTTGCCGCTGCGCCCGTACCATTTGCCGAACCTGCTGCGCCGCTGCCCGCAAAAGTTGTAACTACGCCGGCGGGGCTGATCTTATTTATCAGGTTATGGTCACGATTTGCTGCATACAAGTTGCCTGACGCATCAATTGTCAGTCCTGTGATAAGGCCATTTATCGTCGTAAAGGTCCTTGCTCCTCCACCCAAATTGAACTCCCCATAATCGGGGTAGATGTTCAACCCACCGCCTGTGTTTACCGGGATTAACGGCGCTATAGCCGAACCAACGGTATAGTTTTGAGGCCCGGCATAGCTTATTGTAGGGCCCGACTGGGCCAAAAGGCCACCAACTCTTACCAGCAGCAGTAAGAAAACAATTGCGCGTAGGGGATTTTTCATATTAGTTTAGGATTATTGAGATTTCAAATTAAAAAATAGCAACAGAAGTACTATTTACGGCAAGTATTAACAGGCAACGGTCACCGTTTTAACGGTAATTTAAAAGCAGGATCGTAATGTGCCGTGGTGTCGTAATCAGGGAAAACAGCGCAACGGCAATGAAATATTTTATTGCGATAAATAGTAAGTACGGATGTGCGGAGAAGGCAAACAATTATCCATAAATTAATGCGGCTTTATTGTTGCGACTTATCTGTACATCGTTATAAATCAACCAAGTAAATGTAATAAATTAATAATTAAATAAAGCAAATAGATCTTTAAATTATTATTGCAATTACTGATATTTTTCCCAGACCGGTGCGATTATTTTAACCTTCGATTAATCTCCTCTATTATGCTAAGGCGTAGCTTTTTTAAAATGGTCGGGCCGGGGCGGAAATGGCGTAGCGATTTTAGTAGCATCAAAACGACGGATTGCCCATTTAAAACGGTTATCAAAGACTATGGTAGCTACCCAAAGCACACGCACCTTGGGTAGCTGATTTTATTAATAATTGCGTTCTTTAAGATAATCGTCAAGTTCCTTTTTTGTCATCGGTAATTTCCCCGGATAATGGTTAAGCCAGTCTAAAAAGTCTTTTTTTATTGCTTCCGACCATTGACTGTCGATCTGTCCCGCCAGGTATTTTTTTTCGCGCAGGCGCTGATGCCCAAACTCATCCCTCAGTTCGGTCACTTCCGAAGTAATTACAAGTTCTTCAACCAAATAAGCTGGTATAAATATGATCCCGTACTTCTTTGCCAAAATAACATCACCGGGCAGTACCGTGGCCCTGCCGATGCGAATGGGCGCGTTAATGGTTGTCAGCATCATGTCCTTAATATAGGATGGATCGGTACCTTTTATAAAGGCGTTGAAGCCTTTTATCTCAGCCAGCCCTTCTGCATCACGCACCGACCCATAAAATATTACGCCATTGTGCGATTTTGCGAAAATTGAATTGCCCAGGTTATCGCCAATCAAAGTACCGTCGGCCATTTTTCCATAGCCATCTGCCACATAAATATCACCATTCACCAGCACATCAATGGGCCACGAATTTGTACCACCCTGTTGTGCACGCCCTTCAGATTTTCCCTGGGCTTTCACCACATCTATCAAATCTGGTCTCGCGGGCATGTACTGTGCAGTAACCACACGTCCAACCATAGCACTGTCGGGATTTATGATCAGCCAGTCTCCTTCAAATTGATTATTAAATCCTTTATTGCGCAGCACCCCCCAGGCATCTTCTAACGAAATGTTTTTTAAACGCGCCAGCAAAGCATCGGATACCTTGGGCCTTCCATCCGGAAAACGTTCACCTTTCCAGTTAGCTGTAAGTGTTTTAATATATTCCGACGACGAGCCCACGTTTTGCGCCTTTAAAAAAACAGCGCTTATCATTAATAAAGCAATCAGTGTTATTTTTTTGTTCATAGTTATTTGGTAATAAGATAAATTAAGGTAATTTTTTTAAAGTTTACTTAGCTCCATAGCCTGTCCCACGAGCGTTTTTCATTCCATTCCGGTGTAGGCAAAAAGTATGTTTTATCTTTCGGATCAAGGTGCTGTTTTAAAACTTCATCATTTAATTCCACACCCAGGCCTGGCGCTTCTGAGAGGTTTCCATAGCCGTGATCAATCAGCAGTTTATTGTCTACCCTTTTTACATAGCTATCCCAGTAGGGCAGATCGATGTTGTGATGCTCCAGCGCGAGGAAGTTTTCGGTAGCGGCCGCACAATGCACGTTAGCCATAAATGCTACCGGCGTACCCGCAAAGTGCATAGCCATGGCTACACCTTTTTCTTCGGCATAATCGCCTATTTTTTTGGTTTCGAGCAAGCCCCCGGCAGATGATAAATCGGGATGGATAATATCAACCGCATGAGCATCCACAAGTTTTATGAAATTTTCTTTAAGATAAATGTCTTCGCCGGTCGCAATTGGTGTTTCTACCGCTTCCGAAATTTCTTTCAGTTGATCGGTAAACTGCCATGGAATAACGTCTTCCATCCATGCTAACCGATAATGCTCCAGCCTTTTGGCCAGTCGTATAATATTGTTCATATCAAAATGACCAAAGTGATCGGATGAAAGCGGGATCTCGTACCCAACTGCATTCCTCACCATTTCAACATACTTGGCAATTTCGTCTAAACCCTTATCCGTGATCTGTATCTGGGTAAACTGATGTTTGGTGTTACCGAGGGTCATGGGTCGGTCGCCCCACTGGCCTCCTTTCCCTTTCCAAAAACCTGTATTTATTAGTGCGCCCGGAATATTCTGCACCATTTCAATACCAAGGTCCATTTTTAACCAGCTATAGCCCTTTACTTCCATGCGATCCTTAACCTTAGCGCTAAATACTTTTGGGTCCTCTTCCTCAGGCGTATCGGCATATAGGCGGATGGTATCACGGTATTTACCCCCCAATAGTTGGTATGCCGGTACATTGTAGGCCTTTCCCGCCAGGTCCCACAAAGCCATTTCTACAGCGCAAACGCCACCCGCCTGGCGCGCATCAGCGCCAAACTGTTTGATGCTTTTAAAAAGCATTTCCACGCTACAGGGATTCATACCCAGCAATCTGCTTTTAAGCATTAACGCATAGCGCACATCGGCTCCGTCTCTTACCTCGCCCAGGCCATAGATACCCTGGTTTGTATCAATGCGAATGATCGGACAGCGGCCCGTAGTGGTGAGCGGCACACAATAACGCATATCGGTTATTTTTAACTCGGTAGGCGAGCTGTTGCGATTCACTTTTGAGGTAGTATGCGCCAATGTTTCCTCTATCGGCGAAAACAGAAAACCGCCCAAAGCCAGTCCACCTGCCATCGCCGACTTTTTTATAAAGTCGCGGCGGTTGTCGGCTGGGATATCTTCTGTATGTGTTTCTACTGAAGACGATGACTTTTTCGAGTTATCTTGTGCACGGAGTTTTTTTAATAAATCTCTCATTGTTTTCCAGGTTTAATAAAAGTTTATAGATTGGATGGTGCATAAAAATACGGATTGTATCAAATTAATTCCCGAATTATCATTTTTTCTTTGTTATCTCATTTTTAAAAGATGACAACTGATTCAATTTCGCTTTATTTGTAAGCCATTGATGGTAACCTCTTTAAATTAAATAATCCAATTGCGACTTAATACCCGTCACGCTTTTACCGAACGTAAGTATGTTGTTACGCTGATGTTCGTAGTCAGCTTGTTTATGTTGTGGGGAATAGCTATTGCCATGGGTAATGTTCTTAATAGTCATTTTCAGCACATTTTGAACATATCCAAATCACAATCAGCGCTGATACAATTCTCCATGTTTGGTGCATACGCAGTGATGGGTGTCCCGGCGGGTTTATTCATGAAAAGGTTTGGCTATAAATATGGCGTATTATTGGGCTTGCTATTATATGCCTGTGGCGCTTTTTTATTTATCCCCGCTGCAAATACGGAATCATTTACATTTTTCAGGTTTGCCCTGTTTATTCTGGCCTGCGGCCTAGCAACACTCGAAACGGTTGCACATCCCTTTGTGGCAAGCCTTGGCAGCCAGTACACAAGTGCCCAGCGCTTGAATTTTGCCCAGGGGTTTAATGGCCTTGGCGGGATAATAGGGCCACTATTAGGGGGATATTTTATTTTAAGGGCCGGACAAGCGCATTCAAACGATTTGTATGCCGTTAAAATTTTATATACAGTTATTGGCTGTGTGATCCTGGCCATCGCCTGCTGTTTCCTTTTTTTAAAAATACCAGCGATCAGTAATGACTCATCAAACCGTGAGGTATTATCGGGCGCGACCACCACAGAAGAAACGAAACCACGAAGTATCAAAGGGCTGTTTAAGCACTGGCATTTTGCATGGTCAATCCTCGCACAGTTTTGTAACGTCGCAGCGCAGGGCGGAACGTGGGCATTTTTTATTATTTATGGCGTGGAGGTAATGAAACTCTCTGCCGAAAAAGCCGCTTATTACTTTGTGTTAAGTATGTTTTTAAAAACGGTGGGCCGGTTTTCGGGTGCGTTTTTGTTACGATATATCGAGCCAAATAAAATGCTTGCCTTTTCCGCTGCAGGATGTATTACAATGTGCCTCATTATAGCGCAAGCCTTTGGCTGGACCTCATTTATTGCCCTGATTATGCTTAATTTCTTTTTCAGCGTGATGTACCCAACCATTTTTAGTCTTGGCCTTAAGGACATGGGGGCATATAAGCAACAGGCTTCGTCATTCATAGTGATGGGTGTTGCAGGGGGTGCCATTTTTCCGCATTTTATGGGCCAGATTGCAGATTTCGATGTAGCTAAATCGTATTACCTGCCCATCATTTGCTATGCATTTATATTTTTATTTGCAATGAAACTGTATAAGACAAGGGTGGTAGAATAGCTTGGCCTGATTGAACTCCTTAAATTCGTTACCCTTCTTTGCCTCACCTAAATCCTCTCCAAAGGAGAGGACTTAAAAAAAGCTGTTAGAACCCTCTCCTTTGGAGAGGGCAGGGTGAGGCCAAGTCACGGCCTAATTTGATGGATCAACGATCAATTTTAGCACTCCTGTAGTTTAGCCCCGCAGTGGTACCGCAGGTTACATCTATGGTAACTCCTGTTATTTTGCCCGCAAGCGGCGAGGCAAGGAAAACAGCTGTATTGGCAATATCCGCCATCAGCGGCAGGCTTTTCAGCATCGTATCCGCTTCCATTTTTCCGAGAACAATTTTCATCTCCTTCGGCATGCTTTCTATTGCGTTTTTAAATACCAGTGAGTCCGGCGATCCTCCGGAACGTATGTTGACTACACGTACACCGTACGGCCCTGTTTCGGAAGCCAGGTTCCGGGACAAAGTTTCCATAGCGGAACATGCCGGGCCAAACCCTGCTACGCCGGGGTATGCTATAGCACCAGGTGTTGCGGTAAGTGTTAAAATAACGCCTGACCCTTGTTTCATCATAACCCTTGCGGCTGCAGTATCCGTTAGAAAGTGGCTTTGCATTGCTATAGTGGTTGGCCGTATAAAATCGGCCATTGTCATATCAACCAACGGCAGGTTTTGTACAACCTGCAAGTCGATCAGGTTAAAGGATATATCGATGGTGCCTGCGCGGTTTATAACATCGTTGATATAATTATGGATAGCTTTTTCATCCATAGCGTCAACTGCTGCTGCTTCTGCTTTGCCGCCGGAAGCAATAATCTCGTCCGCTATCTTTCTAACTGAATCGAGGTGGCGGCCGCTCAAAAACACCGTCGCACCTGCATTAGCAAAGGCCTTAGCCACTGTACTGCCAATTGACCCACCGGCACCGTATATAATTGCATTTTTATTGTTGAGTATCATATAACTAATTTAAGATCACTAATTTAATTGATTGCAGTCGCTTGAGTGAATTTTCTGCTTAGGATATTATTAAAAGTATTTTATGAGATGTTTATTTCATAAAACCATTAATAATTCTAAATTAGTGCATTGTAAAAATGGACAACAACCTGCCTTTAAATTCAACCCATAAAATAAGCGTTTTAAAAAAGGTTGTTCTTTTTATTAATGTCAGTGCTTTTCGACTAACAAAAGGCCTACCCACGCTTTCAAATTTTAGGAATAGTTATCATTCGAGAGGAGCCAGTGTTGCCTTGGCCGTCGTCATCGAATACATATTGGTAAAATATCTTTTTCCGTACCCCAAACAGTATTGGCAGCTGCGCGTGTTATTTTTTGGTTTCTTTTTCCACGGCCTTATCGACATTCTCTTTATAAAAGATATTATAATAATGGCAGGTAACTATAACGCATATTATAATAAAATTCTGTTCTATCTATTTCTTATTTGCGCAGCAATAGGGTTTGTTGGGTCATTAATCATATTAAACAACCAGATAGGCCATGTAAAAAAGTAGACATTCTTGGAGAATAGCGCAAGCGACAAAGGGATCCTAAATAACTAAATGGCAAAATCACACCCTCAAATTGTCCTTTTTGCACTGCGCCGCTTTTGCATTTATACTTTATGTTTGTGTTGTAAAATGTAATTATGAATAAAACCATACTCACCGCCGAAGTTGAAATAAACGCACCAATTGAAAAAGTTTGGGAACTATGGAACACTCCGGAGGCCATTATGCAATGGAATAACCTGTCGGACGATTGGCATAATACTAAAATAGAAAATGATGTACGCCCTGGTGGCAGATTTTTGTTTGCGATGGGGTTAAAAGACGGCAGCTTCAACTTCGACTTTTGTGGTACTTATGATGAAGTGCAGCCTCATAAGCTAATTGCCTACACCCTTGATGATGGCCGCAAAACAACCATTGCTTTTTCGGCAGGAAACCCTGTTAAAGTAACCGAAACCTTTGAAGCAAATACAATCGATGATATTGAAATGCAGCGGGGTTTTTGCCAGGCGGTACTGAACCGGTTTAAAAAATATGTTGAGGGAAAGGTTTGATCGACAAGTGGCGTTATGCAATTGAATACCAAAACATAATGGCTTAGTTGTTGCTTTAATCAATAATAGCAACACTTTACATCTAGAAAGCCAATGAAAAAACATAACACGTTTCCGGGTGAGCAAGAGGAGATGCCGAGCCGGCCCAACCGCCCTGAAATACAACAACCACACGACCCACCAGCGCCGGAAATTCCTAAAAAGGAAATACAGGAAATTCCTGAAGAGCTGCCGCCGAATGAACAGAAGCCGGATGAAAGGCCCGGGACAAATACACCTTGAACGGGGCAGCCACGCGGGGCACAAGTGATTAAACTGAAACGACATCTGTGAGCTTTTGCAAATAGCCTCACATTCTTATATTTACAGTAAATATGAGTTAGGATGCTATCAGCGCAACAATTGTTTCAGCGTGCAGGACGAAATCACCAAGCACACCAAAAAGATTTATGATGCTGTGAAAAGTTCAAACCATTCCGCCGGAGACAAGGTGAAAGAGGTGATAATCGAGATTTTTATTATCGTTTTTGCGGTAACACTTTCCATTTGGCTTCATAGCTGGTCGGAAAAAAGGCATGACGAAAAAGAAGTAACCGAATTTTTAAAGGGTCTGAAAAATGACTTGAATAAAGACAAAGTAATACTGGAGGAAAATAAAAAAACGATAAGCAGGGTCGACTCTAATTTTAAAGTCCTCTTAAAATACGACAAGGGCGAAAAAGATAAATTAAACCTTGAAATTGACATACCGGTAACCCGGCTTAATATTGGCCGGTACGAAGGATTTAAGTCGAGTGGTAAGATCGGCAATATTGAAAATGAAAGCCTGAAGCAAAATATATTGACATTTTACGAGCAGGCCCTTTCCAACCTTAGCTACAATGAAAACTTTGTAAACTCGTGGCAATTGAAGATATTGGATTTTGAGATAGACAGAAATGAAAAACAATCCATGGAAGACCTTTTATCAACAAACAAAATGAAATCCTTGCTGAGGATAGGAGGCCACAATCTCGAAATTAGCATTGAAATGTATGCTGATGCAATTAAACAAGCCGACAAAATCATCGCGCAAATTGACAAGGAAATGGCCGATTGACGCCGTCAATTTAAATGTTGTTTTTACAATTAAAATTTTTGTATTAGCTTAGCTTTCCACGGGCGGCATTACCAAGCCACCTGGTAAATTCCATACCTGAATTATTTCATTTTTCATATTATCGGGGCAACCCTGTTAAACGTTTTCATTGATGAAAAAAAATCGTTCTGTCTTCTGCGCCATTGGCATTTCTTTAATATTTATAGTTAAACCGGCTTTTTCGCAGCAGGTTTATACCATTACGGCAAATAAAATTACTGCCCATGTGCAGCCAACTATGTACGGGATATTTTTTGAAGATATTAACCAAGCCGGGGATGGCGGTGTTTACGCCGAACTTGTAAAGAACCGCTCGTTCGAGTTTAAAATGCCTTTAATGGGATGGAAAGAAGTAAAGGATAACGGCGCAAACGGCAGCATCCTGGTATTAAATAGGGGAGAAGCCGATGTGAATAACCCGAGGTTTATCCATGTTGAATCAAAATCTACCGGCGGTTATGGGTTGATAAACGAGGGCTTTAAAGGCATGGGCGTTAAAAAAGATAA